>JBGPXN010000129.1:0-13014 GCA_041492755.1 Methylomirabilia bacterium | reverse complement strand
GACGCCGGCGGCTCGCGTTGACACCCGCGAGGGCTCGCTCCTATAGTCCGACGCGGGCGGCCAGAGACAGCCGGCCAAGAAACGAGGAGAGGTTCCATGACATCACGCAGACGTCAGCTCACGCTTCTGGCCGGCGCCCTGGCCGGCATCCTCGCTCTGGCTGGGCTGGGACTGGTGGCGCCCGCCAGCAGTCAGCAGGCCGCCTACAATTACCGGCTGGGGATCGTCATCAGCCGCGATGCGCTGGGCGGCGAGTTCGCCACCACGTTCGGCGAGACGGCCAAGGCCAAGAGTGGCGGGCGGATCAGCGTCGTGCTCTTCGACAAGGCCCAGCTCGGGGGCGAGACCGAGATGATGGCGAATCTCAGGACGGGTGAGCTGGACTTCGGGATCATCGGAGCCGGCATCGTGGCCGCGGTCGAGCCCACCTTCGGTCTCACCGAGCTGCCGTTCATCTGGAAGGACGCGGGCCACGTCCACCGCTCGCTCGACGGGGCCATCGGCCAGCGCATGATGAGCATGCTCGAGCCCAAGGGGATCAAGGGCCTGGTCGCCGGCGAGTGGGGCTACCGCCAGCTCCTCATTCGCAGCCGCGCGGTCAACACGGTGGCCGACGCCAAAGGGCTCAAGGTGCGCGTGATCGAGAATCCGCTGTACGTGGCCACCTGGCGCTCGGTGGCCGCCAACCCGGTGCCGATGGCGTGGCCCGAGGTGTACACGGGACTCCAGCAAGGCACCATCGACGCCGTGGACACCAACCCCATCGGGATGCGGGACGCCAAGCTGTACGAGGTGGCCAAGAACCTCGCCATCACCAACCACATCTTCACGACCATCGTCTTGATGATGAACATGGACAAGTGGAAGGCCCTGCCCCCGGATCTCCAGGCGGTGATCGTGGAAGCGGCCAAGGCGGGCCAGGCCGCCAACCGCACCCGGGCGATGCGCGCCAACGAGGAAGCGATCGAGGTCATGAAGCAGAACGGCGTGAAGGTCACCCAGCCCGACCTGGCCGCCTTCCGCGAGGCCGCGAAGTCCGTCTACGAGCGCTTCAAGGCGCAGGTGGGGCCCGATCTCATCAAGCAGGTGCAGTCGGGCATGTAGCCTGCGCACCCTGACCGCGGGGGAGGAGGAGCGGGCGCGGCGGCTGCACGCCGAGGCCTTCGTGTTCGCGGCCCACACCGACTTCATCGCGGGCGTGAGCGAGGGCCGGAGCCGCGGCGAGCGCGGCGTGGCCGGGCGGCGTCAGCTCCCGCTCCTCCGCGCCGGCGGCGTCAAGGCCGTCTGCGAGCACGTGGCGGGCGACACGCCGTACTTCTCCACCTTCGCCTTTCGCAACATCCGCCCGCTGCAGCCCACGAAGTTCGCGCTCCAGGCGCTCGACTACTGGTACTCGGAGCTGGCCGAGACTCCGGCCTTCAGGCTCGTCCTCAGAGCCGACGACTTCCGGCGCGCCGAGCAAAACGGGCAGGTGGCCGTCGTGTTCGGGTTCGAGGGCGCGATGCCCATCGACGACGACCTCGGCATCTTGAGGATGTTCCACCGCCTCGGGATCCGCTCCATCGGGCTCACCTGGAACGGCCGCAACCTCCTCGGCGACGGCGTGGCCGCGGGCGGGGGCGGCGGGCTCACCCGGTTCGGCCAGGCGGCCGTGGCCGAGATGAACCGGCTCGGGATCGTCATCGACGTGTCGCACATGGCCGACGAGGGGATTCGCGACACCGTCGAGGCCTCGGTCCACCCCATCATGGCCTCCCACTCGAACGCCCGCGCCCTGTGTCCCCACCCGCGCAATCTCCCGGACGCGCTGGCGCGCGCGATCGCGGCGCGGGGCGGCGTGATCGGCCTGCACATGCTCGCCCAGTTCGTCTCGGGCTCGACCGAGGCAACGCTCGACCAGTTCCTGGATCACATCGACCACTTCGCGCGCCTGGTCGGGCCCGCCCATGTCGGGATCGGGCCCGACTGCATGGAGCAGTGGCCGGCGGACGTGTACCGAGAGCTGTGGGCGGGGACGGAGATGGCCACGCTCCAGTTCTGCTATCCCCCGGAGTTCGACTCGCTCGCGAAATGTCTCAACGTGACCCGCGGGCTGGTCGCGCGCGGCTACGACGACGACGCCATTCGAGGGATCATGGGCGGCAACGTGCTGCGCGTCTTCGAGACGGTGCTGGGGAGCGGCGAGGCCGCTCACCCCGATTCGCCGCGGTAGGCTAAAGGCGTCCTACGAGACGTCGAACCCCGCAGAATCTGACGCCAGACTGTCGACCGGCCCTACCCAATTCCCGTCTCTGGCGGGAAGAGGAGTCAACGCTCGTAGGCCGAATCGTGGTCAGGGTGCAGAGATGTCAACCGGAGGAAATCGCCATCCCGGTAGGCAACCGCGCGGACCTTCTGACTCAAGCGAAGCGAGAACACCCTGGCCTGGTTCGGCGCCCTGAGGTGCTCGATGGCTTCCCACCGGAAGCCGGTGTGCCGATAGACCGTTACCCAATCCAGCTCGCGCAGACGGCGAAGCGACGCTACCACTTGCTGGAGGTCGGCGAGCTCGAGGCGGAAGAAGACGTCCTGGAATCCGGGGCTGTTGAGGTCCAGGCGGACGCGGCTAGCGGCCGCGGCCACGCGTGCGCCCGATGCCTCGTGGTCGTCGCTTCAGCAGTGCGTCAACGTCCGTCTCGTCGGGCCTGGTCTCCGCGGCCCACGCCAAGCCACGCGCGATGCGGGAGCGGGCGGGCTCCTCAACGGTCCAGAGCTGGCTTTCGGGCACCATCGCGACCGCCGTGAGTACGATGCTGCCGTCCTCGCGCCTCTCCACGCGCAGCGTTTTTCCCGCATAGCTTTTGCCGAGCGAGATCTGCCCGCTCTTCCCGATCACCTTGATTTCGGTGCTGCTCATCCGCGGCTCGGCAACCTTCTCCGTCATGCCGTCATGCTAGCATGCCAACGTGCAACCGACAAGCGGCTGAGCGTCAAAGCCTTTGAACAGAAGCGGACGGTGGCATCGCCCCTATCGGCCCTCGAACTCGCGGATCAGCGCCAGGTAGGCGTCCTCGAGATAAGGATGCAGCTCCCGCGCGCGCGCCAGGTGGGGAAGCGCACGCTCGCGGAGCCGCGCGCCACGCTCGTGCGCTTCCGCGACGAGCGGCGCGGGATCGAACCGTGTCGGGTGCCCGCCGTCGAGGACAACCTCGCCGTTGACGATGACGGTCTGAACGGCCTGCCCGGTCTCCCCGTACACGAGCTGCGTCAGTGGGTCGTTCAGGGGGACGAAGTGCGGCGCCTCCGCGTCGAGCAGGACGAGATCCGCCTTCTTGCCGGGCTCGATCGAGCCGATCTCGGCGTCGAGGCCGAGCGCGCGCGCACCGCCGATCGTCGCCATCCGGAACGCGTCCTGCACGCTGACCCAGCGGTCGCCGTCGGGCTCGGCGATGCGGTGGACGCACGCGGCCAGCTTCATCACCTCGAACAGCGGCCCGCTGGCGCCGCAGTTCGGACCGTCCGAGCCGAGTCCGACGGCGATCCCGCGGCGCAGCAGCTCGGGCAGCCGCGCGATGCCACTGCCGAGATAGAGGTTGCTCAGCGGGTTGTGCGAGACACCGGCGCCAGCCTCCGCGAGCCGATCGAGGTCATCGTCGGTCAGCCAGACGGCGTGAGCGCACGACAGGCGAGGGCCGAGCAGGCCAAGCGCTCCGAGGTGCTCGACCATCGTCCGTCCGTACAGGCGCCGGCCTACCATCGCTTGCGGCCGCGTCTCCAGCAGGTGCGTGTGCACACCCAGCCGCTCGTTCGCCGAGGCCTCCGCCACCAGTTCCAGAAGCTGGTCGGTGCAGCGATGCGGCGTCGAGGGGCTCAGGCAGACGCGGATCCGTCCTTCCGCGCCGTCCCAGCGTCGCGCGATCGCGACGGAGGCCTGCACCAGCTCCTTCGGCGACGGCGTGGGAGCGGCCAGCGCTTCCGAGCGGCGAGGCTCGGGTAGTCGCTCGAGATAACCGGGCAACGTCTCGTGGAACGGCCGATCCCCGATCATGGGCCCGACGACCGCGCGCATGCCGGCGTGCAGCAGTGCGCGGATCGCCGGCTCGGCGGCGTCGATTCCCTGGAGCACGTTCTCCAGCACCGTCGTCGTCCCGCCCCGCAGCATCCGCCAGGCACCCAGCAGCGTGGCGACGCGCGTGTCGTCCTCGGTCCACCCTGCGAGCGTGGCCGCCAGGGCGGGCATCCGGATGTCGAGCGGGAGACGGTCGACCAGTCCGGGGGTGAGCGCGCCGTAGGCGTGGCAGTGCGCGTCGACGAGCCCCGGGATGACGATCCGGCGTCCGGCGTCGATGACGCGGTCTCCCGCGGCCGGCTCGAGCCGGGCAGCGTCCGCTCCGTAGGCGACGCGGGCAATCCGGTCTCCGTCGACGACGATCGCCCCACGCTCGGCGCGCACGCCGCCTCGTTCGGGCGTCACGACCATGCCGCCGAGGATCACCATGCTCATCGCGCGCACATCCGGCTGATGGGATGACGGGTGGCGGCGCTCATGCGAGGCGGCGTGTGCCATGAAAGAGCAGGATGCCCTCGGTCCTTGCCCGGCGACGCAAGTCGGCCGTGAATCCGCTCTTGCTGAACAAGGCGAAGGCCTCCCGCCGCTCCCGTCTCCCCCATTGCACATGCGCCGTCCTGGCGCGGAGGGTGGCCAGCACCTCGGAGCCCAACGGCTGATTGCTCCACTTGACCTCGCCGGCCAGCAGGCCGTTGACGTCGGCGTTGAGACCCAGGACATCGATCTCGTGGCCGCTGTCCCACCAGCGACCGACACGATGGAGGGGAAACGGGAGGTCCGGCGCCTTGCGGATGGTCTCCCGCGCGATCCGCTCGTAGGCCCGGCTCATGACCGCGGGGAAGGATTTGCGAAACCGCTCGATTGACGGTTGGGTATTCCCGAGCTCGAGGTCGGAGCGGTAGGGATAGACGATATCGAACCAGAGAGCGACGAACGGGTCCTGGAGCCCATACAAGGACTTCTTGGACTTGTGGGGCATGGGCTCGGTGACCGGTACCTCACGCTCCACGAGCTCCAGCTCCGCGAGGACGTCCAGATAGCCCTTCGGCGCCGTCGGCGGCAGTTTCGTGGCATTGACGATCTGGCCGAACTTGCGGTTGCCTTGCGCGATGGCGGCCAGGATGGCCAGGTAGTTCCTTGGCTCCCGGAGCTCCTCGCTGAGGAGGTACTCGACCTCACGGAACAGAAATGCGCCCGGCGAGAGGATCTCCTCGCGGACGTTGTATTCGAGGTCGGCATTCAGCATGTCGAAGTGGGCGAGGTAGCCCAGCATACCTCCGAGCGTAGCGTAGACCTCGACGCGTTCCTCGAAGGAGAGCTTTTTCGGCAGGAGCTCAACGACCTCTTCGAAATCGAGGGGGTGGATGCGGACGTCCCCGGTGCGCCGGCCGTAGAGCGGCGCTGACTGGGCAAGCGTCTCGGAGACCATCATCGCGATGGAGGACCCGCACAGGACGACGTAGACAGGCAGGGCATGGAGCGTCTCGTCCCAGCCTTTCTGGAAGAGAGACGAGGTCGCCGCATTGTTGGTCGCGAGGTAGGGATACTCGTCGATCACCAGGGCGAAGCGCCTGGTCACCTTGGTCTTGAGGTAGGCAAAAACCTCGAGCCAATCGTCGAATCCTTTCCGGGCGACGAAGGCGTCGTCGAAGTAGGCGCCGAGGCGCCTGGCGACCTCGCGAAGCTGCTCCCGCTCCGGCCGGCGATCGGCGAGGTAATAGACGGCGGGCTTTTGCCGGATCCACTGGTTGAGCAGGTACGTCTTGCCCACCCGGCGCTTGCCGGTGACGACGATCAACTGGGCTCCGCGATTCCGCCACTGGCCCTCGAGAAAAGCCAGCTCGGCCCTCCGCCCGACGAATCGCATCAGCACCGCCTCCCGATGTCACCGAGTGGCTCTTATTATAATCATGATTATAATAATCGAACATGGAAACGGCTCTTCGTGGAAGTGAGTGGGTGAAACCAGGAGCCTGAGAGTGCGGAAAGCCGCTCTGGGAGGCCGGACCGCGCATCAGTTGGTCGGCGCGTAGCGCCACGCGACGCGGTGGATCAGGCCCTGGAACGCCTTGTCGGCGAGGTACCCCAGCGTCCCCAGCATGATGATCCCCACGAAGATCACGTCGGTCTGGAACCAGAGGCGGGAGTTGATGATCAGGTAGCCGAGGCCGGAGTCCGCCGCGATCATCTCGGCGGCGACGACCGTGGTGAACGAGAGCCCCATGCCCACGCGCATGCCGGTGAAGATCCCGTGCAGGCTCGCGGGAAGGATCACGAGCCGGAAGAGCTGCGCGCGCGTGGCGCCCAGGCATTCCGCCGCGCGGATCTTGCTCCGGGGCACGCTGAAAACGGCGGCGAGCGTGTTGAGCAGCACGATGAAGGTCGTCGTGTAGGTGATGAGGAAGAGCTTCGAGCCCTCGCCGATCCCGAACCAGATGAGGGCGGGCGACAGGAGCGAGATGGACGGCACGAACCGTCCGAACTGGATCCACGGATCGAGGAACCGCCGCGCGAAGGGGATGAAGCCCATCGTGAGACCGGTGCCGGCGCCCAGCGTGCAGCCGATGACGAAGCCCGTGAAGATCCGGGCGAGGCTGGCCAGGACGTCGCCCAGGAGCCGCCCCGCCGCGATCTCCTTCACGAACGCGCGCGCCACCAAGACCGGAGTGGGAAAGAGGACCGGGGGGAAGAACGTCGCGCTGACGATCTGCCACACCAGGATGACCACGCCGACCGACAGCAGCGGGATCAGCGCCGCTTTCATCCTCATCCCGCGGCCCGCCGCCGGACCTCTTCCGACACGATCACGTGGAGCCGCTCGTAGAGCGCGCCGAACGCCGGATCGCTCCGGCGGCGCGGGCGCGGCAGGTCCACCGGCACCACGACTTTCATGCGCGCGGCGGGCCCCGCCGTCATGATCCCGATGCGATCGGCGAGGAGGACGGACTCGCCGATGTCGTGGGTGATGAAGAGGAAGGTGCGCCGCGTCGCCTGCCAGATCCCGATCAGCTCGTCTTGCAGCGTGCTCCGGGTCTGGGCGTCGACGGCCGCGAACGGCTCGTCCATCAGGAGGATCGGCGACTCGCACACGAGCGCCCGCGCGATCTGGATCCGCTGCTTCATCCCACCGGACAGCTCGCTCGGATACTTGCCGCCCTGGCCGGACAGGCCGACGAGGCTCAGGTAGCGCTCGGCCGTCACCCGCCGCGTGGCCGCGTCCACGCCGGCGAGCCGCAGCCCGAACTCGACGTTCTCGACGGCGGTGAGCCACGTGTAGAGCGAGTCGTCGCCCTGGAACACGACGGTGCGGTCGACCCCCGGGCCCACCACGGGACGCCCGTCGACCTCGAGGCTCCCGCCGCTCGGACGCTCGAACCCGGCCAGGAGGTTGAGGACGGTCGTCTTACCGCAACCGCTCGGGCCGAGCAGGCAGAAGAACTCCCCCCGCTCGATCGAGAGCGAGAACCGCTCGAGAACGAGCGGAGCGGTCCCGGCCCGGGCGACGAAGCGGAACTCGACGTCCGCGAACTGGATGTAGCCGCCCATGCCGGCGCGGGCGCGGCGGCCTTCGCTAGGAACGCGTTCGGCCAACGGCGATCGAGGAGCGGCCCGGGGGGTCCGGGGCACTCCGAGCGTAGGGGATGGGGGGGGCCATGTCGGGGCCGGCGCCGGTGTCCTCTTCTAGGGGGCGTCCGACTCACGGTGACCGAGGAGCGCCCCGGGTTCCCCGGGGCGCTGCCGAGCGGGGGGGGTGGGGGGGGCCATTTCGGGGCCCCCCACTTAGAGATCGGTCTGCTGCGGGGCCACCGCCTTGAGCAGGGACGGGTCCGCCAGCTCGGCCCAGAACTTGTCGACGTCGGGGATCGTCGCGCCGCCCTTGCCGACGATCCAGCGCGTGCTGTCCTTGTACTCCGCGATGGTGGCCCGCTTGAGCTCGATCACGTAGTTCAGCGGCGCCATCTGCTTCTTCATCTCCTCGGGGGCGATGCGGAACACCTTGCCGGCGACCTGGGCCGCCTCGTCCGGGTTCTCCTTGATGAACTTGATGGTGTCCATCAGGCCGAGGAGCGCCTTGCCGGCGAGGTCACGGTGAGTCTTGACGAAGTTGGCGTTGAAGAGGAGCGCCTGCTTCTGGATGTACACGTCGTTGTCACCGGAGTACGCCATGATCCGGGCGCCCGGTACGACTTCGGGGCCCTTGGGGACCCAGTTGCCCCAGAGGAAGAAGGCGTCGATGTCGCCGCGGAACAGCGCGGGCGCGGTCTCCGTCGGCGCGATGTTGCGGACCCTCACCTTGGCCACGTCCACGCCGTTCTTCTCGAGGTACTTGTGCATGAAGTACTCGGCGGAGGAGCGGAGAGCCGTGCCGACGCTCTTGCCCTCGAGGTCCTTGGCCGTCTTGACGTTCTTGGAGACCACGAGCCCGAGGTCCTTGCCGGTGATCGAGAACAGCGAGACGACCGAGACGTTCGCGCCCTTGGCGCGCGCGGGCACGAAGATGAACTCGGAGACCATGCCGGCGTCGACGCTGCCGGCGATGGTGGCCTCGAAGGCCGGCATCCCGCTCTCGAACGTCTTGTACTCGGCCGGCACTCCGCGTTTCTCCAGGAACCCCTTCTCGACCGCCACCACGAAGGGCGCGTACGGCGCGCTGATGCCGATGCCGAAGAGCATCTTGCCGTGGCTGGCCGAGCCCACCGAGGCCACTCCCGCCACCAGCATCACCGCCGCCACCACGAGCACGAGCGAACGCTTCATCGATTCCTCCTTGCGGTTCGGTCCAGAGCCCCGGCGACTCCTGACAACGCCCCTTCGCTGGAGCCGGATGCCAGGTCCGGGCTATCCTACACTCCCTGGCCGTCGCGCCGACCGCGAGACTCTTTCCGGCGGCCGGCGTGTTGCCTCGGAGGAGAATCACGGCGTGCCGCAGACGGTGCTGCGCGGAGGCTGGCTCATCGACGGGACCGGTCGCGATCCCGTCGCCGACGCCGGGCTCGTCATCAACGATGGAACCATCGCGCAGGTCGATCGCACCGACCGGCTCCGCATGGCGCCCGGCGCGCGAGTGATCGATCTCGACGGCCAGACGATCATGCCCGGACTAATCGACTGCCACACGCACCTGAGCTACCACGCGAGCCAGCCGAACGCGTGGACGCTCGAGATGGAGGAGAGCGTCGAGCTCTCTGCCGTGAAGGCGTCGCTCAACGCGCGGGCCATCCTCGAGATGGGCTTCACCACCATCGCCGACGGGGGTTGCCGCGGGCTGATCGGTCCGGCCATCCGCGACGCGGTGGCCGGCGGGTTCATTCCCGGTCCGCGCGTGGTCGCGGCCGGCCAGATCCTCTGCGGCGCCGCCGGGCTGCTCGACAGCATGCCGGTGTGGGTCCGCTACGAGAGCGACGTCGCCCTCGGCACCCAGGTCGACGGCGCCGGCGAGGTGCGGCGCGCCGTGCGCCGGCAGATCAAGGCGGGGGTCGACTATATAAAGGTCGCGGCGAGCGGCGTGGCGGGCTCGCGCTGGAGCGACGCGGAGACGGGCGACCTTGACCAGGACGAGATCGCCGCGGCCGTCCGCGAGGCGGCCAAGCACCGGCGCTGGGTCCACGCCCATGCCCACTCGGCCGGCGGGATCAAGGCCGCCGTCCGCGCGGGCGTGCGCTCCCTGCACTCGGCGGAGTTCGCCGACGAGGAAGCACTGGCGCTGGTCCGCGAGCGCGGCGTCGTCCTGAGCGCGACGATCGCGTGGCTCCACGCGCGCTGCCTGCCCGGCTACGTCCTCGCCCGGGACGATCCCGCGTTCGTCCAGGAAGCGCGGGGCGCCTTCCTGGCAGCGGCCGCCATGCTCGTCCACGCCCGCGAGATGAGGGTGAAGGTCGCGGTGGGCACGGACGCCGCGCACCGGTTCTTCCACGCGCCCGACGGTGTACTGGAGCTGGAGTATCTTGCGGCACTCGGCTACCCGCCGCTCGAGGTGATCCGCGCGGCGACGCAGACGGCGGCGGAGGCAATCGGCCGCCAGGCCGTGCTCGGCACGCTGGAACCCGGCAAGCTCGCCGACGTGCTCGTCGTCGAGGGCGATCCCGCCCAGGACGTGGGCGTGCTCCGCGACAAGCGGCGCATCGTGCGCCTGCTCAAGGACGGGCGCGAGGTCGCGCTCGCCCCCGATCGCGGCCGGCTCGGCGCCGACGTCTCGGTCGCCGCACTGCTCGCGCGCGAGTCGATTCCCGATATCCGCACCCCGTGGCCCGTGCCGGGCGCTGTCCCGTCACCCTGAGATCGGAAGGAGAGCACCCATGGCCAGGACCATCATCGTCGCCGCCGCTCAGACCGGCCCCGTCCTCACGCGCGACGTCGCCCCTCACGTGGCGGCGGCGTGCGAGCTGGTGGAGCAGGCCGCCGCGCGCGACGCCCAGATCATCTGCTTCCCCGAGCTGTTCCTCACGCCGTTCTTCCCGGGCACGCTCGACCCGGACTACGAGGGTTTCTTCATGGAGCTGCCGAACCCGGCCACCGAGCCGCTGTTCGCGCTCGTCCGGGACCGGCACATGGCGATGATCTTTCCGTACGGCGAGCGACACGGGAAATACCTCTACAACGCGGCGCTGGTGGTGGACGGCGAGGGCCGGACGCTCGGCACCTACCGCAAGACGCACATCCCGGCCATCCTGCCGTCGAAGCTGGCCGGCGGGACCGGCAGCTACGAGAAGTTCTACTTCACCCCCGGCCGCGAGCTGCCCGTCTTCGAGACGCGCGGGGTGCGCTTCGGCATCCAGATCTGCTACGACCGAAAGTTCCCCGAAGGCTCGCGCGTGCTGGCGCTCGACGGCGCCGAGATCCTGTTCATGCCCATCTGCGCCGCGACCTACGGGGAGGCCACGCTCCGCGGGAACACGTGGGAGGTGCCGCTGCAGGCGCGCGCCTACGAGAACGGCGTCTTCGTGGTGGCGGTGAACCGGGCCGGGGACGAGGCCGGCCGCCAGAACATCGGCAAGAGCATGATCGTCAACCCGGTGGGCGCGGAGGTGATGGCGGTGGCGAAGGGCGACGGCGACGAGTTGCTCGTGGCCACGCTCGATCTCGACGACGTCGCGCGCGCCCAGAAGAGCCTGCCGTGGTGGCGCGACCGACGGCCGGACCTTTACGGCCGCCTCGTCCGCGAGTGATCGCCTCCGGACCGCGCAGGCCGCTGAAAAAGGCCCATCTGCGTCGTTGGCTCGTCGCTCCTCCCTGCGACGTGGCCGGGCCACGTCTCGGTCGTCGCTCCTCGCCGCCTAGCATCTGGACCTTTTTGAGCGGCCTGCGAGGGTTTCGGCACCCTGCGAGGCTCCGAGCGCGATGAACGACGCGTGGCTCGAGAGTGCCGTTGCCGGCGCGCCGCTCTGCTTCGTCGACGCGCGTGTCGTGGACGGGCTTGGCCACCCGCCCCTCGAGGACGGGTTCGTTCGCGTCGAAGGCGGGCTGATCACGGGTGTGGGGCGGATGGCGGACCTCGGGCGCGCGCGCGATGGCGCGCGGGTCGTCGAGGTCGACGGCCGGACAATCCTGCCCGGCCTGATCGACTGCCACGCCCACCTCGTCTACGCGGGCTTTCGCCGCTTCGAGGACATCGACCGCTGCCCGGTGGAGACGGCGGCGATCAACGCGGTGCTGAACGCGGAGGTCATCCTCCGCGCGGGGTACACGACCGTGCGTGACCTCGGCACCATCGGCAACGTCGCGGTGGCGGTCCGCGACGCGGTGGCCCAGGGCCGCATCCGCGGGCCGCGCGTGGTGGCGAGCGGCCGCATCCTGCACCCGACCGCCGGGCTGGCCGACACGCTGCCGTCCTGCTGGCACACCGACTGCGGCTTCGGGATGCGCGTCGATGGCGCCCAGGAGATGCTGAAGGCGGTCCGCAGCCAGATCCGCGACGGCGTCGACAACGTCAAGCTGGGCGGCAGCGGCGCCGAGGGCAGCCCGCACTCGCACACGTGGATGACCACGATGAACCAGGAGGAGATGCTCCTGGCCGTCCACGAGGCCCACCGCTGGGGCCGCACCGTCGCCGTCCACTGTCAGTCCTACGAGTCGGTGAAGTTCGCGCTGCGCGCGGGCGCCGACACCGTGGAGCACGGCACCCGCCTCGACGACGAGGCGATCGAGCTGTTCCAGCGGACGGGCGCCGTGCTCGTGCCGACGCTCTCGACGCTCCAGAGCGTGCTCGACCTGGGCGTAACGCTCGACCTCCCGGCGAAGCAGCGCGAGGAGATGACCGTCAACCGCCCGCTGTGGCTCGACAGCTTCCGTCGTGCGCGCGAGGCCGGGGTGCCGATCGCGGCGGGCGGCGACATCGGCAACCGGTACCCGCACGGGAGCAACGCGCGGGAGCTGGAATTCCTCGTGCGCGAGGGCATGACGCCGCTCGACGCGATCCACGCCGCCACCGGGGTCGCCGCCCGCGCGCTGCATCGCGCAGATTCGCTCGGCTCGCTCGGTCCCGGCAAGCTCGCCGACTTGATCATCATCGACGGCGACCCGCTCGCGGACATCCGATTGCTCCAGGACATGGCGCGCATCCGGCTCGTGCTCCAGGGCGGCCGCGCGGTGGCCGGCACACTTTGCGACTCCGCGCGCGAGCGTCAACAGCCGCGTGGCGGTGGCGGAGCCTTTGCCGTGACGAGCTGAGCTGGCTGAGATAGCATCATCATGGCACCCCCCACCAAGGCCAGGCCGGCGCGATTGAGGGCCGTTCGCACTGCGGAGGCGAAGAATCGGTTGTCCGAGCTCCTCGCCGGGGTCCGGCGCGGCATGCGCTATCGCATCTTCGATCGTGACACGCCGGTGGCCGACCTGGTTCCCGTCGACGATTGGCGAACCGATGAGTCTCACGGGGACGACGTGGCCCAACGGCGCCGCCTCGTCGAGCAGGGCGTGATCCGGGCCGGTGAGCCCGGAGGCGCGCCGAGGGAGATCCTGCGCGCCGG
>JBGPXN010000071.1:0-21530 GCA_041492755.1 Methylomirabilia bacterium | reverse complement strand
CGAGGCAGCGCCACGCGCGGCGCGCCGGGCACGATCGCCAGGTGAACCGGGTTCATCCCGGGAAACGCGCCCGCCAGCGTCCGCACGGCGTCCTCGGCCTGCTCGAGCGGGAACGAGTACGTATGCATCTTATCGAACTTGCTCGTAATTGCTGCCGCAGATCCCGCAGGCTTCGATCCGCAGGAGCGCGTCGTCGGGGCCGATGACCGGGCGAGGGAATTCGCGCGCTTCGAGCGTGCGAGGCTTGACGAGGACGGCGGCGCGCACTGTGGCTGACATGGCTGGCGCGCATATCATAAGATCACGCCCATGAAAGTCGCCATCTTCCTCACCAACCAGAACCCGCCGGGCACCGACATGCTCGCCGCCCTCGAAGGCCAGTACGCGATGACGCGCCTGGCCCGCGACCGCGGCTGGGACGCCGTCGCCACCGGCCAGCACTACCTCAGCGAAGGGATGAGCCAGCTCCAGCTCATTCCGTTCCTGTCCCGCCTGGCCGCCGAGGCGGGCGAGATGACGGGCATCGCCGGCGTGCTGCTGGCCGGCCTGCACAACCCGGTGGAAGTGGCCGAGTGCATGGCCTCGCTCGACGTCATCTGGCGCGGCAACTTCGTCTTCGGCGTGGGCCTGGGCTACCGCGAGGTCGAGTTCGACGCCTTCAAGGTCCCGCGGGGCCAGCGGGTGCGCCGCTTCGAGCAGTGCCTGGACGTGGTGAAGCGCCTCTGGACCGAGGACAAGGTGAGCGTCGACAACGACGTCTGCACGCTGTCCAACGTCATGCTGACGTGCCGGCCGATCCAGCGGCCGCATCCACCCATCTGGGTCGCCGCCAACAGCGACGTGGCGGTCCAGCGCGCGGCGCGCGTGGGCGACACCTGGTTCATCAACCCGCACGCCACGACGGCCACCATCAAGCGGCAGATGCTGCTCTACCGCGCCGAGCTCGCGCGCGTGGGCAAACCGTTCCCGCGCGTCCTGCCCTTCATCAAGGAGATCTTCTGCGCGAAGGACACGCCCACCGCGGTCGCGATGGCCGGGCCGTATCTTTCCGAGAAGTACAAGACGTACGCGGCCTGGGGACAGGACGCCGTGCTGCCGGGCAACGAGTCGTTCCGCCAGCCCCTCGAAGCCCTGCAGCGCGATCGCTTCGTGCTGGGCAGCCCCGAGGAGTGCTACGAGCAGCTCCGCCCGTGCTGGGAAGAGGTGGGCGCCAACTTCCTCGTCCTGCGCACGCACTGGAGCGGGATGCCGGTTGGCCACGCGCTGGGGAGCATGCGGTTGATCAGCGACGAGCTGCTCCCGGCTCTACGTCGTATACAGCCCTAAAAACCGGGCAGTTGCCGAGCAAGAGCCCGGGATTAACGGAGGAGATTATCAGACGGGTAGCGCCACGGCCGCCTCAGGGCAACTGCGTCGACCAAGCAACGGAAGGAGCAGGCCGAATGCCGAAGACCTACGTGGAGCCGAGCGAGCAGCAGAAGGGGCGCGCGTACTCGCCCGCCGTCATCAGCGAGGGCGGGCGGATCGTCTGGCTGGCCGGACAGGTTGCCACCGCCGATGCCGACGGCAAGGACCTCTCCGGCAACTTCGAGGCGCAGACGCAGCGGGTGTTCGCCCTCATGGACCAGACGCTGCGGCGCGCCGGCGGCACGCTCGCCGATCTCGTCACCATGACCGTGTTCATCAAGGAGCCGCGCTACGGCGACCGCTTCGTGGAGATCCGCAAAGGCGTGTTCCCGGGCGGGAAGTTCCCGGCGAGCGCGCTCATCACCGTATCGAACTTCGCGCGGCCGGGGATCGAGATCGAGATCCAGGGCGTCGGAGTGGTCGGATAGTCGATCATCTCCGCGTCCATGCCCGGCCCGCACGAGGCGGCATCTCCGTGGAAACCGCTTCTCGCCCTGTTCACCGTCGCCTCGTTCATCGAGACGATGTTCTGGGGCCAGATCGTCGGCTTCACCCCGCTCTACTTGACGCAGCTGGGCGTTCCGCCGGGCGACATCGCCAGGTGGACCGGCTCCATCGCGGCCGTCTCGATGGCCCTCGGGCTGCCGTTCTTGCCCCTCTGGGGCGCCCTGGCCGATCGCTATGCGCGCAAGCCCGTCATCGTGCGATCGTTCGCGGCGTACCTGATCGCCGGGATCGTCGCGTTCCTGGCCCCGAACGTGTGGATCTTCACCCTCGGCCGCGCCGTCATGGGCTTCTCGTTCGGCAACAGCGGGCTGATGATGACCACCCTGTCGGAGCGAGTTCCGCGAGAGCGTCTCGCCTTCGCCTTCTCGATCATGAACGCCAGCGGCCCCATCGGCGCATTCATCGGTCCGATCGTGGGGGGCGCGGTCGTCGATGCCCAGGGCATGGGCTTCCCGGGATTGGTGCTGGTCGACGTCGTCTTGCTGTTGGCGGTTATCGTCGCGCTGAGCGTCGGCTACCGGGATTCTTTCGTGCCGACGGACACGCGGCCGCTGCTCCGCATGGCCGTCGATTCCGTGCGCGTGGTGTGGCGATCGCCGATGCTTCCCCTCTTCCCCGCGCTCTTTCTGCTGTTCACCGGGTGGATGCTCGCCAACACCTTTGTGCCCATCGCGATCACCGCGCTCCACCCCGGGGAAGATCGGGCCACCGCGATAGGACTCGTGCTCGGCGCCGGCGGCTTCGCCACGCTGATCATCGCGCCGGTCATGGGGGCCCTGGCCGATCGGCTCGGTCGCTGGCGGGTATTGATCGTGGGCGCGGTGCTGGAAACGCTGCTCTGGCCGCTTCCGGGATTCGCCCCGAGCTTCTACGCGTTTGCGATCGCCTGGGCGCTCGTCTCCGGCGTGGCGTCGGGCGTCTTCGCCGTCTCCTTCTCCGTGCTGTCCAGCTCCGCTCCGCTCGACATCCGCGGGCGCGTGATGTCGTTCGCGTACGTTCCCGTCAATGTTGGCTTCATGGTCGGCGCGGCCCTCGGGACGCTGGTGACGTCGGGCGACGTCTTCACGATCTTCCCCGTCACGGCGGCGGTCACCGCGCTCGGGACTGGCGCGCTGGCCCTGGCGAGCCGACGGCTGGGCTCGCTCACCGCGACACCGGACCGCTGACCTTGCCGGCGCTGGACGCGGGACGGATCACGCCGGCGACGACGCCGTGAGCGGTACGCTGCGGAGGCCGAGCGAGCTGCGAAGCTTCGGCCAGGCCTCGGTCTGGTAGAATTCGCGCGACGATGACGCAGCGGCTCTTTTGGCCGTGCTGGCTGCTCGCCTCCGTGACGACCGCGCTCGTAGCGGGGTTCATGCTGGGCCACGCGCTGATCCTCGGCCGCTTCCTCGACTGGATGCTGGCCAATGACCCGCGCCAGCTCGCCGCGACCTATCCCGCCTTCGCGCGCTCCGCGGGCAGCGGAGGCCTCACGGCGTTCTATGCGATCTGCGGGTTTCAAGTTATCGCCGCCCTGGCGCTCCTTGCGGTCGCGCTGGGCGCCCGGCGCCACCGCCTGGGAGCCGGCGTCGCCGCCATCGCCGCCGTGCTCTGGCCCGTGGTCCACTACGGCTCGGGATTCGGCGCCGTCGAAGCCGTTGTGCTCCGCAGCGTCACGCCGGTGTCCGCGGAGGTGGCGGCCAGGTTCCTGGCCTGGAACCTTTTCGTGCACATCGCACACGCCGTGACCCTGCTGGTGGGACTCGTAGCGTTGCTGGCAATACCGCTCGCAGCCGTTCGCAGAGGCTGAAGCCCGCACCTGGGAGACGCCGCCTGCGACTGCCGTCCATTCCGCGCGGCGTTGGTGAACGGCGCCGGGAGCTCCATCGCGACTGCCGACGCCCGCCTCAGCGCCTGACCGAGGCGTTAGCGGCTACCCAGCCAATCACCGGTGTTAACTGTGACCCAGCGAATCACCCCGTCGGCCGTGAACAGCAGCCCGCACCGGAGCTGGCGGTCGCGCGCAATCCCCGCCGCGCTGAGCAGCTCTCCGTACAGGCGGACCTGGGCGGCGTACGCGGGATAGTCGGTCTCGACCGCGCCGGCGGGCGGGGGATCGGTCTTGAAGTCCAGCACGTCGAGACGGTCGTCAGAAGCGCTGACGAGGTCGATGTAGCCGCTCAGCAGCACGCCGCCTTCCCGCGGCCCGGCGACCGGATACTCCACCTGCAGATCCGCGCCGGGCCGCCGCGCGAGACCTTCGGCCTGCAACGCCTGCCACGCGCGCGCGACGTCGGCAGCCACGTCGTCGAGCCGCTCGGTCAGCCCCGTGCGGGATGCGCCGAGCCGGGCGGCTTCGGTCGCGCCGAGCGCCGGATCGTGGAGCAGCAACCCGATCGCCTGGTGCACCGCGCTGCCGAAGACGTGGCCGAAGCGGCCCGCGCGGAGCTTGCGCGCGGCGCGCTCGGTCTCGTCCTCCTCCTCGGCCATCGCATGCGCCTCCGCCGAAACGCTCACCGGCTTGAATCGCGGGCGCGCGGCGTCCGCCACCGCCGGGTGCCACCATCCGTCGACCTCCTGCTCCAGCGCTGTGCCGTCGACCGGCGTGCGGGCGGCAGGCGCTGGGATCTCGCTGACCCACGGCGCTCCGGCGCCGTGACGGTACGGCGCGAGCTCGAGCATCCGGCTCGCATCAGCGCCGGCGAGCAGGTCGGCGCAGATGATCTTGCCCGCCTTCGCGCCGCCGGCGTTTGCGGCGGTGGCCCTGGCCGCGGCTGATCTCGCGGCCCCCGTCCTCGCGTCACCCGACTTCGTCGATCCCGTCGCGTCGCCCGACTTCGTCGATCGCGGGACGACGAGCAGATCGCGCGCTCGCGTCACGGCGACGTAGGCCACGCGGCGCCGCTCCGCCAGGAGGTAGGCGCGCTCGGTCTTCCGCAACTCCAGCCCGGCCGGCTCCTCCCAGCCGACGCCGTCGACGGCCAGCGTCCAGCCGCGGCCGTCGCGCTCCATGCGCCAGGGCTCGTCCTGGAGCCGGGCCTCCCACTGCCCCTGGCCGTCCCACAGCACGACGACGGGGAACTCCAGGCCCTTGGCCTGGTGCACGGTGAGGATCTGTACGGCCTCGGCGCCCACTGGGTGGGGCGGATCGAGCCGGGGCGGGCTCGCGACCCAGTCGCGCACGCGCGCGGTCACCGCGTCGTAGTCCAGGCTCTCGCGCGCCGCGCGCTCTTCGAGGACGAAGCACAGCTCGCGCAGGCGGGAGAGCCGTTGCGTGCCGTTCGGGCCGAGCGCGACGGCGCGGGCGAACGCGGTGTGGTCGAGCAGGTCGCGCGCGGTCGCCCCCGGCGGACGGTCGAGGCGCTGGCGGCGCAGGCCGCGGATCAGCTCGCGCGCCTCGTGTACCCGGCGGACGGCGTCCTCGTGCGGTATGTCGGCTCCGTCCGCCCGCCACGCCTCGCGTTCCAGCAGCAGGTCAGTCGGGTCCAGCGCGAAGAACGGCGGCCGGAGCAGGGCGGCCTCGGCCACCCCGTCGTCGCGGTCGGCGAGGGCGCGCAGGCCGAGCAGGAACTGGCGGCTCAGCGGATCCTCCAGGAAGAGGGTGCCGCCGCGCGAGGCGTAGGGGATGTCGGCGGCGTCGAGCCAGGGAAAGAGGAGCGACAGGCGCCAGGTGGAGACGGCGAGGATCGCGACGTCGCCGTACTGCACGCGGCGACGGCGGCCATCGAGCGGGTCCTCGATCCGCACGTCGCTGGCCTCGACGAGCCAGCGCAGATACCGGGCGAGCGCCTCGCCTTCGAGCGCCCGGTACGCGTCGACCGTGCGCTTGCGTGCGTCCGGGAACTCGACGGACAGGACGTGCACCGGGCGCGTGGCCTCGCCACCCCGGCCGGGAATGAGGCGCTGGTGGTAGACCGTGCCCGTCGCCGGGTCGAATGGCTGGCCGTCCGGCGACGTGCCGAGGATCGTGTCGAACCGGTCGTTGACCCACTGGATCAGCGCCGGCACGCTCCGGAAGTTCGCCGAG
Source organism: Methylomirabilia bacterium (assembly GCA_041492755.1). GTDB lineage: Bacteria > Methylomirabilota > Methylomirabilia > Rokubacteriales > CSP1-6 > JBGPXN01. The sequence goes on along the minus strand of JBGPXN010000071.1, from coordinate 15,607 downwards.
AGCGTCACCGTCAGGTGCGGGCCGCGCGCCACCACCTGGCGCACGCGGTCGTAGACGGCGACGTCGGCGCGGCGGAAGCGGTAGATCGACTGCTTGGGATCGCCGACGAGGGTGAGCGCGCCGTTGCGCAGCACGACGTCGTCCCACTTCGCCGCGCGCGGCTCGCGCTCGCAGAGGAAGAGGACGATCTCGGCCTGCAGCGGGTCGGTGTCCTGGAACTCGTCGACGAAGACGTGGTCGAAGAGCTGCTGGAACTCGCCGCGAACCTCGCGGTGATCGCGAATCAGGTTGCGCAGCTTCACGAGCAGGTCGAGCTGGTCCAGCACCTGCCGGCGCGCCTTCACCTTCTCGTAGAGCGCCAGCACGACGGGGAAGAGGCGCGCCAGCCGCGTGGCCATCCAGCGATCGAGTGGGGCGCGCAGCGTGTCGAGCAGCGCCGGCTCATCCCCCTTGGACTTGCCGGTGATCCGCTGCCAGGCCTTCCAGGCGAGGTCGTCGCCGTCGAAGGTGTCCCGCTTCGTGACGCGGCCTCGCGGCTTGCGCTGGGTCGCCCGGAGCACGTGCTGGAAGAGAACGGCCGGGTCGTGCTCGCCGCGTAGCCGGGCGAGGAAGTCGGCGGTGTCCCGGATCCACCGCGCGCCCGGTGATGTCCCACGGACGGGCTTGGCTACGGCGACGAGGGCCTCGACCGCCCGGCGGAACTCGGTCGTGTCGAGGGCGGCGGGCTCGACGTCGTCCGGGGGGACGTCGCGGTGACGCACGAAGCCCCGGACCAGCGAGTCGAGCCCGTAGTCCGTCCGCCATTCGCCCTCGCGCTCTTCGGCGCGCAGGCCGGCGGCGATGGCCAGGGCGATCGTCCGCGCGGCCTCATCGGCGTGGGCCGCCGCTGGCGTGCCGGCCAGCTCGGCGGCGAGCGTGTTGTTCTCGACGCCGTGGACCAGCAGCTCCCAGGTCGCGCGCACGAGCTCGTCGTCGTCCTCGGCGATCTCGTAGCCCGGGCTGAGCTGCGCCTCGATGGGCCGCAGGCGCAGCAGCCGGTCGGCAAAGCTGTGGATGGTGCTGACGTAGGCGGTGTCGAGATCGGCCAGGGCCGCCCGCAGCCGCGTGTCGCGCTCCGCCGCCAGGCCGGGCTCGGCCAGGGCGGCGAGGAGCTGCTCGCGGATCTTCAGGCGCAGCTCGCCGGCGGCCTTGCGGGTGAACGTGATGGCGGCGAGGCGCTTGATGGGAATCGCGACGGCTCCGGTGCGCGGCGCGACCATCTCCACCAGGCGGTTGACGAGGATCGTCGTCTTGCCCGTGCCGGCGCCGGCGTCGATCAGCACGTTGCGCTCGCGCTCGAAGACGGCGGCGTCGCGCTCATTCTGATCGGGTGCCGGTTTGCGTTGTGTGACGGGCACTTCAGTCGTCCTGGCTCTCGCCGTGCTCGAAACTGTCGCCATGCTCGACGCTCTCGCCGTGCTGGAGACTGTCGGGGCGCTTGAGGACGAGGAGTCGGCGCAAGGCGTCGTTGCCGGAGCCCAGCACGGAGGCCGCGCGCTCGTACACCCGGTCACCGCACACCGGCCGGAACGCGCAGTACGTGCAGTCGTCCTTGTCGGGTGTTCGCGGGAACATCCGCTGGCCGAGCAGGTCACCCGCGAGCCCGAGCCACTCCCGCGCCCCCGGCGCCAGGACCGTCGCGAAGTCGCCGATGAAGTCGCGCACCTCACCGTGGCGCCCCACGTACGAGACACCGACGGCCGCCGGCGTCGCCCACTCGCGCGCGAGCCGCTCGGCCACGAGCCCGTAGACCGCGATCTGGATATCGCCAACGTGGTCGGGCCCCGTAGCACTGCCATAACGCGGACTTACGCGCCCGGTCTTGAGGTCGCGCACGAGCGTGCGTCGGCCGTCGACGTCGATCCGGTCCATCGTGCCGCGCACGAACAGCGACCGGCCGCCGAGCGCGAGCTCGACCGGCACCGGCTCGCCGAACGACCGCTCGGTGGCGACGAAGCGCCGGGCGCCGAGGGCCCACTCGTATCGCAGCAGGTCGCGCAGGTCCTCCCGCAAGCGCTGCCGCTGGGCGCCGCGGACGGCATCGCCTAGAAGGGGGTACTTGTCGATGAACGCCTCGAACATCCGATCCACGATTGGGTCCGCGGCGGCGAGCCAGTGCTCGGGCGTCTCCTGGCCCGCACAGAACGGCGCCCCGTGCGCGCGGAAGAACTCCTCGGCGACCGAGTGGAACAATCCGCCGTAGGCGGGCTGCCCGATCTCGCGGAGCACCGGCGCGCCCGAGGGCTCGTGGAAGCCGAGGAGCGACTCGAACAGGAAGTGGTGCGGACACTGAAGCAAGGTCTGCAGCCGTGACGGCGAAATGGGCCACGCTGCGGTGATTCCTGGCACCGCGATGTTTGCCGTCGCGACGCCGAGCAGGCCGTCGAGCGCGGTGAACTGCGTGGCGTCGGTCAGTGCCGCGATGCGGTCGAGATCGACCGCCGGCGACCCACGCCAGCGCGGCGGCACGCTGGCGGTTCCACGCGCCACGGCGTCCTGCCACGCGGACTGCGCGAGCGGACGCGCGAGGCGGAAGTCGAGCGCCGCCCGCCGCGCCGGCACGAAGGCGTCGCGGCGCAGCGCCGTCGTGTCGGGGATCGCGCTGGCCGGCTCGCCCGTGACCGCGTTGGGCCGGCCGAGCGCGGCCGCCGCCTCGAGGAGGACGGAGGAGGGCTCGCGCTGCGAGCGGTCGAGGTCCAGGCGCGGGGCCGAGAGCGCGACCCGCCGAGTCGTGTCGCGGATGACGCTGTCGAGCGCGTGCAGCGTCTCCAGCGCCCGCGCCTCCGCCGTCGCCGGCGTGACCGTCTGGCCCCCGAGCGCCGGCACGCGGAGCCGCTCGCGCAGCGCATCGGGCACGACGGGATCCTCGCGCACCAGCGGCGGCAGGTGCCCCTCGGCCAGCCCGATCACGCGCGTCGCCGTGAAGCTCAGGCCGACCGCGCCCGCCAGCGACCCGACGTAGACCGCCGGATCACCGAACCGCCCGGTGCGCAGGCGGAGGGTCGCGATCGCGTCCTCGATCACGCGGAGCGCGTCGTCGCCCCTGAGCGCGCCACACGCCGCATCGCCCGCGGCCGCCGCCAGCCGCTCGTCGAGCAGCGCGTGCACCCGCGCGCCCGCGCCCGGCTGCAGCAGCCAGTCGGCGAGGAAGTCGCGCAGCGCCGGCCACAGCGTCGACAGCGGCGCGGCCCGCACCACGAGCCGCGCGACATCCACGAGCGCCTCGATCGCCGGCCGTGCCGCGCGCAGATCGCCGAGCAGCCGCTCGAGCTCGCGCGCCGTCCGCGCCAGCCCCGCGCGCTCGGGATCGTCCCCCGCCGCCCGCGCCCGCGCGAGCTGCGCCTCGAGCTGCGGCTCGCGCGCGGCCAGGCGTGTCGCCCACTCCAGCGCGCCCTCAGGCCGGGCCGCGTTGCCGCCGGCGGTGCCGAGCGACCACACGAGATCCATCGCCGCGCCGTGGGCGAGGTGGCGGACGTGGTGCGTGTCATCGGCGCGTTCGTCCGCAGCGTCCTGGGTGGTCGTGCGCAGCGCCGGCAGCACCGCGGCGAGCTGCTCGCCCGACAGATACGCGCGCAACGCCCGCACCACCGCGAGCGCCCGCGCGCCAGCCGCCGTCCCCGCGAGCGGGAGTCCACCGGCCACGTGGACGGGGAGGGCGCCGTTGGGGTATGGGAGCCGCGCCAACCGCTCGGCGACCAGCGCGCCCACCGGATCGATCGCCGGCATCAGCACCGCGATCTCCTCCAGCGCGATGCCATCGGCCACCTGCTCGGCCACCCAGTCCGCCGTTGCCTCCACCTCGGCCTCGACGCCCGCGTGCTCCTCCAGGCGCACGGTGCCGTCCGGACCGGCGCTGCGGGGCCGATCGGCGGCGGCCAGGACGGGCGGGGGTTCGAAGAGGTAGGAGGCGAGGAGATCGCGCTCGGTAGTGCTCGCGCGTGGGGCGGGTTGGGCGAGGGCGTGGCGCGCTTCCGGACCGTAGAGGGCTTCGACGCGGGCCATGTGGCGCTCGCGCAGGGGGCGGGCGGCGAGGAGGGCCAGCGTGGCGTTCGGGATCGCTCTCAGGAACCGGGCGTGGGCGTTGGTTTCGTGGCCGGTGGCGATCGCCAGCGTTGGGCCGGAGAAGAGCCATACGGTCGGGCGAGCTTCCAGGGTTCGGGCGGCTTCGAGGAGGATGCGGGCGGTGGTCCAGGAGTGGGCGGCGAGGTTGTCCACGGCGCGCCAGATTGTGGCGACGTCGCGGAGCCGGGCGTTGTCTTTGGCGTCGAGCGCTTCCGGACGGAGGCCGGCGGCCTCCAGGGCGGCGATGGTTTGGGCGAAGGCGTCGTCCCAGCCGGGGCGGTCACGGAGGAGTGCGGGTGGAAAGTGGTCGAGCGTGAGATCGCCGCGGGAGGGGTCGCAGCGGAAGAGGACGAGGAGCCGCGTCCGGCGTAGCGCTTCTTCGCCGGGCGTGAACTCGATCCCCGCGGCGGTGAGCACGGCTGCGGCGGCGGCTGGGCCGGGGAGGAACCGCGTCCCGGCGAGGGTGGTGGCGTGTCCTATCCGGACCATCTCGCGTCGTACGGAGTGGGCGACCCGCTCGCGAGGAATCAGGACGGTCCGCGACGGGAGTGGGGTAACGGCCGGACCGGCGGCGATTGCCTCGGCGCCGGCGCGGGTGGTCCAGAGCACGGGGATCATGACGAGGATGTTAACGGGAGTCTATGACAGGGAGGGTCACAGACAGTAGCGTTCACTTCTGTATCGAAGTTTGGACATTGACGAGATCGCCCGGCGCTATTGTAAAAGAGTTACCCTGTGAGGTAACGTCATCAGTGCCGAAGACCCGTCGGGGTGGCTATGTGTTCATCGCCTGGAAGAGCGATCATCCGCCGCGTCACGTGCACGTGTACCGAAGCGGGAGACTGGTCGTGAAATGGGACCTCGACAACAAGAAATCGATGAAGGGCAAAGCCTCTGCCAAGATTCTGCGTTTGATCGATGAGCTGGAGTCCGAGGGCCGGATATGAAGATTCGAAGCGTCAAGGCGAACAATCGCCGCAAGGCATTCGAGGTAAGCACGGCCAAGCGGCGTCTTGTGTTTCCTTTCTCGAGGCTCGAGGTGCAGCCTACACGTGATGACGCCGTCGCCGTTGTCTATGTCGACCAGGAGCTCGGGTCGGAAGGCTTTACCTACACACTGGAATCCGGCAGAGAGGGAACCGTGCACGTCGAAGAGGTCCTGGAGTACAACCAGGACCCTGACTACCTCCGGGACCAGCTCGTATATCGACTGACTCTGGAAGCCCAGAAACGCCTTGCCGCGACGCGGCTGGCCAGGCGCGAAATCATTCGCCGACTCGGAACCTCACCCGCTCAGCTGTATCGACTCCTGGATCAGGCGAACTACAACAAATCTGTCGATCAGCTCGTGCGGCTGCTTCAAGTTCTCGATTGCGACGTCGATCTCGTCGTACGCGCCAAGAGTGCATGAAGGCGCTGGCGTGCCGAGCGCGTCGATGGACACGTAGACCCTTACCATCGCTCCTGCTCGACCTTGAGGCCGAGGCGAAGCAGCGTGTTGACGAGCTGGACCGCGTCAGCCACGTCGGCCGCGGAACCCCAGGGCGACTCGAGCATTTGCTGACGAAGATCGCCGAGGCCCGCGCGTTCGCTCCTGGTGAGCGGGGTGCCGCCTCCCGCGCGCACCGTGTCCTCGAGCCACCCGGCGTCGGTCCGGAACAGCGTGAGCGGGCCGGCGATGCGCGTTCGAAGCAGCCACCAGATCCGGAGCCCGCCCAGATCCGCGTCGCCCCAGTGTCGAAAATGCAGCGAGGGCGCCCGGGCCGAGACGGCGGCAAGTGTGTCGAGGAGAAACGGGGCCGGGAACCCGGCGGTGTAGACGGCGACTTCGTGCCGGGCCCCGAGGCCGGTCGCGCCGCCTGCTTCGTCGACGTAGGCGAGGAACGGCACCTCGTTCTCGATCGTCGTGACGTGGCTCGTCCCGGCGTCGACCAGCGCGTCAACCCACGCGGCGGCCCATGCTTCCGGCAGGTGCGCGGTCGGCGCGAAGGCCTCGAGGTCATAGAGCCGCGCCGAGATCTTGAGCGATGCGCGCCCGGCACAGCGCAAGACGCCCGGCTTGCGGCGAATGCCGTAAGCCTCCAGCAGGTCCGGAACGTCATCGCGGGATAGCCCGGCCCAGCGCGGATCGGCGCGCCACAGGATGTCCGCGACGAGCGGGCGTATTGCGCTCAGCCGCTTGGAATCGCCGAAGATCCGCTCGCTCACCACCCGCTCCCACCCGGCGAGGCCGCGGGCGAGCATGGCCGCCGCCGTGAGCGCGTCCAGCACGTCGGGCTTCTCCCGCTTGAACCGCTCGCGTTGCAGGCCCAACGGCGCCAGATCGCCGGCTTCGCTCCGGGCCGACACCTCACCGAGATACGTGACGATCCACGCTGGTCCAGGGTCCGCCGCGAGCGCACCGACCCGAGCGCCCAGTTCGCGAAGGTCTCCGCCCAGTGGGCGGAACCCGAACGCTCCCGCCCGCGCATACGCGCGATCGATCTCGCCGGCACCGAGGCGCAACTCGTGGGGAAGACCAGCGGCGTAACCGCGATGGCGGGTCAGCCGCGCGGCGCCCTCGCCCGCGAGCGCCTCGGCGGCGGCGCGGAGGTCGGCGAGCGCTTCGCGGCCGTCGGGCTCGAACGCGGAGGGGAACGTCCGGGCGTCGAGGCGAACGATGACGTCCTGCCGCCAGGGCCCGGGCCGGCCGAAGGCGGCGCCGCGCTCGTACTTTTCAAGGAGCCGGCAGAGCAGCTCCTGTCGCGCCGTTGTCCCCGGGAACGGCATCCGGCTTGAACTCCTTCGTGAAGTCGAGAACGGTGGGCAATCCGCTCATCGCATCCCGGTGGATGTAGAGACTCGTCTCCACCCAGGGGGCCACCAGCTCACTGCGCTCCTTCGGCGTGGCCATCAGCAGTTGCAGCCCCAGACCGCGGGCGAAGCGCAGCGTGGCCTCGATGCGGGCCTCGTCCATCTTGGAGAACGCCTCGTCGAGCAGGACCAGGCCGCACCGGGGCCGGCCGTCGGGCGCCAGGCTGCGGTAGAGCCGGTAGAGGGACGCGAAGATCGCGATGTAATACGGGTTCTGCGTCTCGCCGCCGGACTTGTCGGCGGCCACCCGACCATAGAGCGAATACGTCCCGTCGGCGTGCTGGATGCGGAGGTCGTAGTCGAAGTATTCCCGGTAGTCGGCGCGCGCGTCGAGCTCGGTCTTCACCTGGCGCGCTTCCGCCTGCACGAGCCGCTCGAAGAGATCGTCCAGGGTGCGGCGCACGTCCGAGCTTTCCACCGCGGTGGCGCCGAAGAGCGAGTCCTTCTCGAAGCGGCCGGCGTCCATGATGAGATCGAAAAAGGGACGGTGCGCCGGCGCGACCTCCAGCGTGAACTGGTAGCGCTCCGAGCCGAAGGGCACGTCCTTCAACGCGCGGTTGAGCTCGTCCATCTGCCGTCGCACGTCGACGAGGTTCTCGCGCAGACGGAAGATGACGTCCTCGGCGAGCTGCTGGATGGCCTCTTCCTTGGCCCGCACGATGCGGTCGCGGTACTCGGGCAAGCGGCTGTCGTGCCACAGCTCCCGCTGGGCGGCGAACTCGCCGTATCCCTCCCCCTCGACCTCGGCGACGAGCCCGAAGGCGTTCGCGTACTCGGTCTTGAGCCGCACGAGGCTCCCCACGAGGCCCTGGACGCGGCTGTCGATGATCCGGTGCTGGCGGTCGAACACCTCGCGGATCTCGCCTGCCGTGCGCTCGGCGCGCTCGAGGAGGTAGCGATCTTCGTAGCCCGCCCGCCGCTCGGCGCCCAGGCCGTCGGCGCCGGGGCTTGGGAAGACGTCGTCGAGTCGGGCCACGGCGCTCTGTTGCGCGTGCGCCGCGCGGTCCCGCTCTTGCGCGAGATGCTCCAGCTCGCGCGCGCCCGCGCCGAGTCGTTGCTGGAGCCGGCCGCGCTCGCCGTCGAGCCGCGACAGCTCGGTCTCGGCGGTTTCGCGCTCCCGCTGGAGCTGCTCGACCTCGCGGCGGTCGATCCGGTCGAGCTGGCGCTGGAGCAGGACGGCGCGGGCGCGCAGGTCGGGCAGCCGCTGCGCCGTCTCGACGAGGCGCGGCAGCTCGACGGCCTCGGCGGCGCCCTTGCGGCACGCCACGGCGGTGGCCTTCACCCACTCGATGCGTCCGGCGAGATCGATGACGACTTGCGACAGCTCCGCGAGCCGCTGCCCGATCTCTTCCCGCCGGCGGATGCGCGCCGCCTCACCGACGTAGTGGCGCCGATAGACCTCCGCCGGCGTCTGCCGTGCGACGTGGTTCTGGTAGACCATGACGGTGTCGGTGATGGCGCGCCGGTGGCGGCGCAGCTCCTGCTCGCCGTCGCAGCAGATCACGTCACCCAAAAGGAAGTCGACGTAGGCCCGGGCGAGCGCGTCGTCGGTGGCGACCTGCTCGGCGAGCGATCGCGGCTCACGGCGGGGCGCGGCCGCCTGGACCTTCTCGACGTCGACGAGGCCGACCCCCGCGATGAACACCCGCCCTCGCCCCGGCAGCGCGTAGTCGCGCTTGTGCCGCTCGTAGAGCGCCAGCGCCCGCGGGAAGTCGCCGGCCGCGACCAGCACGTCGAACCGGCGGGTGTTGAGGTAGCCTTCCACCGCGTCGCGCCAGCGCGCCGAGGGCACCTCGATCAGCTCGCAGAGCGGTCGCGGCTCGCGGCTGGCGCTCAGGCGCGCACGCAGCAGGTGCAGGAGCGCCTCGGCGCCCTCCGGGTAGCGCTGGCGCCCGCGCTCCAGCTCCGCCTGCTCGGCCTCCAGCAGGTGTCCCTCCTGCTTCGCGGTCTCCAGCGACTCCCCGAGGCGGGCGGTGGCCACGGCGATCGCGTCCGCGGCCTGCGCCAGGTGGCGGGTCCATGCGGTGAGATCGCGACCGCCCAGGTGGCCGTCACGGGCCAGCGTTTCGCGGAGGCGGGCCAGCAGCGCCGGCTCGTCCACCGCACCCAGCAGTGAGGGGCCGGGAAACGCCTCCGGATGGGCGTGGCGCAGATCGCGCGCGTCCTGCGAGAGCAGCGCCTCCAACACGGCGCGCTGCGTGTCCAGTCCACGCCGGGCCGTCGTCTCGGCGTCCGTGGCCTCGCCGATGGCACGCCGGGTCTCATCGAGGTCGCGTTCGAGCCGCTGGATCTCCGGGAAGCCCGGGGTCGCGAGCAGCATCTCGATCAGACGGTCGCGCTCGCGCCGGAAGAAGGCGAGCTGGTCCTCGGCCCGTTGCAGCTCGCCCGCCAGGCCGTCGCGGGTGAGGGCCGCGTCGGCGAGCTGGCGTTCGATCGCCTGCACTTGCGCCTCCGCCAGCTCCACCTCCGCGCGGAGGGTGAGATAGCGGTGGCTCTCCGCGGTCCGCCGCTCCTGGGCGATCCGCTCGCCCTGGCCGCAGATGGTGTCGAGCGCGGCGATCCGACGCTCGGCGTCGCGGGCCTGAGCCTCGAGCCGCTTGTAGTGCTCGAGGTTCGCCTGGAGCGCTGCGGTGTCCACCGGCCGCTCGTCGAGCAGGTAGTGGAACACGAAGTCGCGGACCTCGCCGATCGGCTTGAAGTCGAGCGCCTTGACGATCAAGCGGTGGAACGCCTCGGGCAGCGCGCCGAGCCGGTGACGCAGCTCCTCGCGATACGTGCCGGCGTCGGCGAAGAGGCGGTTGTGCGGGACGGCCCGTAGTGCCTGCCGGAACTCGCGCAGCGGGCGGACCAGATCGCCCGGCGCGACCGCGGGCACCTCCGCGGCCGTGCTGCGCGGGGCCACGAAGTGCACGCGGGGAACGTGCGTGTCCGCCTCGCTGGCCTCCATGGCCAGGCCACAGGCGAAGTCGCCAGCCGGATCGCGGTCGTCGGCGAACTGGAGGATGACGTACGAGGTGCAGGCACCGCGGCCGAACCGCACTTGCCCGGGGCGCGCCTCGTCCTCGGAGCCGAGCTTGTAGCGCACGTAACCGTGCAGGCTCCGGCGGCTCTGCTCGTTGGCCGCCTTGTTGAAACGCACCTGCTGCTGATCGGCCACGAGGGCCCACTGCACGGCGTCGAGCACGGTCGACTTGCCGCTGCCGTTGTCGCCGAGCAGCAGGCAGCTACCCCCCAGGCGAAAGGTCTCGTCGGCGAAGTGGTACCAGTTGACGAGACGCACGGCGGCCAGCCCGATCATGAGGCGTCCTCGGCGTCCTCGATCTCTTCGCCGTCCGGCCCGGGGGCGGTCGCGCCGGTGTAAGCGCGGATGCGACCGGCCAGCTCGGCGATGCGGTCCGGGGGCAGGACCTTCTCGATGAGCTGACTGACCTCGACGGTCTCGGTGTCCTCCGCCGCGAAGCCGCGCTCGACCACGACCAGGGAGTGCCGGGCCAGGCGCCGCAGCGCGTGCTCCAGCGCCCGCCGCGAGAGCTGCACCGCGGGCTTGCCCGACTGGATCAGCCGCTCGCGCAGGGCGCCCACGGTCAGCTCGCAGCGCACGTCTTCAGTCACCTGCTGCATCTGCTCGTGATAGGCGAGCCGCAGCGTGCAGAGGACGAGGCTCTCGAGCTTCGACAGGCGCACGCGCTGCTCCCCCGAGTCGTGGACCGCGCGGCAGAGGCGCAGGCCGAGATCGATCTCGAGCCGCCAGCCGCCGATGCGCAGGTAGGCGTCGATCAACTCGCGTTGCCGCTCCGCGAATCGCCAGTCGGCGTCGGGTTGCATGGCCGGCCCGGGCGTGAGGACGTGGCCGGAGAGCAGGCGAGTGACCACCGCGCGCAAGCGTTCCTGCTGCGCCGGCTCCAGTCGCGGGTATTCGGTGACGAAATCCACGCCTCAGGTCTTTCGGCGGTGGCCCAGGAAGCCACGCGGGAACCCGTAGATGCCCCGGCGTTCCAGGCGTTCCGCGGACGGCGTCCGCTCCGCCTCGAAGCGGTAGGGCGATCGGCCGTCGAGCCCGTAGGCGACGGTGTAGATCAGGCGCACGTAGTCGGTGTCGTTCTCCGGCGCCGCCTCGGCGAGGCGCGCGGTGGCCCGGGCGCCGAGGAGCCCCTCGACGAAGGCCTCCACGCGCGAGCGCGAGAACGGGCGGCGCAGGCGAGGCGCGATGTCGCGCCGGAGATCGCCTGTGTCGGCCGGACGGCGCGCGAGGGGCTGCGGCTCGGGCCGCGGCCGCCGGCGCGCGGGCGCGTAGAGGAAGCCGTCGGCCAGCAGCTCGCAGCGATACACGTCGAAGACGAGATCGGGCGCCTGATCCCGCGACAGCGCGTCGACGATGCGCTGGAGCTGTCCTTCGGTGCGGGTGTCCTGGCGCAGCAGGTACATGAGCTTGCGCAGGGCCACTCCGCTGAAGCGGGCGTTGCGGGCGTCGATGTCGTCGATGAGCTGGGGTAGCGTCTCGAACTGCATGCGCAGCAGCCGGAGGTCGGCGGCCACGGCGGCGCCGGCGGCCGCGGCGTCGAGGCCGAGCTGCTCCGCGTACCAGCGCACGGCCGCGTCCCGGGCGCGCGTGTCGGCCTCGATGTCGTCCAGGCGGCGCAGGATCTCCCCGCGCCACTTGTAGAGATTGTCGACGGTCTTGAGCCGATGATAGTTCGCCAGCACCGCGTGGCGATAGTGGTCGAGCCCCTCTTCCAGCACGCCCGAGGCCGTGCCCACCGTGTCCAGCAACCGCTGGGTCGACGAGTAGATGTTGCGGTCGAGGATCTTCAGCTCGCGCACCATGTCCAGCGTGTGTCGCCTTGCTTCGCTCAGCGACACGCCCGGCCGGGCGGCGAACACCTCCGGCCGCAGCAGGGACGCGATCGAGTGCGCGTAGCCCTGGAACAGCGGCTGCTCGTCGCGGGCAACGCGGACGAGCGCTTCGAGGATCCGCGCCGCGTACGGGTAGAAGTTGAGCACGTCGCCGACGGCGCTGCGATACTCGAAGTGAAACCAGCCGGCGGCCTCCAGGCGGGCGACGAGCCGGCGCGCCGTCGCGCGGAGCAGCGCACCCTCGTCGATCGCCGGCTCGGCCGACTCGCCGACCTCCTCGGCCAGGGCCAGCAACTCGTCGCGCCGCTCGGACCAGAGCGGCGACTCGCGCACCAGCTCCTCCGCGGTGTCGAGGACGACGCTCCGGATCAGGAAGAACGGCTCGCGCTCGAACTCGTGATGGTAGAAGGTCGCGAGCAGCGTCCAGTAGAGCGAAGCGTGGCCGCCGGCGAGTGGGCCGAAGAGTGCGCCGGGCACCCGGGAGAAGAGCGGCGGGGAAACGGCCATGCGCCGAAGCTACCGCAGGCCGGCCCGGTTGGCCATCACGGAGTACGGAATTGCGCGGCGGACGCCACGATCAGGCCTCGAGTCACGCGAGCAGGAGCCGGGCCGGCTGCAGCGTTCGGTTGAACGGGTTCAGGATGAACCCCAGGATCTCGAGGGTGACGACGCCGAGCAACGCCTCGTCGTCCGCCTCCCCGAGGATCACCGGCGTGTGCGCCTCGCCTTGCGGCAGCGCGATGTGACACTCGGAGACGTCGCGCTCGATCAGCGTGCCGTCGGCGAGGACGAACGTCATGCGTCGCTTCGGGACGAGGTCGATGGCCCGCCAGTCGGCCAGCGGGAGGAGACTGTACTTCGCCCCGCTGTCGACCATGAACCGCACCGTGCGAGAACCGCCGCTCGGGCCGGTGACCACGCCCTCGATGTATGTCAGTCCCACGGCATCCCAACCTCGCGAGAAGATCTTAGAGCCGATCCCGGTGGCTGCGAATGTCCATTTTTGTCGACGGCGAGTCGCCCTGGTGGCGAACGGCGGTAGCGTCCCCAGCGGCGGCCTGGGGGGGAGGAACAGCCAGCAGCGTTCGCTCCTGTATCCAAGATTGGACATTCTCCGTTGAACCTCGCGACCGACCTCGCCGCCGGCCGTCAACTCGTCCGGGTGGTGGAGAACGCAATGCCGTGGATTCGGCGCTCCTGGCATCTCCTTCAGGAAAGCTCGAAGTTCGTTGAGATCGACCAAGCGATGTTCGATCGGTGCCGGCTGTGATACTCGGAACGGGGGGCGGCAAGCTTGTTCCGAGGGAGCGCCGCCGCCAGCAGCAGGTCCGCGGGCGGCTTCATCGGTGAGTCGGGCCGGTCTTCCGCTGGACCCTGTACCGGGGCAGCTCCTCTCGTAGCACACGTCGCAGCGTGCCTTCGAGATTCTGCTCGGCCGATTCCGCGAAGCGACGCAAAGCATTGTTGATGAGCGTCTGATAGCTGCCGCCTCCGGCCTTGTGAACCTGGTCCCTGAACCATTGAAGGAGGTCGTCGTCGATTCGGATGGTGATTCGCGTCTTGCCCGACGGGGCACGAAGAACAGCCCCGCGTCGACCATGCTTGAAGTCGTACTGTCTTTTCATCTCGCTCGCACCCTCATACTGACGTCGCTCGCGTCGCGTCGACTTTCTCGCGGACATCAGTCGTGGACGATCGCCGCGCCACGTATAGACGACCACGAGAACTCGGCCGAGCGCGTCCAAGCCAAGCGTGACGAACCGATCTTCGTCGTCCGCGGTCTCATCAGCGATGGTGATCGCGTGGTCATCATGAAGCACCGTTCCCGCGTCGGCGAAGTCGACGCGATGCTTGCGCAGATTGACGGCGGCCTTGCGAGGATCCCATCCGAACTCCACGAGCTAGAGTATGCACATGAGTACATACGGTCAAGCGTTCACTCCTGTATCCAGATTTGGACAGTGGGGCGCGGGCGTGCGCCGACAAATGATCCGCGTCGTCATGGAACGCTGGAGCAAGCTGGGGAGGCTGGGCGATCGTGCGCAAGGGCCGTGACGCCAGCCGGGGGGAAACTTGGTCTGGGTCATGGCTTCTCCGCCGCCCGCATCGCAACGCGCGCAAAGCCTTTGGGCCAAGCTGATAGGCCGTGATCACGAACACAGAGTTGGGCTCCGGGTCGGGGACGTAGATCACGCGCCGTCTGGCCGGGGGCCACCCTCGCCTCCACGGGAACTGACCGATCACTCCTGCTGGGGGTCGGGCTCCACGATGTCGGTCGGGATCTCGTCGGGGGCGAGCCACACGACCCGCCCGTCTTGCCACACCGCCACCGGGTTGCCGAGCTGCTTGTGGCGCAGCAGTGCCTCGCGGACGGCCTCGCGCATGGCTCTAAGGATGCGCGGCAGGTCCTCCAAACGATCGAGGGGGGTGGGTTCGGGTTGAGAGGCGGTCGCCATCAATAGCTTTCCTGAAGCGCGTTCCAGGTTGCAACATCGACGACGTTCGCCGGTTGGCGGGTCGCAGCGAAGGCGATTAGGCGGGGTCCCGTAGCCGCGGAGTTGTCGAACATTCGCCAGGAGTCCACGACAGTGACGTAGAGCGTGAAGAAGTTGCGCAGCCCGGCTGCGAACCGGCGTCGCACGACGGCCTGAGGCACGTCGTGCCCCCCCTGGCGGACCCGCTCGGCTACCCGCGCGACGGCAAGGTCGGAGCTGGACAGCGAAAGAAATGCCAGATGTGCGCGGTAGCCCGATCTCCGCAGGCCGACCAGCCACGGCGCGAAGCTGCGGCTGGCCAGCGTGGTCTCGAAGGCGAAGTCCTGGCGCGCTTCGGCGAGCGCCTTCATGCGCGCCAGCATAACCCGGCCGGCTGCCATGGCCACCGACTGCGGCCGAAACGCCGACAGGCCGCTGGCGATCGGATCGGCGTTGACGAACTCGCTCACTGTGAGTGCGTCCTGAAGGAGCCGCGCCGCCATCGTGCTCTTGCCGGCGCCGTTGGGACCGGCAACCATGATGACGAGCGGCGCGCGGGCGGTCATCCAATCAAGTGTAGACCAAGCCGGCGGTCCGACGGGCAGGAGGCGGCCCACGCAGCCGCCACCTCGAGGAGACCCGCCCGCGCCCGCCAGCGATCCGACGTAGACCGCCGGCTCGCCGAACCGCCCGGTGCGCAGGCGAAGGGAGGCGATCGCGTCTTCGATCACCCGGAGCGCGTCGTCGCCGGTGAGCGCGCCGCACGCCCATCCGCGTGTCCATCTTCGACGACCGTCTGGAGGTGGAGGACCCGGGGCTTCTGCCCTTTGGCCTCACGGTAGACGATCTCCATCGAGGGATCTCGAAGCTGCGCAACCGGGTCATCGGGCGCGTCTTCCATGCGCTCGGTCTCATCGAGCAGTGGGGAAGCGGGATTCAGCGGATGACGGCTGCCTGCCGCGACGCCGGGCTCGCGCCGCCGGTGATCGAAGAGATCGGCACGCGCTTTCGGGTGACGCTGCGTGTCGGGCGGGTGGGCGCACCTTCGTTGGACGAGACCGAACGCGCTATCCTGGAGGCCCTCGCGGGCGGCGAAGGGCGCTTGTCCAGCGAGATCGCGAAGTCCATCGACCTGACTTTCCGTGCCACGCGCACGCGTCTCGTGAAGCTGGTGGAACGGGGGAAAGTGGGTACGGGCCCGCAAGACCCGAAACGGCGCTACTTCCAGGGCGTCGATCAGGAGACGGTCAGCGGCGGGTCGTGAGTCTCTGGCAAGATAGGTGATATGTCCGGCGAATAGGGCGCAACCGTGTTGATATTCCAGG
>JBGPXN010000048.1:0-28940 GCA_041492755.1 Methylomirabilia bacterium | reverse complement strand
CCATGAACTGCACGCGCGTGGGCCCGCGGCTGTAGAACTGGGCCACGGCGGCCATGCCTTCTTCGAAGCGCTTGACGACCACGGCGCTGTCGTTGCGAAAGCCTTCCCGCTCGGCGGGAGCGCTGCCGTAGCCGCAGCCGGCCACGACGACGGACAGCGCGCGCTCCGGGTAGGTGAGGCCGAAGTGCAGCGCGGCATAGCCGCCCATGGAGAGCCCGCACACGTGGGCGCGTTCGATCTTCAAATGATCGAGGAGGCCGCGGATGTCGTCGACGGCCTGGGCCTGCGAATACGCGGCGAGGTCGTCCGGAACGTCGGACGGTGGATAGCCGCGCGCGTTGTAGGCGATCGTGCGATAGCGGCGGGAGAAGAATGACACCTGCGGCCGCCAGCTCTCGAGATCTCCCGCGAACTCGTGGACGAACACGAGCGGCGTGCCCGTTCCCACTTCCTCGTAGTGCAGCCGAACGTTGCCGACCCGGGCCAGGGGCATGTCACGAACCTCCCGATGAGAGATACATTCCGGGGACTCTACTCGATCACCCGGTCCGCGCACAGCAGGAGTGACCCGGGCCCGAGGGGCCCGTTTTGAACGGCGCTCCAGGCACGGATGTCGATGGCCTTCTCAATTTTGGCGTTCCAGGAGCAGGCGGGCCGCGACGGGGACCGTCTGTCCGACCCGAACCCCGAACGCCGCGGCGGTGTCGTTGACCGCGGACACCACGCCCGTCGCCCACATGCTGTCGGGATCGCCGATGCGCGCGGACGCTGATGCCACCGCCGCGGCGCCGATGCCGACGTCGTGCAGCGCGGGCAGCCCGTTCACGCCGGAGCGCTCGCGCGCCATCCCACCGTCGTTGAAAATCGCCCCGCGCGGGTGGATCGCGAGCACCGGGGGGATGTTCACGCGCCCACCGTGGGAGCCGGCGCAGAGCACGTCGCCGCGGTAGCGCGCGTCACAGAAGCTCATGGAGCCGGTGAGGACGATGCGACCGTGGTCCGTGGCGACGACCACACGCGGCACGCGATCGAGGAGCGGCCCGGCCGGCCGGCCCGGCGGGGCCGCCAGCATCAACCGCGCGGCGTCCCGCGCCGCGAGGCCGGGCTTCACGCCCAGGGCGGTGGCCGTCGCGTTGGCGTGGTTGATGACACCGTCGTCCATGATGCTGGCCCCGTCGCCGATGCGCGCCGACATGGTCGCCACGGCGGCGGCCGGGATGCCCAGGCGGTCGGCGAGGGGCAGCCCGGAGATCCCGGCGGCGTCCCGGCCGACACCGGCCTCGTGCGCGATCAGGGCCCGCACCCCGCGCTCCAGCACGAATCCGAGCGCGGTCGCGCCGGCAAAGGAGCCGGCCACGACGACGTCGTCGGGGCCCACCCGGTCGTCGCAGAAAGTGACGGAGTCGGTCACGATGATGCGACCGGCGGCGGTCTGGAGCGCGACCGTCAATTGGCCCGGTACGCCTCGCGCAGTCGCTAGCGTCACTGTCGCTTGTCGCGGCGGATGGCGGCCATGGCGGCCTGGTGCTCCGATGAGTCCAGGCAGACGCGGAACTCCGCCTCCATCTCCTTGCGGAACGCCTCGAAGTCCAGGTCGAACGCCCGGGCGCAGAGCCGCTTGCTGGCGAGCACGCTCGACGGTGGCAGCGCCAGGAAGCGCGCGATCGTGTCGTCCAGCGCGCGCGCGAACTCGGCGGCGGGAACGACGCGGTTGACGAGGCCGTAACGCTCCGCCTCGCGGGCCGCGATGGGCTCGCCGAGCAGGATCAACTCGCGCGCGCGGGCGGCGCCGATGAGCCGCGGCAGCCGATAGAGCGCCATGGACGGAATCAGGCATTCCTTGACCGCGGGCAGGCCCAGCAGCGCGTCCTCGCTCACCAGACGGTAGTCGCACACGAGGGTGAGCTGCAGCCCACCGCCCAGGCAGTGGCCGTTGATCCCGGCGATGAAGAGCATCGGCAGCCGCTCCATCGCGGTCATCGCGTCTTCCCAGAGCACGAAGTCCGCGAAGTGAAACTCCCCGCGGGCCAGTGACGTGAGATCGACGCCCGTCGAGAACGCGCGACCCGCGCCGGTCAGCACCACGACCCGGACGTCGGTCCGCCGGCCGAGCTCGGTGACCGCGCGGTGCAGATCGGCGGCGAAGGCGGCGTCGCCGGCGTTGAGGACATGTGGCCGATCCAGGGTCAACCGCGCGACGGCGCCGTCGAATTCGAGGCGGATGGTCGGGACACTCACAGTCGATTCCTCTCGTCGTTTCCGCGTGGGTCGCCGAGCCCGCGCGGGCCCCTGAACAGTACGGCAGGGTCCCGCTCGCGGCAAGGCGGATACTGAACGCGTGGACGCGCTGCGGTGGTCGCCGGGTCGTGGCCCGCCAAGGGCCGGCCGATCCGGCCATGGCGACAAGGTCTTGCGCCACATGGCGAAGGGCCCCTACAATCGGTGTTCTAGAACACTTCGCAACGGAGCGGACGTGAACGGACGGATACCGAGATATCACCAGATCGCCGAGGTGCTGCGTGGGCAGATCCGCGACGGTCGCCTGGCGGCCGGCGCGCGCCTCGACAACCAGCGCAAGCTCGCCCGCGACTTCGGCGTGACCCTCATGACGCTGCGCCAGGCGCTGGACGTCCTCGAACGTGAGCAGCTCATCGCGCGCCAGCACGGGCTCGGCACGTTCGTGGCTGCGCCGTCCATCGACTACGACATCCTGCAGCTCAACCGGTTCGCCGGCGACCTGAGCGCGCGCGGTGAGCAGGTCACGACGCGCGTGCTCGACACCCGTTTCGTCGGCGCCGATCGGCGCGTGGCGCGCGCCCTCGGGCTGGCCCTCGGCGCCCGCGTGCTGGTGCTGGAGCGGTTGAGGCTCGTCGACGCCCGGCCGCTCAGCCTGCAGCGCTCGTACTTGCCCGCCCATATCGGGGAGGAAGTCATGCGCGCGGATCTCAGCCTCACGCCGCTGCGTCAGACCCTCGAGTTCAAGCTCGGGATCGTCATCGACCGGGCGCGCGAGACCGTCTCGGCCATCCGTCTCGCGCGCCGCGAGGCGCGCGAGCTCGGGTGCCGCACCGGCGCCCCCGCCTTCGGCTCCGAGCGCGTATCACTGGGTGTCACCGGCCAGGCCGTCGTCTTCGATCACGTCTTCATCCCGGGCGACCGATTCCGAATCACCCGCGAACTCCACTACGGCCCGTCCGAAAGGGAGCATGCATGAAGATCGTCGTTTGCATCAAACAGGTGCCGGACACGGCGACGCAGATGAAGGTCGCGGCCGGGGGCAAGGCGATCGAGACCGCGGGCATCACGTGGATCGTGTCGCCCTACGACGAGTACGCCGTCGAAGAGGCGTTGCGGATCAAGGAAAAGCGCGGGCAGGGCGAGGTCGTCGCCGTCTCCCTCGGCCCGGCCCGCGTGAAGGAAGCGCTACGCTCGTGCCTGGCCATGGGGTGCGATCGGGCGATCCACCTCAACGATCCCGCGTGGGCCGAAGTGGACACGCTGACCACGGCGCGCGCGCTCGCGGCCGTCATCAAGCAGGAGGGC
The DNA here is from genome assembly GCA_041492755.1 of Methylomirabilia bacterium. Taxonomy (GTDB): domain Bacteria; phylum Methylomirabilota; class Methylomirabilia; order Rokubacteriales; family CSP1-6; genus JBGPXN01. Next base: position 25,397 of record JBGPXN010000048.1, on the reverse strand, counting down.
GCGCAGCTGGTGCTCGCCGGCCGGCAGGCAATCGACGACGACATGGGCGCGGTTGCCGCCCAGCTCGCCGAGGTGCTGGGCTGGCCGTGCCTGTCCTGGATCATGGAAGAGGTCGTCGACGCCGACGGCAAGACGGTGCGCGCGGGCCGCCAGGTCGAGGGCGGGTTGGAGCTGTTCGATCTGCCGCTGCCGGCCGTGCTGTCCGCGCAGAAGGGCATGAACGAGCCGCGCTATCCCACGCTCAAGGGGATCATGGGCGCCAAGAAGAAGGAGATCAGGGACGTGAAGGCGTCCGACCTCGGGCTTGGCGCCGACCAGGTTCAGCTCACGCTCGTCGGTCTGGAAGCGCTGCCGCCGCGGCCACCCGGGCGGGTGATCCAGGGGGACGTGCCGACGGCGGTCAAGGAGCTGGTGCGCGCGCTGCGCGAAGACGCGAAGGCTATCTGAGCCCACATCGATAGGAGCACGACATGGCAGGCGCATTCTGGTGCATCGTCGAGGACGATCGAAAGGGATCGCCCAAGAAAGTCATGGCCGAGGTGATCGGTGAAGCCACGCGCCTTGGCGGAACGGCCGAGGCGGTCTGGCTCACCGACAAGGCGACCGACGAGGGCCTCGCGCAGCTCGGCGCCTGGGGCGCCACGCGCGTGCTGCTGCTCGAGAACGCGGCCTTCGCGCCGTATCAGAGCGACGTGTGGGTGTCGGCGGCCGCCGATCTCGCCGCCAAGGAATCGCCGAAGGCGATCCTGGCGCCGGTGACCAGCCGGCAGCGCGAGTTCGTCGCCCGGCTCGCCGCCCGGCTCGGCGTCGGTCTCGCGGCCGACTCGGTCGGTTTCGCGATGGATGGCGACCGCCTGGTGGCCACGCGACCCGTGTACGCGGGGAAGCTCATCTCCAGAGTCACGTGGGCCAAGGGGCCGTGGGTGGCCACGCTCCGGCCGAACGTATTCCGCCCCGCGGAGTCTCAGCCCGGGAAGACGGCCACCGTGAATCGGCCCGCCGTCACCGCCGGGAGCGGCGCCGCGAAGTTCGTCGAGCGCCGTGAAGAAGCGTCCACGGGGTTGCCCGAGCTCACCGAGGCCGAGATCGTCATCTCCGGCGGCCGGGGCATGAAGGGGCCGGAGAACTACGTGATCCTGGAGGAAATGGGGGGTGTCATCGGCGCCGCCGTCGGCGCCTCGCGCGCCGCCGTCGATGCCGGGTGGCGGCCGCATCGGTTCCAGATCGGCCAGACCGGCCGGACGATCTCGCCCAAGCTCTATCTGGGCTTCGGGGTGTCGGGCGCGATCCAGCACCTGGCCGGCATGCGGACGTCCAAGGTCATCGTCGCCATCAACAAGGATCCGGAGGCGCCGATCTTCAAGATCGCCGACTACGGGATCGTCGGCGACCTGTTCGAGGTGGTCCCGGCGTTGACCCAGGAATTCAAGCGGCTGTTGGAGAAATAGCGGGACGGCAGAGGGCGCGGAGGGAACGGAGTGGCAGCATGCGGTTCGATTTGACCGACGAGCAGCGAATGGTCCAGACGATGGCGCGCGAGTTCGCGGAGAGCGAGCTCAAGCCGATCGCGGCCGACATCGATCGCGAGGCACGCTTCCCGCACGAGACCGTGAAGCGGATGGGCGAGCTCGGCCTCATGGGCATCGCGGTGCCCGAGGAGTGGGGCGGCAGCGGGGCCGACGCGATCTCGTACGCGCTGGCGGTGATCGAGGTCGCGCGGGAGTGCGCGTCTCACGCCGTGGTCATGTCGGTCAACAACTCGCTCTACTGCGATCCCGTGCTGACGTTCGGCACCCGCGAGCAGAAGGCGCGGTTCCTCACACCCTACGCCTCCGGTCACCACATCGGCTGCTTTGCCCTCACCGAGCCCCAAGCCGGCTCGGACGCGAGCAATCAGCACACGGTGGCGGTGCGCGACGGGGATCACTACGTGGTCACCGGCCGTAAGCTGTTCGTGAGCAACGGGCGGGAGGCGTCGGCCGCGCTCGTTTTTTGCCAGACCGACCGTTCCCAGGGACGCCGCGGAATCTCCGCCCTGCTGATCGACAAGGCCACGTCCGGGCTCAGTGTGTCGAAGACCGAGGACAAGCTCGGGATCCGTGGTTCCGACACCGTCGAGCTCGTCTTCGACGAATGCCGGGTGCCGGTGGCGAACCGCCTCGGCGAGGAAGGCATGGGCTTCAAGATCGCGCTGGCCGCGCTCGACGGCGGCCGCGTCGGCATCGCGGCCCAGGCCGTCGGCATCGCGCAGGGCGCCTACGAGCGCTCGGTGGCCTACGCGCGGGAGCGCAAGTCGTTCGGCGTGCCCATCGGCCAGCACCAGATGGTGCAGTGGATGCTCGCCGACATGGCGACGACCATCGAAGGCGCGCGCCTGCTCACGTTGCGTGCGGCCGCGATGAAGGACGCCGGCCAGAAATACCGCGCGGCCGCCGCGATGGCCAAGCTCTTCGCCGCCGAGACCGCGATGAAGGTGACGACCGACGCCATCCAGGTGCACGGCGGCTACGGGTTCATCAAGGAGTACGAGGTGGAGCGCTACTTCCGGGACGCCAAGATCACCCAGATCTACGAGGGCACGTCGCAGATCCAGAAGCTCGTCATCGCGCGCGAGGTGCTGGGAGAAACCGCATGACCGAACGGGAACGCTGGGAGCGGGAGACCTACGGGCCGTTCGTCGGCAAGACGCCCGAGCGGCCGGTGCGCTACGAGACGCTCTCGGGCATCCCGGTGCAGCCGCTGTACACGCCGGACGACGTGGCTGACCGCCCGTACGACGAGCGGCTGGGCTATCCCGGCGAGTACCCGTTCACGCGTGGCGTCTATCCGACGATGTATCGCGGCCGGCTCTGGACCATGCGGATGTTCGCCGGCTTCGGCCGTCCGGAGGACACCAACGCGCGCTTCAAGTACCTGCTCGAGCAGGGACAGACGGGGCTCTCCACCGCCTTCGACATGCCGGCGCTCATGGGCTACGACGCCGATCATCCGCGCGCCCGCGGCGAAGTCGGCAAGGAAGGCGTCTCGATCTCGACCCTCGCCGATTTCGAGCGGCTCTTCGCCGACATCCCGCTCGGCGACGTGACCACGTCGATGACGATCAACTGCACGGCGTCCGTCGCGCTGGCCATGTATCTCGCGGTGGCGGAGAAGCAGGGCGTGTCGTGGGACCGCGTGGGCGGGACCATGCAGAACGACATGCTCAAGGAGTTCATCGCCCAGAAGGAATGGATCTGCCCCCCCGAGCCGGCCGTGCGGATCGTGACCGACATGATCGAGTTCACGTCCAGGCACGTGCCGCGGTTCAACCCGGTCTCGATCTCGGGGTACCACATCCGCGAGGCGGGCTCGACGGCCGTGCAGGAGCTGGCCTTCACGCTCGCCGACGGGCTCGGCTACGTGGATGCCGCGCTTGCCCGCGGGCTCGACGTCGATGCGTTCGCCCCGCGGCTGTCGTTCTTCTTCGACATCCACAACGACTTCTTCGAGGAGATCGCCAAGCTCCGGGCGGCGCGCCGCATGTGGGCCCGCTTCATGAAGGAGCGATACGGCGCCAAGAAGCTGGAGTCGATGCGGCTGCGCACCCATACCCAGACCGCGGGGGTGTCGGCGACCGCGCAGCAGCCGCTCAACAACATCGCCCGCGTCGCCCTGCAGGCGCTGGCCGCCGTCCTCGGGGGCGCGCAGTCGCTGCACACCAACTCGTACGACGAGACGTGGGCGCTGCCCACGGAGGACGCGGTCACGGTGGCCCTGCGCACCCAGCAGATCCTCGCCGAGGAGACGGGGGCGCCGCTGACCATCGATCCGCTCGGCGGCTCGTACTACCTCGAGAAGCTGACCGACCAGATGGAAGCGGCGGCGCTCGAGTACATCCGGAAGATCGACGCCATGGGCGGCATGATCCGGGCCATCGACGCCGGCTACCCGCAAAAGGAGATCGCCGACAGCGCCTACCGCTACCAGCTCATGGACGACCGCGGCGAGAAGGTCGTGGTCGGCGTGAACAAGTACGTCATGCGCGAGGAGAAGGGGATCAACTACCTGCGCATCGACGAGGGCGTGGAGCTCGAGCAGATCGAGAAGGTCGCGCGCTTCAAGGCGGCCCGGGACATGTCGAAGGTGGAGAAGCGGCTCAAGCAGCTCGCCGATGCGTGCCGCAACGGCCAGAACGTGATGCCGGTGCTCGTCGACGCGGTGAAGGACTACGTCAGCCTCGGGGAAGTTTCCGACGTCTATCGACAGGTATTTGGTCTGTACCGAGAACCCATCATCTTCTAGGAGGTCTCTTCTTGGAGATCGCGAAGGACTTCGAGACAGCGATGGACGGGCCGGAATTGCGAATAACCGTGAATGGCAGGGCACGGTGGCTTACGACGTGCGGTCACGTGTGCGCCAAGCCGTTTCCGGATCAAGACTCTTGCTGTCTGTGCTCAAAGACTCCGGGCACATGTTTGGTCTGCTCGCATGAGCGAATCGCAGCTGGGAACGAGGTGACGAGATGAGCGACGCGATCAGAGTGACGCGGGCGACGACGAAGAAGGACCGGCCGAAGGACAAGGACCTGGCGTTCGGGAACGTCTTCACCGACCACATGTTCCTCGCGGACTTCCAGGAAGAGAAGGGGTGGTACGACCCGCGGGTCGAGCCGTATGGGCCGCTCTCGCTCGATCCGGCGACGGCCGTGCTGCACTATGGACAGTCGCTCTTCGAGGGCCTCAAGGCGTTCCGGGGGAAGGACGGCCGGATCCGGCTCTTCCGTCCCGACAAGCACGTGCAGCGCCTGAACCGGACCGCGGAGCGGATGTGCATTCCGGCGCTGGACCCCGATCTGGTGTTGAAGTCCTGGACCACGGTGGTGGACGTCGATCGTGAGTGGGTCCCGGCGGCGGTCGGCACCTCGCTCTACATTCGCCCGACCATCATCGCCAGCGAGGCGTTCCTCGGCGTGCGTCCGGCCAAGGAGTACCTGTACTACGTGATCCTGTCGCCGGTCGGCGCGTACTACCCCGAGGGCATGAATCCGGTGCGCATCAAGGTCATCGACAAGTACGTGCGCGCGGTGCCGGGCGGGCTGGGTGAGGCAAAGACGGCGGCCAACTACGCGGCCAGCCTGTACGCGGCGGAAGAGGCCAAGCACGAAGGCTTCACCCAGGTGCTGTGGCTCGACGGCGTGCACCGCAAGTACATCGAAGAAGTCGGCACCATGAACATCATGCTGGAGATCGGCGACGAGATCATCACGCCGCCGCTCAACGGCTCGTTGCTCGCGGGCGTCACCCGCGACTCCGCGCTCGCGCTCACGCGGGAGTGGGGCCTGCGCGTGTCGGAGCGGCTGGTGAGCATCGACGAAGTGGTCGACGCCGCCGACAAGGGCACGCTGCGGGAGGTGTGGGGCACCGGTACCGCCGCCGTCATTTCCCCGGTGGGCGAGCTCGTCTACAAGGACCGCAAGATCGTGGTGAACGGCGGGCGCATCGGCGAGCTCACCCAGCGGCTCTACGACACCATCGTCGGCATCCAGTACGGCACGGCGGCCGACACGCGCGGCTGGACCCTCGAGGTCTGAGGACATGGGGGGCCCCGAAACGGCCCCCCATACCCCCCCTTACGCTCGGAGCGCCCCGGGGAACCCGTGGCGCTCCTCGATACGGAGGCCGCGATGAGCGACTGCGTGTTCTGCAAGATCCGCGACGGGCAGATTCCGTCCGCCAAGGTGTACGAGGACGAGCGGACCTTCTGCATCATGGACATCAATCCGCTCAACACGGGCCACTGTCTGGTCATCATCAAGAACCATGCGCCCACGGTCTTCGACGCGACGCCCGACGATCTCAGCGCGGCGATCGTGGCTGCCCAGCGGGTGGCGACGGCGCTGCGCGAGACGGTCAAGCCGGACGGCATGAACATGCTGCAGGCCAACGGCGCGGCCGCGTTCCAGTCGGTGCCGCACTACCACCTGCATCTGATCCCGCGCTTCACCGGCGACGGCAAGGGCTTCGACTGGAAGCTGGTGCCCGGCGACCGCGAGCAGATCGCGAAGGTCGGCGAGCGGCTGCGTCAATCGCTCGGAACGACGAAGTGAGCAGGCAAGTCGCACGCGGAGGACACGAGCATGAGTGAGCGGCCGATCCGCGTCGTCGTCGCCAAGCCCGGGCTAGACGGCCACGACCGCGGCGCCAAGATCGTGGCGCGCGCCTTGCGCGACGCGGGCTTCGAAGTGATCTACACGGGCCTGCACCAGACGCCGGAGCAGGTGGTCGCCACGGCGATCCAGGAAGACGCCGACGCCATCGGGCTGAGCGTGCTCTCGGGCGCCCATAACTATCTCTTCAAGCGGATCATGGAGCTGCTCAAGGAAAAGGGCGCAGAGGACGTCGTCGTCTTCGGCGGCGGCATCATCCCGCCCGACGACGTCGCCGCGCTGAAAGCGACGGGCGTGAAGGAGCTGTTCGGTCCCGGCACGTCCACCCAGGACATCGTCCGCTTCGTCCGCGAGAACGTCCGCGCCGCCGTCTGAGCGATGCGTGCCCGCATCGCGCGGTCCGTATTGGTGGCTTCGGTGACGATCCTGCTCGCCGCGGTCGACGGCCTGTGGTCACCCGCGGCCGAGGCGCAGCCGGCGGCGAAGCAGGCGCGCGTCGGGTACCTGCAGCCCTACGCGGGTCCCCCCGGCCCGAATTTCGAGGCCTTCCGGCAAGCCCTGCGTGATCTTGGCTGGGTGGAGGGACAGAATCTGGTGATTGACCTTCGCGCCGGGGGCGCGGGTCACGAGCGGCTCGGCGCCCTCGTCACGGAGATGGTCCGGAGGAAGGTCGACGTCATCTTCGCTGTCTCGGCGCCGGTCGCGCAGGCGGCCAAGCAGGCGACGGCCGAGATCCCCGTCGTGTTCGAGATGCACGGAGATCCCGTCCGCGCCGGGCTCGTCTCCAGCCTTGCCCGGCCCGCCGGCAACCTCACGGGCCAAGCCGGTCTGGCCCCTGAGCTGAGCGGCAAGCGGCTGGAGCTGCTCCGGGAGCTGCTCCCCCGGGCGATGCAGGTCGCCGTGATCGCGAACCCGACGAATCCGGCCACCGCTGCCGGCATGAAAGAGACGGAAGCGGCGGCGGTGGTGCTCGGCCTCCGGCTGCGCCTCCACACGGTCCGCGACGAGGCCGAGATCGAGCGTGCCTTTGCGGCGATGGCCGCCGAGCGCGCGGAGGCGCTGGTGGTCCTTCAGGATCCGACGCTTTCCCAACATCGGGAGCGCGTCGTCACCCTGGCCGCGCGCTACCGGATCCCGACCATCTATCCCCAGGTTGAGTGGGCGGACGCGGGAGGGCTCGTCGCCTATGCGGCGAGCTCAGTCGAGCTGTTCAGGCGCGCCGCCGGTCAGGTGGACCGCATCCTTCGCGGGGCGAAGCCCGGCGATTTGCCGGTGGAGCAGCCGACGAAGTTCGAGATGATTGTAAATTTGAAGACCGCGAAGCGGCTCGGACTGGCGATCCCCCAGGGCTTGCTGCTGCGGGCCGATCGAATCATCGAGTGAAGCGCGACCGGTCATGGACTTCGAGCTGACCGACGAGCAGCGGCAGGTGCGGGCGGTGGCGCGCGAGTTCGCGGCGGCCGAGCTCGGCGCCAAGATCGCCCCCTACGACGAGCGCCACGAGTTTGCCCACGACATCGTGGCCAAGCTCGGCCCGCTCGGGTTCCTCGGCGCGCTGGTGCCCGAGGAATACGGCGGGGCCGCCCTCGACTACGTCTCTTACGCGCTGATCGTCGAGGAGCTGAACCGCGGCGACGCGTCCGTGGGCATCACGATGTGGGCGCACAACTCCTTGTGCACGAATCACATCGTCTTGCACGGTTCCGCCGAGCAGAAGGCGAAGTACCTGCCCCGCCTCGCGCGCGGCGAGATGCTCGGCGCCTGGGGACTGACGGAGCCGGGCTCCGGCTCGGACGCCGCCGCCTTGCGCACGCGAGCCGAGGAACGCGACGGCCACTGGGTGCTGAATGGCAGCAAGGCGTTCATCACCAACGCCAGCGTCGGCGGCCTCGCCGTCGTGATGGCGCGGACGGATCCGGACAAGAAGTCCAAGGGGATCTCGGCGTTCGTCGTCGAGAAGGGCACCGCCGGCTTCAGCGCCTCCAAGCCGTATCGCAAGCTCGGCCTCCATGCTTCGGACACCGCGGAGCTGATCTTCGAGGACGCACGCGTGCCGCGCGAGAACCTCGTCGGCGAGCGCGGGATGGGGTTCGTGCACGCGCTCCGGGTCCTCGAAGGCGGGCGCATCGCGATGGCGGCCATGGGCGTCGGCATTGCCCAGGCCGCGCTCGATCAAGCCGTGCGCTACATGAAGCAGCGGACGGCGTTCGGCCGGGTCCTCACGGAATTCAACGGTCTGCGCGGTATGGTGGCGGAGATGGCCACCGACGTGGAGACGGCGCGCCTGCTCACGCTGCAAGCGGCGTGGCTCAAGGACGAGGGTCGCCCGGCCATGCAGGCGGCCGCCAAGGCCAAGCTCTTCGCCTCCGAGACCGCGATGAAGACGGCCACCCGTGCCGTGCAGCTCCACGGCGGCGCCGGGTACACCACCGAGTTTCCCGTCGAGCGTATCTTCCGCGACGCCAAGCTGACCGAGATCGGCGAAGGCACGTCGGAGATCCAGCGGATGGTCATCGCCCGCGATATCTTGAAATTTGACTGAATCCGGCGGCTCGACCGACCCGGGGGCGGCGTGACGCCCCTCATCGCCATCGAGCGCGTCGCCAAGCGCTATCTGACCTCCTCGGGGGCGGTCGACGCCCTCGCCGACGTCTCGCTCTCCGTCGGTGACGGCGAGTTCTGCACGATCATCGGGCCGTCCGGCTGCGGGAAATCGACCGTGCTCGGCATGCTGGGCGGACTCGTCCAGCCCGACACCGGGCGCGTCCTCATCGCCGGTGAGGCGGTGACCGGTCCCGACCCGGCGCGCGTGGCCACCGTGTTCCAGGATCCCGGGCTCTTTCCGTGGCGGACCGCGCTCGACAACGTGGCCTTCGGCCTCGAGCTGCAGGGCGTTCCGCGTGAGCGCCGCCGCCGCATCGCCGGCGACCTCCTCGGTCCGCTCGGGCTCAAGGACTTCGCCGCCAAGTACCCGCGCGAGCTGTCCGGGGGGATGCGGCAGCGGGTGGCGATCGGCCGCGCGCTGGCCATCGACACGCGAATACTATTGATGGACGAGCCGTTCGGCGCGCTCGACGAGCAGACGCGCATGCTCATGGGCGACTGGCTGCTCGACATCTGGCGGCGCACGAGCAAGACGGTGATCTTCGTGACCCACAGCCTGCACGAGGCCCTCGCGCTCTCCACGCGGGTCGTGGTGATGACCGCGCGGCCGGGCCGGGTGAAGACCGTGCTGCCGCTCGACCTGCCGTATCCGCGCTCGATGGAGAGCGTCGAGCTCGTCTCCTTGCGGGCGAAGCTGTGGCACGAGATCCGTGAGGAATCGCTGCGGGCGATGAGCGAGGCGTGAGCGTCACCGTCGTCGCGATCCGTGTGCTCCTGTTCATCGGCCTGTTGCTCGTCTGGGAAGTGGGGGCACGCCTGGCCAACCCACTGCTGTACGTGCCGCCGACGGCGGTCGTGCCCGCCGTCCGGGAGCTGCTCGCCCTTCGCTCGTATCCAGACCTGCCCGCGCATCTGGGGCTGACCGTCCGCGAAATCGCGCTTGCCTACGCGCTGGCCGTCGGCGCCGGCCTCGGCATCGGGTTCCTCCTCGCCATGAACAAGACCTTCGGCCGCGCATGGGGGCCGATCCTCGCCGCGCTCTATGCCGTACCCGCCGTCGTCTGGTACCCGTCGCTCATGCTGTTCTTCGGCCTGGACGCCGCGTCGAAGATCGCGTTCGGGTTTCTCCTCGGCTTCTTCCCGATCGCGCTGGCCGTGCTCGCCGGGATCCGCCAGGTCAATCCACAGCTGGTGACGGTGGCGACGGCCTTCGGCGCGCGCCCCGCCGCGATCTTCGTGAAGGTGCTGCTGCCGGCCATGCTCTTCACGCTCGTCGGGGGCCTGCGCACCGGGCTCGCGCTCTCCGTGGTCGGCGTGATCGTGGGGGAGATCCTCGGCTCCAGGGCCGGCCTGGGCTCGCTCATCAACCACGCGTACGGGCTCTTCCGGACCGCTGACTACGCCGCGCTCGTGCTCCTGACGCTCGTGCTCGTCGTCGCGTCCGACGCCGGAGCCAGCCTGCTCGAACGCCGGGCCCGGCGGTGGACAGCGTGAGCACTCGATTGTCCGCGCGGACGCTGAGCGGCGTCAGCAGCCGGCTTTCCGAACGCGCGCGCGTACGGCTGCTGCAGGCGGGCAGCGTGCTCGCGGTGCTCGCGCTGTGGGAGGGCGTGGCGCGGGCGGGGTGGGTCGATCCGCTGTTCGTGCCGACGCCGAGCGCGGTCGCGCGTGGCTTTGCCCTGGTCGCCGGCCCGGCCGTGGATGGCCTGGTCGACACCCTGTCCAAGACCGCGATCGCCTACGTGCTGTCCGTCCTGCTCGGGGTGGGGGCGGCGCTCGTCATCGGGTCGGTGCCGGCCGTGAACGCGGTCCTCCATCCGTTCGTTGGCGCGCTGTACGGCATGCCGAAGATCCTGATCTTGCCGTGGATCGTGCTGCTGCTCGGTTTCGGCACGGCGCCCGCCGTCCTCTACGGGACGATCCACGGCTTCTTCCCGATCCTGATCCTTGTCATCGGGGCCGTGCGCGACGTCGACCGCACGCTGTTGACCGTGGCCCGCTCGCTGGGCGCGCGACGGGCGCAGATCTATCTCAAGGTGATCCTGCCCGCTATCGTGCCGACCGTGCTCGCGAGCATGCGGCTCGGGATCGTGTTCTGTCTGCTCGGTGTGCTGGTCGTCGAGATGTTCGCGGGTATCCGTGGCATGGGTCACGTCATGGGCTCGCTGGCCAACGGTTTCCGGGCGCCCGAATTGTTCGCGGCCACCGGGCTGGTCTCCGCGGCGTCCATCGCCATCGTGCTCGGGCTGGACGCGCTCAACGAGCGGCTCTCCCGCTGGCGCGGGTGAGGCGACCGGACATCGCCGCCCGGTGAGCGCGCGCGGCCGGGGCCGGCTCGCGCCCGCGCTCCTCGTCCTCGCCAGCGTGATCGTCGCCCTCGCCGTCGCCGAGGTCGGGCTGCGAATCATCACCGGCGTGCGGTCCTCGCCCCGCAGCCACATGACCGCCGATCCCATCCATCATCATCGCCTGCGGCCGAACTGGTCGCGCATCGTGCTCGGCGCGCCGTTCGCGACCAATTCACTGGCCCTGCGCGACCGCGAGATCGCGATGCCCAAGCCCCCCGGGGTCTTCCGGATCTTCATGCTGGGCGACTCGTTCACCGAGGGCGCCGGCTTCACCCTGGAGACGACCGCGCCCAAGCTGCTGGAGACGTTCCTCAACGAGCGGCGGTGCGGCCGACGGTTCGAAGTGATCAACGCCGGCGTGGCCAGCTACTCGCCGATCCTGGAATACCTGTTGCTGGCGCGCGTGGGCCTCCGCCTCGACCCCGACTTGATCGTGCTCAACTTCGACATGACCGACGTGCACGACGACTGGGTGCGCACGGCCATCGCCCGGCTCGACGCGCGGGGCCTGCCGGTATCGGTGCCGCCCGACCGGCGCCGCGAGACCGCGGTCATCCTGCCGCCGCTGCGCAAGCCGGCGGCCCTGCGCTTCCTGGAGCCGGCGGAGATGCTGCTGCACCGCTCGCTGCTCTACCAGAACTTCCGCACCTCCGGGCTCGGCGAGAGGCTGTTCGGTCCGGTGAAGCTGGGCTACCAGCGGCTGGAGGCGCTCGGGCTCATCGGCCACGTGCAGTACGACACGCTGGCCGTCACGCGCGAGGGCGACTTCCCGCAGCACCGCGCGGCGTGGGCCCTCACCGAGCGCTACATCGTCGGCATCCGCGACGCCGCCCGCGCCCGCGGCGTTCCGTTTGCGCTCATGACGTACCCGCACGGGCACCAGATCAGCGAGGTCGAGTCGCCCGAAGGTCGTCTCAAGCTGGGGGTGGGCCCCGGGCTGTATCCGTCCGAGCGACCGTTCCAGATCCTGGAAGCGCTCGGCCGGCGCGAGGGCTTCCCGGTGATCAACCTGCTCGGCTTCTTCCGCGACCGCGAGCGGACCGACTGGCCGCTCTACCGCCGTGACGACTTCCACCACGACTTCTCCGGCGTGTTCGTCCTCGCCGAAGGCCTGCGCAACGAGCTCCTCGCCCGCCGACTCGTGCCGTGCTGATCCACGACGCGCGGCAATCGGCCAGGACTGGATTATTCATGAGCGCTCGGAGCGCGAGGCGGGCGGGACCTGGCGCAGGGCAGAGCCCCGTGGCTCTGCCCTGCGCCACCCGCCGGGCCTCCCGCTCGTCGCTCATGAATAATCCAGGCTAGGATGGCGCCATGAACGACACCGGCTGGCTCGAGACGTACCGGGGCACCGTCTTCCGCTGGGAGGTCGACAGCAACGACCACCTGACCGTCGCCTACTATTTCGAGCGCCTGGGCGACGCGACGCGCGCCACCACGCACTCGCTGGGCTTGGGCGCCGGCTACACGGAGCGCACGCAGCGCGGCTGCGCGATCGCCGATTGCTTCGTGCGCTACGTCAAGGAGCTGCGCGTCGCCGACATCATGCACGTGACGACCGGCGTGATCACGGTGGAGAAGGATGCGCTCGTGCTCGGGCACAAGCTCTTCGACTCCGAGACCGGCGCGCTCTGCACGACGTTCGAGCAGCGCCTGGTTCACGTGGGCGGCGACGGCAAAGCCACCGCCTTGACCGACGAGCACCGGCGCGCCGCCGAGTCGCGACGGGTGGTTTGGGACGCTCCGGCGCGGGAGCGACGGCCCCGGCCCTCCGGCCTCGACGGCTTTCACGATTCAGCCCGCGACACGGTCAAGCCGGGCGAGATGGACGCGTTCGGCCGGCTCGGCCTGCACGCCTACATCCATCGCTTCTCCGCCGCCAACGCCCACGCGCTCGCGGCCTTCGGCCTGAGCCCCGGCTACATGCGCGAGGCGAACCGTGGGTTCTCGACGTTCGAGTTCCAGTGCACGTTCGCGGGCGGCCTGGCCGCCGGTGACCCCGTGGTCGTCCGCACCGGCCTCGTGCACGTGGGCAATTCGTCGATACGCCTGCTCCACGTGATGACGAACGAGCGGAGCGGGGAGGCGGTCGCGTCGCTGGAGCAATCCGGCGTGCACCTCGATCTCGACGCGCGCCGGCCGGCACCGTTGCCCGACGCGCTTCGCCAGCGCGCTCAGGCAATTCTCGTACGACCGGCCTGAGCTCTCGGCCGCTTGCTATTCGCCCCGCAGGGTCGGGTCCAGCACGTCGCGCAGCCAGTCGCCGGTGCGGCTCACCACCAGCGAGGTGAGCATCAGGAGCAGCCCCGGACAGGTCGAGATCCACCACGCGGAGTCGAGATACTCGCGGCCTTCGTGGATCATGCCGCCCCAGGACGGCGTCGGCGGCTGGATGCCGAGGCCCAGGAAGGACAGCGTCGCTTCCAGCACGATCGCCCGCGCCAGCTCCAGCGTCGCGATGACCACCAGCGACGACAGCACGTTGGGCAGGACGTGGCGGGCGATGATGCGCAGCGCGCCGCCGCCGAGCCCGTGGACGGCTTCCACGAACTCGCGCGCGCGCAGGCTCAGGACCTGTGAGCGCAAAATGCGCGCGTAGGAGACCCAGCCCGAGAGCCCGATCACGACGACGAGGGTGGGAAAGCTGGGGCCGATCACGGCAATGATGCCGATAGCGAGCAGAATGAACGGGAAGGCGAGCTGGGCGTCGGCGACCGTCATGATCACGCCCTCGATCCATCCCGCCCGGAAGCCGGCGAGGAGCCCGAGGCTCGCGCCCAGCAGGCCGCCCACGACGACGGCGGCCACGCCGACGAGGAGCGACACGCGCGCGCCGTGGATCATCCGCGACAGCACGTCGCGGCCGAGGTGATCGGTACCGAGCAGATGCGCCTTCTCGTCGGCGGCCGCCCTCGTCGGCGCCGCCAGCCGCGCGCGCAGCGACTGTCGCACCGGGTCCTGGGGGGCGACCCACGGCGCGCCGATGGCGAGGGTGGCCACCAGTCCGACGAACACCACGCCGGCCATGGTTGGCCACGGCATCCGCCGTCCGCGGGGACGCGGGGGCGCCGCAGCCACGCCGGGGTCAGCGGGGACGGGTACGGGGATCGAGGAGGCCATAGACGAGGTCGATGCAGAAGTTGATGACGATGAACATCAGCGCGGACAGGAACACCGCGCACTGCACGACCGGGTAGTCGCGGTTGTAGATCGACTGGATCGCCAACCGGCCGATCCCGGGCCACGCGAAGACCGTCTCGGTGACCACGGCCCCGCCGAGCAGCGCGCCGAACTGCAGGCCGGTGATGGTGACGATGGGCACCGCCGCGTTCTTCAGCGTGTGCTTCAGCACCACCAGGCGCTCGGCCAGCCCCTTCGCCCGCGCCGTCCGCACGTAGTCGGCGCGCAGGACCTCGAGCACGGCCGAGCGCGTGAGCCGCGCGATCGAGGCCATGGCAAAGGCGCCGAGCGTCGTCGCCGGCAGCACGAGATTGCGCCAGTCGCCGCGGCCTGAGGTCGGCAGCAAGCCGGCCTTGAGCGAGACGCCGAGGATCAAGAGGATGCCGACGAAGAACGTGGGCGCCGACTGGCCCACCAGCGCGAGCCCCATGGTGGCGTGGTCGAGCAGCGAGTTGCGCCGGATGGCGGAGAGCAAGCCGATGGGCAGCGCCACCACCACGGCCAGGACGAAGGCAGTGAGCCCGAGCTCGATGGTGGCGGGCAGATAGCCGAGGACCACCCGAAACGCCGGCTCGCGAAAGTGGATGGAGCGGCCGAAGTCGCCGCGGAGCACGTTGGCGAGAAAGACTCCGTACTGGACCGGTAGGGGCTGGTCGAGGCCGAGCTCCGTGCGCACGCGGGCGATCTCGCTGCGGGGCGCATCGGGCGGGAGCAGCAGCGGCACGGGATCGCCGGAGAGCCGCATCACCACGAACACGACGGTGGTGACCAGCCAGAGCGCGATGAGAGCGCGGACGAGCCGGACGCCGAGGAAGCCGAGGAGGCCGCGCATGACACGACCGGGCCGGGCGGCGTCCCGCCCGACCCGGTCAGGCGTCCGTCAGGCGCGCTTGAACTTGAAGGCGAAGCGCCGGACTTCGAACTGCTGGTTCGGGTTCGGCGTCCACTCCACGTATTTCTGCAGCCCGTAGTCCTCGTAGGGCTGGATCACGGGGATCCAGGGCAGGTGCTCGAGCGCGATCTTCGTCATCTCGCGGTAGGCCTGGCCGCGGAACTTCTCGTCCACCGAGAAGTGGGCGGCGGCTCCCAGCTCGTCGAACTTCGGGTGCCGCCAGTAATCCTGGGGGCCGCCCGGCGACAGCAGCCGCCACATCATGCCGTCGGGATCAGCGAGGGTCGACGTGGGATCGGACCACCAGAGGCCCTTGAAGGTCTTCTGCGTGTTCTTCTGGGCGCGCACCGAATACTCGAGCACCTCGACCTTGGCGTTGATCCCGACGTCGCGCCACATGGCCACGATCGCCTCGGACATCGGCTTGTCGTTGGCGGTGTAGCCCGAGGTCGTCTCGATGACGATCTCCTCGTTCTTGTAGCCGCTCTTCTTGAGCCGCTCGCGCGCCTCTTTCGGGTCGTAGGCCAGCGCCGGTAGCGAAGCGTCGAAGTGGTTGTCGCCCTTGGCAATGGGCCCACTCGGCACGATGCCGCGCCCGCGCCAGAGCTCCTTCACGATCAGGTCGCGATCAATGGCCAGCGACAGCGCCTGCTTCACGAGCGGGTTGTCGAGGGGCGGCCGCCCGCTGTTGACGGCGAGCACGTAGAGGCCGGCGTAGAGCGCGCCGGCCACGCGCGTGGAGGCGTTGGCCTTCACCCTCTCGCCCTGGTCGGGCGGGAGCTGGGTGACGATGTCCACCTCGCCCTTGAGCAGCCCGGCCACGCGCGGCGCCATCTCGGGCACGGCGCGCAGGATCATCCGGTCGAAGTCCGGTTTGCCGCCCCAGTAGTCCCCATTGGCTTCGAAGATCGCCTTGTCGTCCTTGGTCCACGACACCAGGCGCAGCGGTCCGGTCCCGACCGGCTTCTGGTTGAACGTGTCCGGCCCCACCGATTCCAGGTACTTCTTGGGGACGATCTGGCCACCGTAGAAGGCGAGCCGCGCCGGCAGCAGCGGGTCGGGCTTCTTGGTGTGGATGACGAGCGTCGCCGGATCCGGCGCCTCGACGCGGTCGATCGACGTGAGGACCGTGTTCACGCGCAGCCTGTTCTTCGGATCGTACGTGCGCTCGATGCTGTACTTGGCGTCCGCGGAGGTGAACGGATCGCCGTTGTGCCACTTCACGCCACTGCGGAGCTTGAACCGCCACGTCGTCTGCCCGTCGAGCTTCCACTCGGTGGCGAGCGCGGGCTGCAGCTTACCGTCGGGATGGCGCGCGATGAGATTGTCGAAGATGTTGAAGGACACCCGGATGTCGTTGGACGATGTGCTCATGTGCGGATCGAAGAACGCGACGTCGCCGCCCTGGGCGACCACCAGCTCTTTCTTCTGGGTCGTCTGGGCGGCCGCTGACTTCGTGAGCGTCGCCGGAACGACGGCGGCGGTTCCGAGCGCAGCCGCGCTCTTGAGCAAGTCCCGTCGGGTCATGGCCATGGGCGCCTCCCTCGTCATGGATGATCGCATCGGATCGCGGGGCCTAGATATGCGGCGGTTCGCACGTCCTGTCAAGTTGCCCGCCCCGCGGGTACGGTCGCATCCAGGGGACGCGAGGGGTTAAGGTGTCGGTCGGAGCCGCGCGCGACGATCGGCGTGGCGGGAGGGCGAGGCGATGAGACGCGCCGACGTGGTCGTCATCGGGGGCGGGGTCATCGGCGCCAGCACGGCCTTTCAGCTGGCCACGCTCGGCGTCCGCAACGTCGTGGTGCTCGAGCGCCGCCACCTCGCCGCCGGCGCCAGCGGCAAGTCCGGCGCGCTGGTGCGGATGCACTACACCAACGAGACCGAGTCGCGATTGGCCCTGGAGAGCCTCAAGATCTTCCGCGACTTCGCCGACGTCGTCGGCGGCGACTGCGGCTTCGAGCCCGTCGGCTTCGTGCAGATCGTGCCCGCCGGTTACGAGGACGCGCTCGCCCGGAACGTGGGCCGCCAGCAGAAGATGGGCATCGACACGCGCGTGATCGAGGGCGAAGAGCTGGCGCGCATTCTTCCCGGCTGTCGTGTGGACGACGTCGGCGGCGCGGCATGGGAGCCGGGCTCCGGCTTCGCCGACCCGAACGCGACGACGTTCGCGTTCGCCGAGGCCGCGCGCCGGCTCGGCGTGACGCTCGACGTGCCGTGCCAGGCGACCCGGGTCGTCGTCGAGAGCGGCAGGGTCGTGGGCGTGGAGACGTCGGGGGGACGGATCGAGGCGCCCGTCGTCGTGCTGGCGCCGGGGGCGTGGGCCACGCCGCTGCTCGCGCCGCTCGGATTCGACTTCGGACTCACCCCGCATCGCGTGCAGGTCAGCATCTTCCGCTGGCCGTCTGGCTTTGCCCATCGGCACCCGGCCGTGATCGACGCCGTCCACGCCGCGTGGTTCCGGCCCGAGGGCGGCGCCTGCACGCTCATCGGCGTCGAGCTTGGCGTCGGCCACGCGGATCCGGACGACTTCGACGAGGGCGTCGACCAGGCGTACGTCGACGGCGGTCGCCGCGCGCTGACGGCGCGCTGGCCGGTCTTCGCCGCCGCGACGATGCGCGGGGGCTGGGCGGGGATGATCATGATGAGCAGCGACGGCCGCCCGATCATCGACCGCCTGCCCGGCGTCACCGGGCTCTACGCGATGCTGGGCGACTCCGGCACGTCCTTCAAGACGGCGCCCGCGATCGGCCGCTGCCTGGCGGAATGGATCGTCCACGGCCGCCCGCGAACCGCCGACCTCGCACCGTTTCGCGCCACCCGGTTCGCCGAGGGACGTCCCTGGAAGGACGAGGACCACTACGGCCGGCAGCGCTTCACGATCTCCCGCTAGCCTGGACTATTCGTGAACGCGTGACGCGTTCGCCGACCGGGGGGGGGCACGGCCGGAGATGGGTGGACGGGACCACAGCCGACGGCGTACCGATCACCGGCGAGCCGTTCCCATTCCATACGGCGATGTCGTCGTCTCGGGTGGCGGGACATGGGTCACCCGGACCCCATCCCCCCATCTCCGCCCGTGCCCCCCGGTCGATCGCGGTGTGCGCGTTCACGAATAATCCAGGGTAGCGCTCCGCGCGAGTCGACGCGCTAGCGGCGGCGTACCGGAATCGGGAGCGTCGCCGAATCGTCTCAAGCCGGGGCCCCGAGCGGCCGATCTCAACCGCATGAGCTGGACCGAATTCGCCGTGTACCTGACCGTCGTGGCCGCCGTGTTCGGCCCCTCGGTCAGCTTCGTTTTCTACCGTTTGTGGTGGCGCTGACCGTCTAGACCAGCGGTGTCGAGCGCCGCTCGACGGGCGCGAAAGCTCCCGCCTGGGCTCAATCGCCGTCCGGGTGCGACACGCGACTGCGGCGCACGCGCGCCTGGACGTCGCGGACCACGTCGCCGTCGAGCTCGATCTCGACCTCGTGATTCTCGGCCTCCCAGTAGCGCACGCTCGCGAGCCAGGGAAAGATCCGCCGGCGCGCCGGCACCACGCGGCGCCCCCGGTAGGTCAGCGTCCGGTGGCCCGGGGTGACGAAGCGCTCCTGCTCCTCGTACTCCGTCCCGGCGATGGCGAGCACCTCGTCGCGTGTCGTCTCCCCCGGACGAATGCGCGCCAGCTCCTCGCGGGAGAGCACCATGCCGCGATCGCGCATCGGCTGCCGGCCGAACTGAAAGCGCGCGCCGATGGCCCGGCTCAGCTGCTGGGCCAGGGCGCGGATGATGGGCCCGGCCAGGTTGCCGAGCACGAAGAACAGGGTGGGGATGAGCACCGGCGCCCACGACCGCAGCCCCGAGAAATAGCCGTACTGCACGGTGAGCACCTGGGGAATCATGCCGTCCGTCCGGTCGAGGAAGAGCGAGACCACCTCCGTCTTCTCCAGCGACTCGTGGCGGCGGCGGGTCGCGGTCGGGGGTGCCACCGAGTCGATCTTCAAGTGGTCGGCATCCGCGAAGTTGAGCAGGAGCTGCGACGGCTCCTCGGCGAGCCGGATCACGCGGTCGCGGTTCTCGAAGTACATCGCGAACAGCGCACGTCCCCGGATGTCGTGGAAGCTCAGCGAGGCGAGGTACCGGTCGCCCCAGAACAGGTTCTCGACGAAGCTGGCCTGCCGCGGCCGCACGATTCCCGGCACGCTCAAGCGGAGGTCCATGAGCCACGTGCGGTTCACCATCTCTGGGACCCAGGGAATTCGAACGTAGGTCACGGGCGTGGACAGACCCATCGCGCCGCCCGTGCGCACGAACGACACGAAGGGCGCGCCCCCCGGCACGCTGCGTGGCTTGCCGTCACCGAAGAGCGGCATGGCGAACAGCCCGAGCCGGCCTTCGTCGACCACCTCGAAGCTCCGCTGGGTCACGTGACGCGCGAGCGCGGGGTCGGGTGCCCCGACCTTCGGATCGCCATGGACCGAGCCCGGCCAGAGCAGGTAAAGGTCTTGCGCGTGATCCGCCACGTCACGACCGGGCGCGACGACGAGGCTCCAGAACACGTCGATGCCGACCGGGCCTGGTTTGGGCGAGACCGAGGCGCGCACGTAGAGCGGCCCCACGGTGAATGGTGCCTGCGGGCGGGAGGCGAGGAAGAGCTGCGCGCGGGCGGGCTCAGCCATCGAAAGCACGATGACCGCGGCCAGCAGTCCCGCGCGTGGCCAGGTCTTCATCGGCCGCGTCAGAGCCGGACCGGTGTGAACTCCCGGACGACGTGCTCTTCGATTGGCAGCTTCTTCTTGATCACCCCGTACTCGAGCAGCGTGTCCTGTATCGAGGCCAACGCTTCCAGGCTGATGGTGCCGTCGTGCGGGAAGAGCGGGCTCGAGATCTTGTGCGCGCCGAGCACGGCCTCCACGCTCCAGCCGATCTTCTTGGACACGATCTCGGCGGCGTCGCGCGGATTCTGGCCCATGAAGCGGATGGCCTTGAAGATCGCGCGCACGCCCTTGCGGATGGTGTCGCCGTGGCGTCGGATCGAGTCCTCCGACGTGTACTGAATCTGGCTGATCCACCTCGGGGTGATCTTGTCGAGGCGCATGAGCACCCTGGACTTGCCCTCGAGCTGGGTCACGGCGCCGCCGTCGCCCCACACGAACGCGTGGATTTCTTTGCGGGACAGGGCCGCCACCTGGGCGTCGAGACCGCCGAGGCCGACGATCTTCACGTCACGGTCGGGATCCCACTTCTGCTGCTGGGCGACCATGCGCGCGAACACCCAGGTGGTGGCGCCCACGCGGGTGACGCCGATCGTTTTGCCCTTGAGGTCGGTCACGGCGTTGACGTCGGGGGCGACGTTGAGCGTGAAGTGGTTGCCCTCGGTGTGGGTGGCGATCATCTTGAGCGGCATGCCCGCTTCGCGGAAGACCAGGATGTCCGTGCTGCCCGCCGCGCCGATCAGGATCTCGCCCGCGATGGTGGCCTTGACGAGGTCGGGCCCGCCCCGGAAGGGGACGAACTCGACGTTCAGGCCCTCGTTCTTGAACAGGCCCTTGTCGAGGGCGACGATCATCGGCCCGGCCAGCGCGTAGTCGCCGAGCACGGCCGTTCCGATCCTGACCGCGGGCTGGGCCAGGACGAGCGGCGCACGAACGGGGACGGCGCCGGCGGCGAGAGCCGCGGCCGAGCGCAGGAAGTGGCGGCGCGTCACTGGGAGCATTGGCGTGGCCTCCGTGCGGGCGGTATCATTCGCCATCGTAACGATGCCCGAACGCCAGAGCAAGGAACCGCCCGTCACCTATCGCGTCGCCGACGGCGTGGCCTGGATCACCCTGAACCGGCCCGCCGTGCTCAACGCGCTCGACACCGAGCTGGCCGGCGAGCTCGCCGATCGCGCCCAGACGGCCGCCGCGGACCCGAACGTCGGTCTCGTGGTGGTCTCGGGGAGCGGCCGGGCGTTCTGCTCGGGCATGGACCGCACCGCGCTGGCCCAGGGCACGATCGGCGAGGAGTTCTTCCGCCACTGGATCCGCGCGCTCAACTGCCTCGAGGACATGCCCAAGCTCGTGCTGGGCGTGCTGCACGGCTACTCGATCGGCGGCGGTCTGCAGTTGGCACTCGCCTGCGACGTGCGCCTGGCCACCGACGATGCCGTGCTGGGACTGGGGGCCACGCGGCATGGCCTGATCCCGGACGGCGCGGTGCTGCGATTGGCGCGCGTGGTCGGTCTCGGTCGCGCCAAGGAGCTGGCGCTGCTCAACGACGACGTGAAGCCGGCGGATGCGCAGGCCATGGGGCTGGTCAACTGGGTGTGCGCGGCGGCCGAGCGTGAGCGCGCGGTGGAGGGCATCGTGGCCAAGGCGCGCGCGGCGTCGCCCACCGCGGTCGGCCACACCAAGCGGCTGCTCCACGAGTCGTTCCATCGCGATCCGCGCGCGCTCATCGAGGAGCTGGTGCGCGCGCAGCGCGCGTGCATGACGTCCTGGGAGATCGACGAGGCCAATCGCGCCTGGCAGGAGCGGCGCGCGGCCGTCTTCTATCCGCCGCGCGCGTAACGCCATCACAACCCACCGGGAGACCCGATGACGTACAAGGACGTTCTCTACGAGAAGAAAGACGGCGTGGCCTGGATCACCATCAATCGTCCGGAGGTGCGCAACGCCTTCCGCACGGGCACCGTGCACGAGCTGACCGACGCGTTCGTCGATGCCCGCTGGGACCCGTCGGTCGGCGTGGCCGTGCTGACCGGGGCGGGGGACAAGGCGTTCTGCTCGGGCGGCGACCAGAAGGAACGCGGCTCGGCAGGCTACGCGACCGACCAACGTCCGATGGACGTCGAGTCGCTGCACAGCGCGATCCGCCACGTCCCCAAGCCGGTGATCGCGATGGTCAACGGCTTTGCGATCGGCGGTGGCCACGTGTTGCACGTCCTGTGCGACCTGTCCCTCGCCGCCGAGCACGCGATCTTCGGCCAGACCGGCCCGCGCGTCGGCAGCGTCGACGCCGGCCACGGCACCGGTTTCCTGGCCCGCGCCGTCGGTGAGAAGAAGGCGCGGGAGATCTGGTACATGTGCCGGCAGTACACCGCGGCCCAGGCGCTCGAGATGGGACTGGTCAACGCGGTCGTGCCCTTCAAGGAGCTGCGCGCCGAGACCGAGAAGTGGTGCGCCGAGCTGCTGGACAAGAGCCCAACGGCGCTCGCGCTCGCCAAGCAGTCGTTCAACATCGACTCCGAGCAGCGCGCGGGCGTTGCCCAGTACGCGCATACCGCGCTGAATCTCTACTACCAGACGGAAGAGGCCATGGAAGGCCGCAACGCCTTCGTGGAGAAGCGCCCGGTCGACTTCAAGAAGTTCCGGCGCTAGCACGATGGCGCGCGGGCCGGTAGCGTCCCCGGGCGGTCCGCTCGCCTACTATTTCCGCTTCCACCAGCGCCAGGCCAGCCTCGCCATCGAGGTCCGCGCCGGCCTCACCACGTTCATGGTGATGGCCTACGTCATCTTCGTGAACCCGATCGTCCTCGGCTACGTCGGGGTTCCCGGTCTCGAGGGCAAGGGACTGCCGTTCGCGGCGACGCTGACCGTCACCTGCCTGACCGCGGGCCTGCTCTCGATCGCGATGGGGCTGGTCAGCAACTACCCGTTCGCGCTGGCACCCGGCATGGGCCTCAACGCCGTGGTCGCCTTCGAGCTGGTCGCGGGACGAGGTCTCACCTGGCCGCAAGCGATGACCGTGGTGTTCCTCGAGGGCGTGGTCATCACCGTGCTCGTCCTCACCCGCTTCCGCGAGACCGTGATGGACGCGGTGCCGCTCGGCCTCAAGCGCGCGATCGGCGTCGGCATCGGTCTCTTCATCGCGTTCATCGGCTTCGTCAGCGCCGGCTTCGTCGTCAAGCCGGCGATCGGCCCGTTACCGGTAGGTCTGGGACCGATGCGGGGGTTGCCGATCGCGGTGTTCCTGCTCGGGTTCGTGCTCACGCTCTGGCTTATCGCGCGCCGGGTGCGGGGCGCGCTGCTGCTCGGCATCCTGGGCACGACGGTGATCGCGATCGTCCTCAACGGCGGGCTCGCCGACTGGAAGGGCTTCCCGACGCCGGGCGCGGCCCGGATTCCCACCGCGATCGTGCAGGCGCCGGACTTCTCGACCTTCGGCCAGCTCGACTTCGGGCTCTTCGCGCGTCTGGGCGTGGTGACCGCGGTCCTCGCAATCTTCTCCCTCATGCTCAGCGATTTCTTCGACACGATGGGCACGATCATCGGCGTGGGCGGCAAGGGCGGCTTCCTCGACCGCGCGGGCCGGCTGCCGAATGTCCGGCAGGTGCTGCTCGTCGATTCGCTCGGCGCCGTCCTCGGCGGCCTCGCCAACTCCAGCAGCAACACGACGTACATCGAGTCGGCCGCCGGGGTGGCCGAAGGCGGGCGGACCGGGCTGGTGGCGGTGACGGTCGGCGTGCTCTTCCTGCTCGCGATGTTCTTCGCGCCGCTGGCCGCCGTCATCCCGGCCCAGGCGACCGCGCCGGCGTTGATCCTGGTCGGCTTCTACATGATGACGATCGTGGGCGAGATCCGCTGGGGCGACTACGAAGAGGCGCTGCCCGCGTTCGTCACGATGCTGGCCATGCCGTTCACGTGGTCGATCACCAACGGCATCGGCGCCGGCTTCGTCGTGTACACCGTCATCAAGCTCTTCACCGGCCAGGCCGCGCGCGTGCACTGGATGATGTATCTCGCCTCCGCCCTGTTCGTCGTCTACTTCGCGCTGCCGGTGATCGAGGCGGCGATGCGGTGAGCGGCCGCGCCGCTTCATCCTGTTCCACGGACAGCGTCATCCGACCGACGACATGGGCGCCCTGAGCTCAGCCGGTATCTGAGATCATCGGGGGCCCCGACATGGCCCCCGATACCCCCAACGCTCGGAGCGCCCCGGCGAAGCCGGAGCGCCCCTCGAATTCCCTCACAGCCTCTGAGTTCTCTGGCCGTCGAGGGCAACGCTATTCCTTCGACGAAGAGAGGTTCGTCACCTTCGGCATCTCGACCGGCGGCCACCTTCTGGCCATCTCTCACACCGACCGTGACGATACAATCAGGATCATCAGTGCACGGCCAGCGACACCAAGTGAAAGGAAGATCTATGAAGAAGGCTAGCCGAAGAGCTACTGAGGATCTCCGGCCCGAGTACAAGCGCTCCGACTTCGGGACGCTGGTTCGCGGCAAGTACGCACAGCGGGTCATTGAAGCCACGAATGTGGTCGTCCTCGATCCGAAGGTCGCCAAGGCGTTTCCAAATGATCGGGCCGTCAACAAGGCGCTGCGAGGGCTGCTTCGCGATCGTAAGTCCTCCGCTCGCCCAACTACCCGTTCAACACGGACACGCCGCGAGCGGCGCGCCGGTTAACGGTGCGTTCGCTTGCGAGGCGCAACAGATGGCGAAAACCGCCAGGATCAGAACACGAGCTAGAGTCGCGCCTCGTCGATCGGCAGGCCGAGCCAGTAGCGGCCGACCAGCTCGTACATCATGGGGCGGCCCTGGACGTGCTGGCTGATCACGTGGATGTCCTGGAAGTGGCGCTGGAGCAGGTGGTCCTCGAAGACCGAAGTGGCGCCGCACTGGTTGTAGACGGTGTCCACCACGTTCACGGCCAGCCGGATCGCGTGGGTGGTGGCGATGCGCAGCGCCGCGCGGTGCTCCAGCGTGATCGTGCCCGTCGTGCTCACGTAGGCCCAGACGTCGCGGGCCGTCTCCGCCAGCAGCGCCCGAGCCGCGCGGAGATTTGCCTCGGCATGACCGACGTCGGTCTGAACTTGAGGTTGATCGCGCAGCAGCCCCTTCATCGACCGCGGCGTCTTCGCGCCGGCGACCTCGTAGAACGTCTCGAGGCACGTGCGCGCCAGCCCCAGGGCGACGGCGGCGTCGCCGGACGCGAAGAGGAGCGTACGGGGGAACTGGTAGAGCGGCCCCGTCTCAATCAGCGTCGAGCCCGTTTGCAGCACGCTGCGCCAGGCCGGGACGAACACGTCGTGCGTGGCGAAGTGATGCGTTCCGGTGCCGCGCATCCCGCGGGTCTTCCAGGTGTCGAGCATCTCGACTTCCGCGGCCGGCACGAACAGGTAGAGCGCCTCGGGCGTGCCATCCGCCCCCAGTCGCACCTTGTCGTTCTCGTAGACCGCCGCGTTGGCGGCGAGCCAGGTGGCATGCCGGCAGCCGGTGCTGTAGCCCTGGCGTCCCGTGACCCGGTAGCCGCCGGGCACGACGATG
>JBGPXN010000244.1:0-5392 GCA_041492755.1 Methylomirabilia bacterium | reverse complement strand
GGCTCGCCGAGTTCTGCGCGACCTACCCGGACCGCTTCGTGGCCTTTGCATCGGTCGCGCTGCAGTATCCGGACCTGGCCGTGCAGCAGCTCGTGGACGGGGTGAAGAAGCTCGGACTCCGCGGCGCCGCCGTCGGCGCGAGCGTTGCCGGCGAAGAGTTTGCCGACCCGAAGTTTCACCCG
The DNA here is from genome assembly GCA_041492755.1 of Methylomirabilia bacterium. Classification (GTDB taxonomy): domain Bacteria; phylum Methylomirabilota; class Methylomirabilia; order Rokubacteriales; family CSP1-6; genus JBGPXN01. Next base: position 5,210 of record JBGPXN010000244.1, on the reverse strand, counting down.
TTCTGGGCCAAGGCCGAGGAGCTGGGCGTTCTCATCTTCATCCATCCGCAGAGCACGCCCGAGCTGGCCAGGCGATTCAAAGGCAACGGCTGGTTGGCGAACGCCATCGGCAACCCGCTGGACACGACCATCGCGCTCTCGCACCTGATCTTCGAGGGGACGCTCGATCGCTTCCCCGGGCTCAAGATCTGCTCGGCCCACGGCGGCGGCTATCTGCCGTCCTACGCGCCGCGCTCCGACAACAGCCTCCGCGTCGCGCCCGACAAGGCCACGGGCGTCAAGCTGAAGAAGAAGCCGACCGAGTATCTGAGGCAGATGTATTACGACACGCTCGTCTTCACCCCGGAAGCGCTGCGGCACCTGGCCGCGGAAGTCGGCTCCAGCCAGCTCGTCCTCGGCACCGACCATCCGATTCCGTGGCAGGCAAAGTCGGTGGACCACGTACTCGAGGCGCCGGGCTTCACCGACGCGCAGCGCCGGGCGATGCTCGGTGAAACCGCCGCGAGGTTGCTGGGGATCAAGCTCTAGCCCGGCCGGTCGTTGCCGCCGGAGCTGATAACATACGCGCGCGATGGTTCCGCTCCGGCCCGTGTCCGCCGAGGAGATCGAGTCGCTCGCGATCGGCGCCTGGATCCTCGGGACCGGCGGCGGCGGCAGCCCCTACCTGGCGCTCCTCAACATGCGCGCGCTCTACCGGCAGGGCGCCGTCGTCTCGCTCATGGATCCGCTGGATCTGGCCGACGACGATCTCGTCGCCGTCGTCTCCAACATGGGTGCGCCGCTGGTTGGCCAGGAGCGCCTCACCGACCCGCGCACGATCGCCCGCGCGGTCACCATGATGGAGGAGTACCTGGGCCGCCGCTTCCGCGCGATCATGTCGCTGGAGATCGGCGGCGGCAACGCCATCCAGCCCTTCATGGCCGCCGCCCTCCTCGACCGTCCGGTGGTGGACGCCGACTGCATGGGGCGCGCGTTCCCCGAGGCCCAGATGACGTCGTTCGCCATCCACGACCTCCGCATGTACCCCCTCGTGCTGGTCGACGTGCGCGACAACGCGGTCATCGTGGCGCAGGCGGCGTCGTGGAAGTGGATGGAGCGCCTGTCGCGGACGGCCTGCGTGGCGGTCGGCTCGATCGCCGCCACCTGCAAGGCCCCGCGCACCGGCAAGGAGGTGAAAGACTGCGCCATCCTCTACTCCACCAGCAAGGCGATCCGGCTGGGGCAGACCATCCAGGCCGCGCGGCGCGCCCATCGTGATCCGATCGAGGCGATCATTCAGGCCGAGGGCGGCCGCTTGATCTTCACCGGCAAGATCGCCGACGTGGCCCGGCGCGCCACCGAGGGTTTTCTTAGAGGAACCGCCCGGGTCGACGGCCTCGGCGAATGCCGGGGTCAACGCTTCGAGCTCGCCTTTCAGAACGAGTTCGCGGTGGGCTGGCTGGACGGCGCGCCACGAATCATGACTCCCGACCTGATCTGCGTCATGGACACGGTCTCCGGCGAGGCCATCGGCACCGAAACGCTCCGCTACGGCCAGCGCGTCAGCGTGGTGGCGCTGCCGGCGCCGCCGGTGCTGCTCACTCTCAAGGGCCTCGAGCACGTCGGTCCCCGGGCGTTCGGTTACGACCTGGAGTTCAAGTCGGTGTTCGCGTGAGGCGCGTGTTCGCATGAGGCGCGTCGGCATCGACGTCGGCGGCACCAACACGGACGCCGTCCTGCTCGACGGCGACGCCGTCGTCCACGCCGTCAAGACGCCCACGACGGCCGACGTGACGAGCGGGATCACGACGGCGCTGCGCGAGCTGCTGGCCGCGCTGGGGCCGACCGGCCCGATCCACGCCGTCATGATCGGCACCACGCACTTCACCAACGCCGTGGTCCAGCGGCGCGACCTCACTCGCGTCGCCGCGGTCCGCATCGGCCTGCCGGCGAGCGCCTCGCTGCCGCCCTTCGTCGACTGGCCCGAGGACCTCGCGGCCCTCGTGCGCGGCGAGGTCGTCATGCTCGAGGGCGGCCACGAGTACGACGGCCGGCCCATCGTGCCGTTCGACGAGATCGCCATGCGCGACGCGGCCCGACGCATCCGGGCGGCCGGGATCACCTCGGTGGCGATCGCCTCGGTCTTCTCGCCCCTCAACGCCGAGTGCGAGACGCGGGCGGCGGCGATCCTGCGCCAGGAGTATCCCGACGCCGCGGTGACGCTGTCGCACGAGCTGGGCCGCATCGGCCTGCTCGAGCGCGAGAACGCGACGCTGCTCAACGCCGCCCTGGTGGGCCTGGCGCGGCGGACCACCAACGCGTTCACCGAGGCGCTGCGGGCCAGCGGCCTCGCCGCGCCGCTCTACCTGACCCAGAACGACGGCACCGTGATGCTGGCGGCCACGGCCGAGGCGTTCCCCGTCTACAGCTTCGCCTCCGGACCCACCAACAGCATGCGGGGTGCGGCGTTCCTCTCGGGCCTGAGCGACGCGCTCGTCATCGACGTCGGTGGCACCACCACCGACATCGGCAGCCTGCGCCACGGCTTCCCGCGCGAGGCCAACAACGTGGTGGAGGTGGGCGGCGTGCGCACGCTGTTCCGCATGCCGGACCTCCTGTCGCTCGGCCTCGGTGGCGGCTCGCTGGTGGGCGACGATCCGCTCCGCGTGGGACCGCGCAGCGTCGGCTACCGGCTGGTGGACGAGAGCCGCGTGTTCGGCGGCGGCACGCTGACGGCCACCGACGTGGCGGTCGCCGCGGGCCTGATCGAGCTCGGCGACCGCCGCCGCGTGGCCGACCTGCCGGCCGACCTCGTCAAGACGGCGCTGGCGCGGATGCACGCGACGATCGAGGAAGGCGTGGACCGCATGAAGACCGATGCGCGCGAGGAGCCGCTGATCGCGGTGGGGGGCGGCTGCTTCCTGGTGCCGGCGCAACTCCCCGGCGTCTCCGAGGTCGTGCACGTCCGCCACCAGGCGGTGGCCAACGCCGTCGGCGCCGCCATCGCGCAGGTCAGCGGCGAGGTGGACCAGATCTTCCAGAACCTGACCCGTGACGCAGCCATCGCCGAGGCACGCCGCCTCGCCGAGCAGCGCGCGGTCAACGGCGGCGCCGACGGCGCGACGCTGCAGGTCGTCGAGGTCGAGGACCTGCCGCTCGCCTACCTGCCCGGCAACTCGCTCCGGGTCCGGGTGCGCGTCGTCGGCGACATCGCCGCTCGAGGGGGCTGCGGGAGGCTGTAGCTGGCGAAGTACTTCGCCGCCAGACCTTGCTCCGGTAGAACTCGACGTCCGCGTCCTTCGGCGAGATCTTCTCCCGCAATTGCGGGATGCTCGGCATCCCCTGCCTGGTCGCGACCCAGGCGGATCTCGACCGCGTGCTAAATGCCGTGGGTTGTGCGGCGACCACATGAGTTTCGGGAGCACAGAGTGGTGATGTGAGCTGTTTAGTCGAGTAGTATCCGCTTGCGCGCAATGCCTTACTGTAAGCCCTACCCATCGGCGACCGGGCCGAGCGGCGCGTTGGTCTGGATCGCGACCTTGCAGCGTTTCGCACCGTCCACCATCGAGCAGCGCTCGGCCGTCTTCGCCGTCGTGGCCGGGATGTCGAAGGCCGCCTCCCGTGGGCGGTAGGGATCGCGCACGTCGACCGCCCGGCGGCCGGATCCTCGTGGCCGTCACAGTGGCGGGAATCGACAAATCAGAAATCGCTGACCATCCTCTGTCACGACCTTGCACTCCGTAGCGCCGTTACGTTTCTTCTCGGCAATGAGCCGCCCGATTTGCTCCTCCCTGATGCCAGCGGCGAGCGGTTCCTTCGTGTCCACGGATTCTGACTCTTCGCCCATGGGTTAGGCCCTCCTTTGTTCAGTTCGAACGACCGCCTAGGGAGCCTCCAACGCTTTCTGCCACTTCTCCGCGTCGTCTGGACTTCGCACCGTGCTTGAAACAAGGCGCTTCAACAGCACTTTGGCCTTGCTGCCGCCTGAATCCGCATCACGCACCGTCGGCGGGTACTGACGCCCGATGAATGACTTCGTCTCCTGGAAGTCGGCGGCGATCTTCGTCACCAGGGCCTTCGCTTTGGCGGCGTCCAATCCGTCGATGGCGGTTTCGAGTTCCTCGCGTCTACGGAACATCTCATCGGACACGGCCAAATCGGTGATCGGCCGCAAGAGCACCGCGTCGGCTCGCTTTTCCTTCGCCTGGGCGTCCGCAGCGGTCGCGAGGATGGCGCCCGGCAGCGAGCCGGCGAAGTAGTAGGCCTCGAGGTCTGTTCTGGCCATCCACATTGGATACTTGTCCGTATCGAGTGCCCAGCGGTCAAAGATCTGGGCCGCGATGACTTTGCGGCCGGCCTGCATCTGCGCGAGCAGCGCCGCCATGGCCTTGTCGTAGAGCACGGCCTTGCCGTACGCCGCCTGGGCCCCGGCCAGGCCACCGGACACCGCGGAGAGGATCTGGCTGGCGGTCTCGGCCACCAGCGAGCCGGCCGCGCCTACGCCCACGCCGAGCAGAGCGATTCCGAAGTCGGCCCGCACGTTCTCCTTGACTAACCCGGCCTGGAATTCCTTGAAATAGGCGTCGATGACCGCCATGCGTGTCTCGATCAGCCGGTTGCGGATGTCTTTCTTTTGGGAGGTATTGCCGCTCGGCAGTGCGTAGATCTCCTTGAGCGCGTCTGCGTAGTCCTTATCCAGGCTATCGAGCGCTGCGTTGTGGTTCTGGGCCACCTCCGGAAACTGCCGCAAGCCGGCGCACCCGACGAGCCCGAACGCGGCGATCAGCGCCAGCAGCCAGCCCTTCGTCATCAGAGACCTCCCGTACGCCGCGCCGATGCACGATCGACGGCCCGTCGATTCACAGCGAGAGCCCACGCTACCGCCCGCCCCGAGCAGGTCCGCCCGCCGGTCGGGGAGCCGGCCAGTCCTCCCCGGCTTCTACCCCACCCGCCCGGCGTCCACCAGTCGGGTAAACCCCGATAGCGGCTTCGACCTCGGCCAAGTCACAGCCGGTCGTGGCGCTCCACCAGCTTCCAGTCCGTGTCCTCGTTGAGGATCGTGTCGCCGCGAAACTCGTAGATGTCGCCGCACGAGTTTGGGCACCGGGCCGGAAACACGAAACGCGGGGTCGTCGGGACCCCGCGTTTGAGTTGGTGGACGATACTGGACTTGAACCAGTGACCTCTGGCATGTGAGGCCAGCGCTCTGCCAACTGAGCTAATCGTCCGTG
>JBGPXN010000057.1:0-26427 GCA_041492755.1 Methylomirabilia bacterium | reverse complement strand
GTGCCGCCCTTGTAGCGCTCGCCGCCCGGGCTCAGGTCCCGGATGATCACCAGGCCGAGGATCGGCTTGTCCTTGTCCGCGCCCGAGCACTTCACGCAGGTCTTCGGTTTGCCGGTCTTCTCGTCGTTGGGCTCGGTCAGGCTGACGATCTTGCCGAAGATCTTGCCGTCCTGCGCGTAGATCTCGACCTCGGACTGGACCTTGCCGGTCTTCTCGTCCACCGGCTTCCACTTGCCGACCGGCGACTCGGCGGCCAGCGCAGGGGCCAGAGCGAGGAGAAAGATCAGGACGAGGAACGAAGATACGCTCGTGATCGGAGCGTCGTGAAGACGCTCATTCACCCGGGGCGAGGTCCTTCCATCCGATGATGGCGGTGAGCTTGCGATTGTTGAACGCGCTGTCGAGCGCTTCGCAGCTGTAGCGGAGCTTCGCATTGCCCTGGAGAACACCTTCCCGGTAGCCGGGATCGGTCGCCGTCTCGTTGGAGATGACCGCGCCGTACACGGTCTGATTGCCGCCGCCGAGGAAGCCGACGCCCACGTACTGCCCCGTGACGATGATGATACCCCACCATCCGAAGTTGCCGTTGATGCGGAGGTCGCCGTCCTCCACGATGAGGATCCCGTAGCCGGTGCTGGTGCCGCCGATCTGCAGGGCGGAGAACGCGGACGTCGGGTCGGGAGCGCCCTTGACGTAGACGATCTTCGGGTTGTTGGCGGTACCCCAGCAGTTCTGATCGTTCGGGGTGCTCGCGCACGTGGACCCGATGTCGTTGAACGACAGGCCGCTCGGCGGGCTGCTCGTGAGGCTGATGTCGGCCGCGTTCTTGGCCTGGTCGATGAAGGCCTGGATGTTGGCGGGATCCAGCTCCGAGGCGGCGGCAACCGTGTTGTCGCCTTCGGCCAGGCCCGATGCGACCTGCTTCTTGCCCTTGACGTTGTCCTTCTGCTGCGACGACAGCGCGCTCTCCACGACCGGCTCGTTGCTCCCGGGGGTGCCGGTGGGCAGCGTGTTCGACACCGCGATGCCCCAGCGGTCGGCGCACGAGCTGTCGAACGTGCCGTCCATCTTGTAGCCGCGGCCGTCGACCTCGAAGGAATTGCCGGTGAAGGCGACCTCCGCCTCGTTCCCCGGGAAATTCAGGGCGCCCGGGGGCCGGCCGTTGGGGAAGAGCGCCTTCTTCAGGACGGCGCGGACGCTCTTCACCGCGGTTCCCACGGTGCCGGTGGACGTCAAGATCAGAACTTTGTTGTTGTCGGTGGTCGCGGTTTCGGGGATGACGGGATTAGGCGCACAGGGGGCAGTGGGAACACAACCGGTGATCGCAGTGTCCCCGGGCAGCGTATCGTTCCGCACGATCACCTTGAACGTGCCCCGCGCGGTGGACAACGTGCCCATTGGCGTCCCACTGGTCATGATCACGCCATTGCCATCCTCAGAGGTCGGCCCCGAGAGGAACTGATTCCAGTTGCCCTGGGGCTGGGGCGCGATCTGGTTGAACGCCCACTCGAGACCCGCCTCGGCGGCGAATCGCGCCTGGGTCGTCTGTTCCAGGTTCTTGGAGATCACGGGCTCGAAACCCGCCATCGACACCAGCCCGAGGGCCAGGGCCGTCAGGACGACCATCATCAGCAGGGTCAGGGGCAGGACGATACCGCGTTCGTCGCGGAAGCCTACGTGCTGTCGGGGATCGACGTTATGATCCATAGTGCCCTTTTTATCGGCACCCCCGATCACAGACTTGAGGCCGAAACGATATCAGGCCGTGTTGTTTACACCGTAGGCGCAGGGGCGTCAAGCCCCGACAGCTCGGGGGGACGCAGGCCAGGGGCCCCAGGCCGTGGGGTCAGCCCGGGGTGAGGCGGGACGGGTCAGGCCTTGAAGTCGTCCGGAACCTTCGGTAGCTCGCCGAGCTGCTTGGGATCGACAGCGTAGACGGCAGAGCCCTTGGTGCGCAGGAAGACACGCTCGGCGTCCTTGCGCCCGACCTGAAGCGTGGCCAGCTCGCCGCCGTCCTTGCGGAAGAGCACGACCTCATAGGTGGGCGCGTCGAGGCCGTACTTGCCGGCGTCGCCCGCCGGCCCCACGATCTCCTGCCACTTCAGCGCGCGCAGGCTGAACAGCAGGTCGTCGACCTTCGTGCTCTTGGCCGCGCCCTTGGTGGGCTCGACCAGCCGCCAGTCGCTGTCGCCCTTGCGCTCGAGCACGACCGTCTGGCCGTTGCCGGTAATGCGGACGCGCGCGATCTCCCGCGGCTCGAGTCCCACCACCAGCGTGCGGTCGCGCAGATCACCGGCGCCGCGCGTGACCTCGTCGAGGATCTTCGCGTCCACCAGCGCGACCGGGCCGCGACCGGCGATGGCGGCGTACGCGCTCGGCTGCCCTCCGCGCTTGTCCGTCGACGGCGCGAGCAACACGACCTGCGAGCCCTCGGCCGTGGTCAGCGTGATCCTGGCCGCCGGCTTCGCCAGATACTTCTGGATTCCCGACGCGTCCTCCGCCACGAAGCCCTGCGAGCGGATGTCGCGCAGCCGTGAGAGCAGACTGCCGATCTGCACCTGGTCCGCCGGCAGCGCCTCGGGCGCCGTGATGCGCCAGCGGTCGTTGTCGCGCGCGAGGGTCACCGGCCCCTTCTCGCTCGCTATGTCGACGCGCGTGAGCTTCTCGCGGTCGAAGTCCACCACCACCCGGTTGCGCACGGCGGCGACGGTCTTCGGCATGGCCGTCCACACGTCCTCGGGGATGAGGAAGACGCTCGCCTCGCCGGGCCGCATCGCGTAGACGCCCTTCTTCTCCGTGTCCACGCGGCCGAGCTGCAGCGTCTTCTGGCTCCGCTCCTTGTCGCGGCCGGTGTGGATGGTCACTTTCGTCGGCCGGTCCAGGCCGTAGGGCTGCACGGACGGCGGCGCCTCCGCCGCGAACTCCTTGATCTGCGCCCCCGCGAGCTTCTCGAGGAACTCGTTGATGGTGTCGGCGTCCGCGGGCAGGGCGACGGGACGGGTCAGCTTCCACTTGCCGTCGGCGAGCTCCGCCGTCATCGCGTCGTCCCGGGTGGCGATCTCGATCGCGCTGATCGCCTTGCGATCGAATCGGAGCAGCGTGCGGTCGCGTAGCTCGGCCACCGGCCTGGTGGCGTCACGCAACACGCTCTCGCCGACCACGAACACGCTCGGCTTGTCCTTCTCGCGCGCGTACACCCAGACGCCGGTCGGGCTCTTGGCGCCGAGGGCGAGGCCGACCTGCTTGCCGTCCTTGAGGCTCAGCGTGACCTCGGCCACCGGCTTGTCCAGACCGAACTCCGCGAGCGAGCCGGGCGCCGCCGCGATCTCGCGGTCCATCTTGGCGGTGGTGATCGTCGTCACCACCTCGTCGAGCTGGCCGCGGTTGCCGCGCGCCTTGAGCGGCTCCAGCAGCTCCCAGCCGTCGCCTTCGCGCTTGGCCCGTAGCGTGTCGCCCGAGCGCTTGATCGCGACCTCGGTGACGTCGCCCGGCTCCACGGTGAAGACGCGGCCCTTGCGCGCCTCGGTCTTCTCGCGGTCGGGGCCCATGCGGACCTCGTACACGTAGTAGAAGCCTCCGGCGAGCAGGAGGAGGACGGCGAGAGCGGCAGTAGTCTGCCAGCGCATCGGACTACATCGCCGCGCGTCGCCTCACGGCGGCCACGATCCCACCGACGACGACGATGCCGGGCACGAGGAAGAGGGTAATCGTACGCACCGCCTGCTCCTGCTGGCCGCTCAGGAAGACCGGCGTCTGGCGCACGTCCTTGGGCCGGACGGAGATCTGATCCTCTTCCTCCGCGAGCCAGCTCACCGTATTCAGGAAGAAATCGCGGTTGCCTTGCAGATTGAGGAACTGGTTGGCGGCGAGACTGGACGAGCCGTAGACGACGATCCGCGACTTGTCCTTGGTGGCGACCGCCGCCACCGGCAGCGGCCCCTTGGGATCTTGCGGATCGGGCTTGACCTGACCCTGCTGGAGCGAGGCTTTATCCGTCTCACCCCAGCTGTCGGCGCTGGTGCGCGCGAGGGGTTGCACCTGCCAGCCGCCGGGCGCGGCGTCGGGTGTGCCAGGGGGCGGGGTCTTGGCGCTGTTGACCGGCCGCGAGAGCGGGAACAGCGTGGTCACGCCCCCCAGGTCGCGGGTGATCGGATGCGGCTCGTATTGCTGGACGATCGGCACTTCGGGACCGATGCCGAACAGGCGCCCGATCGGATTCAGCTCGATGATCAGGCTGTCGCCCAGCTCGAACCCGAGCTTGCCGAGGAAGTTCTTGAGGTTGGCCGCCTCGCGCTGGTTGGGCGCCACCACCGGGTCCACCATCGCGAGCAGCTTGCCGCCCTTGCCGACGTAGCGATCGAGCGCGTCGATCTCGGGCTGCAGCAGCTCGGCCCGTGGGCCGGCGACGATCACCACCGCCGCGTCGTCGGGAATCTTGTCCTGGCGGGCCAGGACCAGCGGCTTGACCTCGTAGTTGGCGCGCTCAAGGGCGGCCTTGGCCTCGGTGAAGCCGGCGCGCTCGCTGCTGGTGAGCTCGTGCTCTCCGTGGCCCTGCACGACGTACACCGCGCGCTTGCCCTCGCGCGTGACCTTGAGCAGGCCGTTGGTGAGCTTCTCCTCCTCGGCGTCGAGCACCTTCTCCGACTTGGTCTTCGTCTCGAGCACGATGGTGCCGTACGACTCCACGGCGTACCGGCGGGCGAGCCCGGGCTCGCGATCGGGGTCCACCGCCTTCCAGGTCAGCTTCCCGCTGGAGTAGCGCGCGTACTGCTTGAGGAGATCCTCGGCCACGCGCTTTCCGGGCTGGTCGCTCCGGAAGAAGGCGACCGCGTTGACGTCGGTGGACAGGCCCTTGAGGAGCTGGATGGTCTGCGGCGCCAGGCTGTGCCGGCGATTTTCGGTGAGATCGAGCCGCGCGTTCCGCCGGTAGGAGACCGCCTCCACGAAGCTGGCGATAGCGAGGATGAGCACGACGGCGACCGCGGCGTTGAACCCATAGCGGGTCGAGCGCCGGCCCACCGCCCCGCGCACGTTGACGTGCCCCAGCAGCGAGGCGAGCACGAGCAGGACCCCCGCCCCCACCAGCCACCATTGCATGCGACCCCATTCGGGCTTGACGAACGGCAGCACGAACGCCGCCAGCAGCACGGCGAGACCGACGTAGCCGCCCCAGTCGAGGATGCGCTGCATCTAGCCTTTCCAGCGTCGCGCTTCGAGTGACCGGTGGGTCAGGAGAAGCGCGACGAGCGAGAGGTTCACGTAATAAATGACGTCCTTGGTGTCGAGGATCCCCCGCGCGAAGGTGTCGAAGTGGTCGAGGATCGAGAGGTGGGAGAGCACCTGTCCCCATCCGCCGCCGACGTACTCCGCGGACCAGCCGATGACCCAGAACATCAGCAGCACGCCGAACGTGCTGATGGCCGCCACGATCTGGTTCTCGGTCAGCGACGACGCCAGAATCCCCACCGAGATGAAGGTGGCGCCCATGAGGAGCAGACCGAGGTAGCCGGTGGCCAGTGGCCCCCACTCCACCCGCGCGAAGTACAGCACGGTGGCGGGATAGACCAGCGTGAACGCGAGCATGAGGGCATAGAGGCAGAGCGCGGCCAGATACTTGCCGATCAGCACGGCGCCGTCCCGGACCGGGTAGGTCAGGAGCAGCTCGATCGTGCCCGACCGCCGCTCCTCGGCGAACAACCGCATCGTCACCAGCGGCATGAGCAGCAACAGGATGACGCTGAGGTTGGAGAAGAGCGGCCGCAGCACGGCATCGGTGACGTTGAGGTCGCGGCCCATTTGCGGGTTCATCTGCGCCTGCATGGACGCCCGCGTGTAGTACACGAAGATGTTGTAGAAGAAGAACCCCGCGATGATCAGGAAGATGCTCAGGATCACCCACGCGATCGGCGAGGTGAAATAGAGACGCATCTCCTTCTTGAAGATCGGCCAGACCCTCATACCTGTGGCTCTCCGAGCGGCTCGGCCGGCGCCGGCGTCCCGTCCTCCGCGGCCCCCGCCTCCTCACCCGCCACGATGCGGATGAACACTTCCTCCAAGGTCATGCCCAGCCGCCGGAGCTCGACCAGCGCCCAGCGCTGTTGGGCGGCGAGCTGGAAGATCTCGCCGCGCACGTCCCGATCCCGCCCGGACTCGACCACGTACGTGCCCGCGCCGTCCTCGGCCGGCTGGTCCAGGACCGCGAGCACCCCGGGGATCTTCGCCAGTCCCTCCCGCACCGCCGCCGCCGCCGGCCCCGCGATCTGCACCTGCACGCGGGCGCTGGGGAAGAATTGCTCGACGAGGCTGTCGATGGGGCCCTGGGCGACGATGGTGCCCTTGTTGATGATGACCACGCTGCTGCAGACCATCGAAACCTCGGGCAGGATGTGCGTGGACAGGATGACGGTGTGGTCACCGGCCAGTGACTTGATCAGCGCGCGGATCTCGGCGATCTGCGCAGGGTCGAGGCCGATGGTGGGCTCGTCCAGGATCAGCACGGCCGGATCGCTCACCAGCGCCTGGGCCAGCCCGACCCGCTGCCGGTAGCCCTTGGAGAGCTTGCCGATCAGGCGGTTCTGCATGTCGGCCACCAGGCAGCGCTCCATGATCTCGGCCACCCGCGAGCGCCGCTGCCCGCGCGGCACGCCCTTCACCTCGGCCACGAAGTCCAGGTACGACCGCACCCGCATGTCGGAATAGAGCGGCACGTTCTCGGGCAGGTAGCCGATCCGCCGGCGGACCTCCATCGATTCCCTGAACACGTCGTAGCCGGCCACGCGGGCCGAGCCACTCGAGGCGGGCATGAAGCAGGCGAGGATCCGCATCGTCGTCGACTTGCCGGCGCCGTTGGGACCGAGGAAGCCGACGATCTCGCCCGGCGCGACGCCGAAGGACACGTCGCGAATGGCGGTGATCGGCCCGTAGTGCTTGGTGAGGCTCTGGACTTCGATCATTCGGGGTGGTTACCGAAAGAGGAGTATACCCGATCGGTTCTCATCATTCACGTGCACGAGTTTCGGCCGGTCCCGGAGTCGCCACCGGCATGATCTCCGCCAGCCAGGCGGGCACCGCGATCATCTTGCCGGTGGCGACGTCCAGGCACGCGTGCAGGGTGAGCCCCGTGGCCACCACCTCGCCCGCCGCGTTGCGGATCTCGTACGCGAAGCGGAAGCTCGCCCGCTTGCGCTCGGAGATCCAGCAGGCCACGTCGAGCAGGTCGTCCAGATGCGCCGGCCGCACGTAGCGCACCGTCGTCTCCACCACGGGCATGTGCAGGCGCTGGTCGATCTCCGCGATCGTCCGGCCCTGCTGGCGCAGGTATTCGACCCGCCCGACCTCGAAGTAGGTCAGGTAGTTGCCGTAGTAGACAACCTTCATGCAGTCCGTGTCCTTGTAGCGGACGCGGAGGCGCGTGGTCGCGATCACGAGTCGGGACCGGCCGCGGTCACGCCATCACAGGTACTGGCCGTACCGGATCTTCTCGACGACGCCGCGCACGCGCTTGTACTCGTCGATGGCCAGCATCAGGTCCTCGGTCGTCACCGGGTTCGCGGTGACGTCGCCGACGTCGCGGTGGACTTTGGCCTCGAGCGCCCGGCGCAGGATCACGGAGATGTCGGCGCCGCTCATGCCCCCCATGACGGGCAGGATCTTGCGGTAGTCGAGGGTGGCGAACAGCGGGTGGCCGGCGTCGCGCTCGGTACGCGCTTTCACCAGCTCGAGAATCTCCTGCTGGGCGGCGGCGTCGGGGAGCACGACCTCGATGAGGTGATCGAAACGGCCGGGGGCCACGAGGGCGGGATCGAGGGCGTCGGTCCGGCTGGTCGCGGCGATCACGAGCACGCGCGCGGACGGCGCGACCGCGTCCAGCTTCTCGCACAGCGCGGCCACCAGGCGGGCGCTCGCCTCGCGCGCTTGCGGCGGCGGCAGCAGATGATCGAGCGACAGGGCGTCGATCTCGTCCAGGAAGATCAGCGCGCGCCCCTCGTCGATGGCGATGCGGAGCGTCTCCTGCAGCAGCTCGCCCGTGTTGGCGCCGAACTTCGAGGTCAGGTTCATGAGCTTGAGGTGATAGAAGATCGCGCCGGCCGCGCTCGCCACCGCGCGCGCCAGCATCGATTTCCCGGTGCCGGGCGGGCCGTAGAGCAACACGCCGCGCGGGGGCTCGATGCCCCACTCCTGGTACCGCTCGGGGTTGGTGAGCACGTTGACGAACCCGCGCAGGGCCGTCCTGGCCTGGGCCAGCCCCCCCACGTCCTCGAAGCGAACGTCGGGCTGGATCTTGATGTTCACCCGCCCGGTGAGGTCACCGAACTTCTCTCCCAGCTTGGCGAAGACGTCTTCCAGCCGGCGCTGGAGCGCCCACTGCAGGCTGTCGGCGTTGACGGCGCTCATCAGATCCTCGGCCGGTTGGGCGCTTCGTCGACGCTCTTCTCGAACACGCGGTCCTCGACGAGGACGGGGACTTTGGAGCGGAGGGCGAGCGCGATCGCGTCGGACGGGCGCGAATCGAGCGTCATCTCCGTCGTGCCCGCCGTCAGGTGCACGGTGGCGTAATAGACGTCGTCACGAAGATCCGTGATCACCACGCGGGTCAGACCGACCTTGAGCCGGCCGAAGAGGGTGAGGAACAGATCGTGGGTGAGCGGCCGCGGGGGCGTGACGCCTTGCAGCGGCAGCGCGATGCCGGTGGCCTCGGCGACGCCGATCGCCATCCCGAAGGTGCGCTTGTCCCGCTTGCCCTGGAGGATCACCGTCGGCGTCCGCGTCCGCTGGTCCATCACGACCGCGATGACGTCGACTTCCTGAAGCCCGCCCATCCTGGGCGCCGGAGTCTCCGGCCGAGCGGGAGCGCCGCTGCTCCGGCTGGACGCGGTCACGCCGGCCACGAGGACCAGCGCGATGACGCTGATGCGGGCAATGGCGTTGATCATGTTCACTCGGAGGGGCCCTCAACGGCCCCCTCCGAACCTCCCCCCCGAAAGGATTGCGCGGGCAGAGCCCGCGCTCGAAGCGGCCGGTCCGGCCATCTGAGTGAGAACGACGCCAGTATAGAACGGCCGGCACGATAGTACTGCGTCACCGCACGGCGACGACTCCGCGCGTCTCCTCGGAGAGACCGAGGCTGAGAACGGCAGCCCGACCTCGACCTCGGTGCCGCCGTGCGCCTTGATGTAGAGCGGCAGCAGGACGAAGAAGTTCAGGCCGGCGAAGAAGAAGAAGTTGACGACGGTGGCCCGCACGAACGCGGGGTGCGCTACCATGGGCGCGGCACGACGGAATTATCGCATGACGGTTGAATCGCTCCTGCGTAACGGCGTCGCCGGCGAGGGTGACGCGCGCACCGTGACCCTCGATCCCCGCTTCGGTGGCCTGCCCGACACCGCGCACGGCGGCAGCGTGCTCGGCCTCTTCGCGGCCCTGGCCGGTGGCCCGCCCGGGGCGGTGCGCGGCGTCTATCACCGGCGCGTGCCGCTCGGCGTTCCCCTGCCGCTCCGGATCGAGCGTGACGACCGCGGCCTCGCGCTCAGGCTCGGCGACGGCAACGGTGGGAGCCTGGTCGACGGCCGCGTCGGGCCGGCGACGCCGCCGACGGCTGATGCGACGCCCACTGGAACGACGCCCGACGGAGCCACGCCCGCTGCGTCAGCACCGGGCTCGAGTGGCGAACGGCATCCGTTGCCGGTGTCGTATTCCTGCTTCGCGTGCGGCACGCGCAACGACCTCGGCTTGCACGCACGGCTCCAGTTCGACGGCGACCACGTGATGGCGACGTGGTCGCCACCGCCACGCTTCGCTGCGGCCGACGGGACGCTGGCGCCGGTGGCCCTCACCACGCTGCTCGACGAGACGGCGTTCTGGCTCGGCGCGCTCGCGACCGGCGAATCGGGCATGACGACCGAGCTCGCGGTGAGCCTCCACGCGCCGATCCCGCTCGGTCCGCCGATCACGGTGCGCGCCGTCCGGGCCGACGCGCGGCCCCAGGCGGACGATCCGCGGCGCTGGGTGACCCGCATGACGGCGTTGCTACCGGGCGGGCGGGTGGCGGCCGAGGGTGAGATCACGTTCGTCGCGATCCGGGGCGCCGCGCGTCGGCTCGCCGCCGGCATGCTGTCGATGAACGATCCGGAAGTGCTGCGCCGGGTGTTCCCGGCTTACCTCCGCTGACTCGCGAGGACCATGTCCGGGGTTCCCATGTCACTAGACCCGCTGAGCGGGCGTCGTGCGCGCGGCGGCGGGCTCGCCGCGGCCGCGGATCCGCGCGCGGCGCAGGACCATCGCGACCAGCCCCGGCACGTGCCGCTGCACGAATACCGCGAACTTGCCGAGCGCCGTGATCACCGCTTCGCGGCGGCGGCGCGCGACCGCGCGGACGATTTGCCGCGCGGCGCGGTCCGCGGGCATGACGAGCCAGCGCGGCGGACCCACGGCGGGCTCGGGGTGCCAGACGCCGCGGTTGTCCACTTGCCGGATCTCGGAGGCGACGAACCCCGGACTGATGAGCACGACCGAGACGCCCGTCGCCGTGAGCTCGTGTCCCAGCGCTTCCGCGAGCGCACGCACGGCGAACTTGCTCATGGCATAGGGCGCGGTGCCGGGCGGGGCCACGTAGCCGTTGACACTCCCGATGAGCACCAGACGGCCGCGCGAGGCCTTGAGGTCGGGAAGAGTCGCGTACACCGTGCGGAGCACGCCGAAGACGTTGGTCTCGAACTGACGGCGGTAGTCGTCGAGGCTCAGCCGCTCCACCGGACCGACGACACCGTAGCCGGCGTTTGCCACCACCACGTCCAGGCGGCCGAACGTCTGGCGGGCGACTTCGACGACCTTCTCCACGTCACCGTCGACGGTGACGTCACAGGCCACGACGACGGCCCGCCGGCCCGCGCGCTCGACCGCGGCACGCACGTGCTCGAGCCGCTCGATCCGCCGGGCGGCAAGCACGAGATCGGCGCCGGCCCGCGCGAACTCCCGAGCCAGCGCAGCCCCGATCCCCGACGACGCGCCCGTGATGAGGATGACCTGCCCCGTGAAGCTGGTCATCGAGTCCTCCCGGCCTTGGTGTAACACGGCCAAGAGGAATCCCGCTAGGTCCTGAGCCGGCGGCGGACCGGGTGCGTTGCACGGCCGGTGAGGCCGCGCAGCGTCTATGCCCTGTAGACGCGTCCAACGCAGTCCGGGCTGATGGCGTTCCGGGCGAAGTCCCCCCGCAGACCTTCGAGCTTTCGCAAGTCCTCGGCCGAGTAATACGCCTCACCGCACTCCGAACAGCGCTCCGTCCAGAGACTCACGATGAGCCGATCCGAGCCGACCTTGACCTCAGCCTCTACCCGCCCGGGTTGAACGTCGCCGGCTTTACAGATCACGCACTTCATCCCGTCCTCCGCCGCCGGAATTCCGTGTCCCATCGAGCTCGGTCCGGCTCATAGATCGTGATGACAATCAACCGGCGGTCGGCCGCGACTGGTGCGCAAACAACGTGAAGAGGCCGCCCGCTCTTCGTCCGTCCGAGAATCAGACAGCTCGGATACGGCTGGTCATCCGGGTACTCTTCAATGATCTCACCCGCTTCGAGGGCCAGTAAAGCGTCTTCGGCGCGAATGACCCCGAGGCGCTCGGCCTCCATCTCGCGGCGAGCATGGTCCGTGAAGCGACAGTCGGCCAAACATGCTCGGATCAGCGAATAATCCACCTCGACAACGTACCGGCCTGGCCTCGAGCCGCGCAAGTGTTCACGACAGCAGACGCGTTCGGGCTGGCCGGGCGACCGGTACCGTCTTCGTGGTCGAGGCGGCGGCGTGCGCGATCCGCTTGCATCGCCGGCCGCGCTCCGATAGACATACGGCGTGGCGTGCCCGCACGCGCTCACTTTCGATCGGGGCTCGCTGCGCCTGGATGCGCCGGCGACGGCGCGGGTTCCGCCTTACTTCGTCTGGGACGAGCGCGTGGGGGGCTGGCGGACCGCCGCGATCAACCACGGGCGCGTGCGCGAGGACGCGGCGACCTATCGGCTTCAGATCGCCGACGGCGCCGAGCACTTCTTCCCGTCTCCGACACTCCGAGTCGCGCTGCCGCCCCTGCGGGCCGACCAGCAGGCGGCCATCGACGCGTGGGAAGGCGCGGGCGGCCGTGGGGTCGTCGTCAAACCCACCGGCACCGGCAAGACCGAGATCGCGCTGGCGATCGCGGCCCGGTACCAGGCGCCCACGCTCGTCGTCGCGCCCCTGCGCGACCTGATGTACCAGTGGCAGCGCCGCATCCGGCAGGGGCTCGGCTTCGAGGCCGGCGTGCTCGGTGACGGCCGCCAGGAGATCTGGCCGATCACCGTGACCACGTACGACAGCGCGTGGATCCACATGAAGGACATCGGCAACCGTTACCGGTTGATCGTCTACGACGAGGCCCATCACCTGCCGGGGCCGGTCCAGCACGAGAGCGCGCTCGATTGCCTGGCGCCGTTGCGGCTGGGTCTCAGCGCCACCCCGTGGCGCGCCGATGGCCGCGACGGCATGCTCGCGGAGCTGATCGGACCCGTCGTCTACGAAGAGACGCTCGACCAGGCGCGGGGCCGGACGGTGGCCGACTACTCGATCGTGCGGGTGCCGATCTACCTCACCGAGACCGAGCAGGCCGAGTTCGACGAGCTGTCGCGCAGCATCCGCCACTACGTCGCGGCCCGCCGGCGCGAAGACGGCGCGTTCGACTGGAAGGAGATGGCGCGGCGCTCCCGCACCGATCCCGAGGCGCGCGAGGTGCTCCGGCGCTGGCGGCGCAAGCTCGCCATCGTGAACCGGTCGGCGGAGAAGCTGCGCGTGCTCGAGGACGTGTTCCGCCTGCATCCCGACGAGTCGTTGATCGTCTTCACCGCGTCGAACCGGATGGCGCTGGACGTCTCGGCCCGCTTTCTCATTCCCGCGCTCACCTCGCACTCCGACAAGCACGAGCGCAACCGGGTGCTCGACGCCTTCGCCGCCGGCCGCATCAAGGCGCTGGCCGCGTGCCAGGTGCTCAACGAGGGCTGGGACGCGCCCGCCGTGAAGGTCGGCGTCGTTCTCGGCGGCGACAAGGGCGTCCGCGAGGCCGTGCAGCGCCTGGGCCGGCTGCTCCGGAAGTCCGGCGACCGGACGGCCCGGCTCTACGAGGTCGTCCTTCAGGAGACTCCGGACGTCGCCCGCGCGCGGCGCCGGGGACAGAGCGATGCTTACCGCGGCGCTTCGCGTCTATCACTGGGACAGGCAAACCAGCTCGATCTCTTCTGACCGGCTCGACGACGAGTCGCTGCCGGTCATCGAGCGCGGCGTCGCCGTCTACCGCGAGCGGATCGGCCAGTCGCGTGGCCAGGTCCGGAACGCCGCCCGCCACGCCCTCGAAGGACTTCGGCCGGATCGGATCGAACCGGTCGTGAAGGTTCTCGACGACGCGTCGAGCTACGAGTGGCCATCCACGGCGCGGTGCGCGGAACGACGCGTCGAGCTGTTCGAGGCCGCCGCCACGCGCCACCCGCTGGTCGACGCCGACGCGACGCAGGCGATGCTCGCGACCGTGTTCCCGTCGCCACCGGCGGCGTCCGAGGCGGTGGCCGTGCTCTACGCTGACTACCCCGAGTTCCACCGCCTGCGCGCGTTTCCCTCCGACTACACGGCCGAGGCCCTGCGCGCGGATTACGACCTCGCCCAGGCCCAGGCCCTCCTGTACTCGGCGACGCGGGTGACCGTCGAGGCGCGCCGCGACTTCAAGCACATCCTCCGCTACGCCCGCCTGGCCCGCCTCCTCTACCAGGTGGAGCGGATGGGCAAGAGACCGCGGCGAGCGCGTCGCCCCGCCGGCGCGCCCCGGCGCGGCGCCGAGCGCGACGGCTACCGCTTCGTGCTGGACGGCCCGAACTCCGTCCTGCGCAGGACACGGATCTACGGCGTCGACTTCGCGCGCTTCCTGGCCGCGCTCGTGCGCCTCGGCGACTGGCGGCTGCGGGCCGACATCGCGCTCCGACCGGGCTGGCGCCCACTCACCTTCTCGCTGACCTCGGCCGACGGGCTTGGCGCCGGCCTGGCTGCCCCACCCGAGTTCGACTCGAGCCTGGAGGCCGCCATCGCCGCCAAGTTCGGGCGCACCCGCGCGGGTTGGCGCCTCCGTCGGGAGGGCGCGGTGCTCGATCTCGGCGGCAGTCTCCTCGTCCCGGACTTCGTGTTCCGGCACAAGGACGGCACCGAAGTCGTGCTCGAGATCGTCGGCTACTGGACGCCGGAGTACCTGGCCGACAAGCTGGGCAAGCTCGCGGCGGTCCGCGGCGTGAATCTCATCGTCGCCGTGCCGCGTCACCTGGCGATCCGGGCCGCCACGCTGCCGGCCACCGTCCTGCCGTTCAAGCGTCGGCTCCTCCTGCGCGACCTCCTGCCGCGCCTCGAAGCCTTTCGTCCGTCGTCTGCCCCCTGACCGTGCCGCGCGGATTGACGGACACGTGCCGGCGGGATAGGCCAGCCGCGTGGATCCAGCAGATCAGCATCGACCGGGCGATGTTCGCCCCGGTCATGGACTACCGCACGCTGCGCGGCGTGGGCCCGCGGCTGGCCGAGCACGCGCTCGATTCGATGCACCTGGTCCCCTTCCCCTCGGTCGAGGAGATACGCCTCAAGGGCCAGTGACCGGCGCGACGGCTCCACGCATCGACGCACGCGGCTCCATGTGATAATCGGGTCCCGTGCTGACGATTGCCGCCTACGATCACCACGTGGAGCAACTGTTCGACACCGTCCGCCGCCTCGGCCAGGCCTTCGCCAGGGCTGGCATCGACTATCGCGTTGTGGGCGGCGTCGCGGTGTTCTTTCACGTGTACGAGCGTGATCCCCTCGCCGCCCGTTCGACGCGGGACGTGGACATCGCCGTGGACAGGGCCCAGTTCCAGGCCATCATCGAGGCCGTCCGACCGTTCGGTTTTGAATACCGCCACGCCGCGGGAGTCGACATGCTGGTGGATGCTCGGGCCCCAAAGGCCCGGAGCGCGGCGCACTTGATCTTCGTGAGAGAAAAGATGCGCCCGGACTACGTCGAGGCCGTTCCCGATTTCTCTCCGCCGGCCCGCACTGTTGAAGGTGTGCTCCTGGCGCCGGTCGCCGATCTCGTCCGCATGAAGTTGACGAGTTACCGCCTGAAGGACCGCGTTCACGTCCAGGACATGGACGCCGTCGGCCTCATCACCACGGAGGTGGAGGCCCAGCTCACGGAGATCCTCGGGGCTCGCCTCCGAGAGGTGCGCGCCGCCGAGTAGCATGCGAGGAGATCCTTCCCCCGTCTCCCAGGGGTCGCCGACACCGGGGCGACGCGGTACCATGTCGCCCTACTGGACGTCGGGGAACGACCCCGAGCCGGCGGAATGAGTGCTCGTCGCAGACCAAGGAGGTCCCCATGGGTCGGCTGACAGCGCGGGTTGTTCTGGTTTCCTTCCTGCTCGTCGCGGCGCTGGGCGGGACGGTCGGGGCGCAGAGCCCGGCCGATCAGTTGACCGTCGCCTTCGACGCCTCGATCGCCCCGTCGTTTCTCGATCCCGCCGAGACCTCGGGGATCGCCACGCCGTTCGTCTTCCTCTACGCCCTGCACGACGCGCTCATCAAGCCGCTGCCGGGCAACAACATGGCGCCGTGCCTGGCCGAGTCGTGGAAGGAGAGCCCGGACGGGCTCGTGTACGAGTTCAAGCTCCGGGAAGGTCTCAAGTTCCACAACGGCGATCCCTTCACCGCCGAAGACGTGAAGTTCAGCTTCCACCGCTACCGCGGCTCGTCGGCCAAGCTCCTCCACGAGCGGGTGAAGAGCGTCGAGGTGGTGGACCCGTACCGTGTGCGCTTCGTACTGCAGTCGCCCTGGCCCGACTTTCTCTCGTTCTATGCCACGCCGGCCACCGGCGCCGCGTGGATCGTGCCGAAGAAGTACGTCGAGAGGGTCGGTGAAGAAGGCTTCAAGCGGCAGCCGGTGGGACTCGGTCCCTACCGGTTCGTGCGCTTCAATCCCGGGATCGAGCTCGTGCTCGACGCCAACGAGCAGTACTGGCGCAAGAAGCCCTCGATCAAGCGCATCGTCATCAAGGGCATCCCCGACCGCACCACGCGGCTGGCCATGCTCAAGACCGGCGAGGCGGACATCGGCTACCTGATGGTCGGGGTGGAGGGCGCGACGGTCCAGGCCGACCCCAAGCTCCGCCTGCTGCGCGTCATCTCATCGGCGGCGTGGTGGCTCGAGTTCCCCGAGCAGTGGAATCCGAAGTCCCCGTGGGCCGATCGACGCGTCCGCCTCGCCGCAACCATGGCCATGGACAAGCAGGCGATCAACGAAGCGGAGCGGCTGGGATTCTCCCGGCTCACGGGATCGATCATCCCGAGCACGATGGAGTTTGCGCTGCGAATCGACCCGCATCCGTACGACCCGACGCACGCCAAGCGCCTCCTGGCCGAGGCCGGATATCCCAACGGCTTCGACGCCGGCGACATCACGCCGCTGCCGCCGTTCACCACGATGGGCGAGGCGGTCGCGAACTATCTCGCCGCGGTCGGCATTCGCGGCCGGGTGCGAAGCATGGAGCGGTTGACCTACATGGAGGCCTGGCGGAACAAGAAGCTTTCTGGCGTGCTGGTGACGGTCTCGGCCGCGTCGGGCAACGCCTCTGCCCGCCTCGAGGCCTTCGTCATCAGCACCGGCCCGTATGCGTACGGCGGGTATCCCGACATCGACGACCTCTTCCGGCAGCAGGCCCAGGAGCGCGACCGCAAGAAGCGCGAGGCGCTCCTGCATCAGATCCAGCGCACGATGCACGAGCGCGTCATGCACGGCCCGATCTTCGAGCCGGCCACGCTGCACGGTGTGGGCCCGCGCGTCGAGGAGGCCGGGGTCGGCCTGAACCCGACGCTCTACTTCACCGCGCCCTGGGAGGACATGCGGCTCAAGAAACCGTGAGCCGTCTGGCGCCGGAAGACGGGCGCCCCGCCTACCCGGCGGCGCCCGTGGCCTGCGCGCGCACCTTCCGCCCCATCGGCGTGTCCTCGAGCTCGAAGAACTTGAGCATGTTGCCGGCCGCGATCTTGTAGGCCTCCGGCCCGGGCACGTCCGCGAAGAGCCGCTCGGCGAAGGGCCGCGTGTTCGGCCAGTCGCACTCGATGTGCGGGAAGTCGGTGGCGAACATCACGTGCTCGGGACCGAGGTGGTGCCGCAGCTCGATCGCGACCCGCTCCACGTGCTGCACGCTGAAGTAGACGTGCTGGCGCACGTAGTCGCTCGGCCGCTGTTTCAACGGCTTGAAGTTCAGCAGGCGCGCCGCCCAGTGACGGTGCCGCTCGTACCAGTAGTCGGCTTCCTCCATCCAGAACGGCACCCACCCCAGACGCGTCTCCGCGAAGAAGATCCGGAGATCGGGAAAGCGATCGAACACGCCGGACATGATCGTCTGCGTGATGCTGAGCGCCGACGGCATCCCCATGAAGTTCAGCGCGACCCAGTCGACGATCTTGCGCGGCCCCACCTTGTCGAGGACCTGAGGATCGGCGCCCGGATACTCGAACGTCGGCTGGGTCGCCCGCGGTCCCTGGCGATCGAAGCCCACGTGGACGGTCAACGGCATGCGCATCTCGACGGCCGCCGCCCAGAACCGATCGTCTTCCGGCGTCGGATACGCCTTGCCGCTGGGGAATACGCCGAGCATGACGCCCTTGAGCCCGAGCCGCCCGCAGTGCTCCATCTCGGCGATGGCATCGTCGACGTTCGTCCACGGGATGACGCCGAGGCCGATCAGCCGGTCGCGCGACACCGCGCAGTACTCGTGCCCGAGCCAGTCGTTGTACGCGCGGACCGCCGCGCGGTAGGCGTCGTCGTCGGTCATCGTGCGCCAGTAGCGCGGTCCCATCACCATGTTGGGGAAGAGCACCTCGGCCCCGAGGCCGTCGACGTCCTGCTCGCGGACCCGCTGCTCCGGCGGACCGACCCCGGCCGTGTCCTCCACCTTCACGCCGAACGGCTGCCACGTCTCGTTGGTCCGCCCGCCGCGCAGGTCGATGAAGTTCACCGGACGGGGCTCTTGACCCGGGATGAGCAGCGCGTCGCCGCCGTCCGGGAGCCGGACGGTCCGGGGCGCTTGGTCCTTGTACTTCGCGGCCATGTGCGGCGTCCAGCGCTCGGGGAGGACCTCGAGGTGGCCGTCGCTGGAAAGCAGTGGCGGAAGCTGGGTCGTGGCCATGGCTCGCGCTCCTTTCGTTGCCCGCCCGCGAGTGTAGCAGCGCACGGACGTTGGCGGTTACCCGCAGTCCATCGGGTATATTGAGGCAACTTTGGGCGCCTGCGACGCGCCCGGGAGGCGGCATGGCCCGAGCCCGGACGGCTCAGTGAACGGGATCGAGGGCCTCAAGGTCGTTCCTGTGTCATGAGTGCCCGGCGAGCCCGCATCCAGGTACCCCGAGAACGGATCGCCGAGTTCTGCCGTCGTCACCACATCCGCCGCCTGGCGTTCTTCGGCTCCGTCCTGCGCGATGACTTCACGCCGGATAGCGACGTGGACGTTCTCGTCGAGTTCGAGCCGGGCAAACCCCCCGGGCTGGCGTTCTTCAGAATGCAGGACGAGCTATCGGAAATCCTCGGTCGGCGCGTCGATCTGAATACTCCCAACGGGCCACTCCGGTTCCACGAAGACGCCGCGTTCTTCCGGGAGACCGTGAACTTTACGGCGGCGCAGACGAGCAACGGAGCGTCAGCGGTCCTTCTCTGATCGCGGCGTAGCGGGAAAACCCGGCCTACGTCATCGGCCCAGCCGATGCTACCGCGTCATCGCCTCGGCGGCGGCGACCGCGCACTCGTGGTCCTGCTCGCCCGTGCCTCCGCCGCAGCCGACCGCGCCGATCACCTGCCCGCCCACGGTCACCGGCACGCCGCCGATGCTGGGCAGGATCTGGCCGGGAAGGGCGGACGCGACCTGCTCCCAGAATGCGGAGCCCTTCGAGTACATCTCGCCCATGTCCTTCGTCGGCCGGCGGAACGCCGCCGCCCCGACGGCCTTGCCCAGCGACGTGTCGGGGGTGAAGAACCCGGTGCCGTCGCCGCGCGCGATCAGCACGATGCGGCCCGCGTCGTCCACGACGCTCACCGTCATCGGCGTGCCGAGCACCTTCGCCTTCGCCATGGCCGCTTCGACTCCACGCTGCGCCAGCATCAGTGTCATGTCGCTCATGGAGATCCGACTCCTTCTAAGCTTCGGAATACCCGCTGCCGCGAGTGTCGACGCCGCGGCCGCGGGCTTCGGTGATCCAGCCGTACTCCTTCAAGATCTGCTGACTATACGTCACGCGGCCGGTGACGCGATCGAGCGGCTCGGTGGCAAGCAACAGCGCGGCCTGGGCCATGAGCGCGGGCGGCTCTCCGCGCTCGTCGTCCAGGGAGCGGACGAGCTTGTGATACACCGTGCCCGGCGTCGGCACGATCCGCGACGGCGAGACGCACGTCACCGAAACGCCGTACTGGTAGACCTCGGACGCCAGCCCCTGCGTGAACCGCTCCAGCGCCGCCTTCTCCGCGCCGTAACAGGTTCCGCCGCGGGCGCCGACGGCCGGGTCGGGATACGGGCCGCGGCCGGGACCAATGGCGGCGCCGGAGGAGATGTTGACGATCGCGCCCGTGCGCCGCGGGATCATGTCGCCCAGCGCGAGCTGGCTGAGAATGAACGGCGCGTGGAGATTGACCGCCCACGAGCGCAGCCACCTGTTGACCGCATAGTCCTTCACGGGCACGTAGTACGTCAGCGCGGCGTTGTTGACGAGCACGTCCACAGGACCATAGATCTCGCGGGTGGCGGCCATCAGCTTCTCGCACTCGCTGGGCTCGGCAATGTTGGCCGCGATCGCCCGCGCCTCGCCGCCGGCGGCCCGAATACCGTCCACCGTCGTCTCCAGCGATCCGGCCAACTGATGCTCCCCCTCCCGCACCGTGCGCGCCGCGCAGATCACCCGCGCGCCCTCGGCGGCGAATAGCCGCGCGATCTCCGCCCCAATCCCCCGGCTCGCCCCCGTCACCACCACGACCTTCCCATCCAGTCGCCCCACGATTCCTCCTTCATTCTCCGTCCAGGCCTATTCGGCGGGCGCCGGCCTACCGAGCGTACAGGCCGATCAACACCATTCAGATGTCAGGCGATGACTCTTCATTCGAAGGCGGGCTTTGCCCGCGCCACTCCCCGGGGGAGGCATCGGAGGGGGCCGCCGAGGCCCCCTCCGAAGGAAATCGGCCTGCGAGCGCGTAGGCTTGGTCGATGAGCTCGACCGCCCGCAGCGTGTCGTGGACGCTGATCGGCGGCGGCGCGCCGCGCGTGAAATGGTCGAGGGCGTCGCGCACGGCGACGCGGGCGAGCGGCTCCGGCGGCGCGCCGGGCATGGTCTCTTCGCCGGTCGCCGTCACCAGGCGGATGGTGTCGTCGGGCGCCAGGAGCAGGAGGGCGTCGCGGCCGGACACCTTCCACTCGCGGTCGGTGCCGGTGCCGGGATACGTGTTGCCGACTTCGACCGTCCCGAGCACGCCGCCGGCCGAGCGGAGCAGCACCGACGCGTAGTCCTCCACCGGCTGACCGTGCGCGCGCCAGCTCAGCTGCGCCCCCGTCACCCGCGCGTCCTCGCCCGTGACGAACAGGAAGAAATCCAGCCCGTGGGCGCCGAGGTTGCGCAGGCACCCCCCGCCCGCGACGGCCGGATCGAGCATCCAGGGGGAGTCCCACCCGGCATACCGCGCGGAGGTCGGCCGATTGAGGCGGAAGTACAGGTGCGACAGCGGCCCGAACCGCCCGGCGGCGAGCAGCCGCCGCGCGTGGGTCGTGAACGGGTGGTACCGCTGGAAGTGCGGCACCGCGACGAACGCCCGCTTGGCCGCCGCCTTGTCGGCGACGGACCGCACCGCGTCCGCGTCGATCCCGATGGGTTTCTCCATCAGGAACGGATAGCCGTGGTCGAGGAGGTAGTGGGCAATCTCGGTCATCGCGCGAGGCCGGCCGAGCGCGAGCACGAAGTCCGGGCGCGTCGCCGCCAGCATCTCGCGGTAGTCCGTGAAGGTGGGCGGATTGCCGACGGCCGCCGCGCGGTGGGCCGCGATTTTGGGATTCGGATCGTGGACGCCGACGAGCTGCACGTCGGGCATGCCGGCGAAGTGGCGAAGATACGCCGCGTCGTACAGCGAGTGCCAGTGGCTGACTTCGATGGCGGCAACCCGCAGGGGCATCGGCGGATTCTACCAGCCGGCGCGCCGGACGGCCGGAAGCACCTCACGGCCGAACAGCTCCACCGTGCGCACGGGGTCGGACGCGAGGCTCACGGTGAACATGAGATTCCGCGCCCCGGCCTGAAGCGCGGCGCGGACCTGCTCGATGCAGTCCTCGGGCGTGCCGGCAATCGCGAGACGCGCGCGCAGGTAGTCGAACACGCCGAGCGTGCGCGTGAGCGCCGGATCCATCTTCGCCCGGTGCGTCGTGTACTGCTGCCGGAGCTGGCGGATCGCGGGCACGAGCGCGGGTGGGACGCCGCGCTGCTCGGGCGCGGGCCCGACGACGTAGGCGGCTACGAACCCGAGGATGTTGCCGAGCTTCTCGAGCGCGACGTCACGGCGCTCGTTCACGTCCAGGCACGCGATCCACCAGACGTCGACGTCCTCCACCGCGCGGCCGGTCTCCCGCGCGCCCTCGGCCACCAGGCCGCGCGCCCGCGCGACGTGCTCGGCGGCCAAGCCGTGGTTGACGAAGACGCCGTCGGCGACGGCGCCGGCGGTGCGGAGCGCGCCGGGCCCCGATGCCGCCGCGTAGACGGGCACGCGCCGGCCGAGTGGTGGGAGCTGAGTCGACGCGCCGTCCAGCGTCGCCCGCTCGCCGGCCAGCAGCGCGCGCGTGAAGGCGAGGCCGCGGCGAAACGCCTCCGGCGACGATGACGACGTGCCGACGTTGGTGACTCCGCTGTGACCGGTCCCGAGTCCGAGGATGAGCCGCCCGGCCGAGACCGCATCGACGGAGGCGGCGGCGCCGGCGGTGAGCGCCGGATGGCGCGTCACCAGATTGGTCACGCACGCCGCCAGCGGGACGCGCTCGGTCCGCATCGCGGCGAGCGCGAGCGCGACCCATACGTCCATCGCGTTGCCCGGCGTGTCGGCGATCCCGACGAGATCCCAGCCCAGGTCCTCGCCGAGCGTCGCCATGCGCGTCGTGTAGTCCGACGTGTAGGGCCAGAAGAAGAAGCCGAAGCGCGGGGGCGAGGTCAATACAGGTGACAGGCCGTGGCGTGCCCCGGCTTCACCTCCCGCCACTCCGGCTCCTGCGTGCTGCACTGGGGCATGGCTTTCGGACAGCGCGGATGAAACCGGCAGCCCGTGGGCGGATCCATCGGGTTGGGCACTTCGCCGGACAGGACGATGCGCTGCCGCCGGGCTGCTGGATGCAGCGGCAGGGCGGCCGACAGGAGCGCTTGCGTGTAGGGATGCAGTGGCTCGGTGTAGACGGCGTCGCACTCCCCCGTCTCCACGAGCTTTCCCGCGTACATGACGGCCAGGTGGGTCGAGAGGTAACGCGCAGCCGCCAGATCGTGGGAGATCATGACGTACGCCAGCCCCAGCCGCTCTTGAAGCCCCTTCAGGAGATTGAGGATCTGGGCCCGGATGGAGACGTCCAGGGCCGACACCGGCTCGTCCAGGACGATGAACTTCGGGTAGGTCACGAGGGCGCGGGCGATGGCGATGCGCTGCCGTTGCCCACCGCTGAATTCGTGCGGGTAGAGCGCGGCGCTCCCCCGCCTGAGTCCGACCAGCTCCAGGACCTCCCCGACGCGCTCCCGCGCCACGGCCCGGCTCGTGCCGTTGCCGGACGGAAGCGGCTCGGCCACGATGTGCTCGACCCGCATCCGGGGATTCAGCGAGCTGTACGGATCCTGAAACACCGCCTGCACCGAGCGGCGGTAGCGCGCGAGGTCGGCGCGGGCGAAGGTCCGGGTGTCCTGGCCATCGAAGAGCAGGGAGCCGGCCGTGGGGCGTTCCAGCAAGAGGAAGATCTTGGCCAGGGTCGTCTTGCCGGACCCCGACTCGCCCACGATCCCCAGCGTTTCGGCCTCGCTGACCTCGACGCTCACGCCGTCCACCGCCTTGATCCAGCCGCGCACCCCGCCCACGCCGAAGCCGCCGGTGACGGGGAAGTGCTTCTTCAGCCCGACGCCTTTCAGGGTCATCGCGGGGCGGGGGCCGCCGCGGCGGAGATCGCCCAGCACCGGGCCACGTGGCCATCGTCGACGGTCACCGCTGGGGGATAGGCCTCGTCGCAGATCGGCTGGCGCTTGGGACACCGGGGGGCGAAGGGGCACCCGGGCGGGAGCTGCGCGAGGTCAGGCGGTTGTCCGCCGATCTCGATCAGGCGTTCACGCTTGAGATCGACGTCGGGCAGGCAGCGCAGGAGCGCCTGCGTATAGGGGTGGGCGGGGTGGTCGAACACCCGGAGCGTGCTCCCCATCTCGACGATCTTCCCGGCATACATCACGGCGACCCGATCGGCATTGGCCGCCACGATGCCGAAATCGTGCGTGACGAGGATGACGGCCACCCCGGTCGCGCGCTGCACCTCCTTGAGCAGCTCGAGGTACTGCGCCTGGATGGTCACGTCCAGCGCGGTGGTCGGCTCATCCGCGATGAGCAGGCGCGGCGCGCACGACATGCCGATGGCGCTCGCCACGCGCTGCCGCATCCCCCCGCTGAGCTGGTGCTGGTAGTCGCGGAGCCGCGTGCTGGCGCCCGGGATGCGCAGCCGCAACAGCGCCTCCAGCACCTTCTCCCGCAGCGAGGAGCCGCGCAGGCCCTGATGGAGCCGCACGACCTCGCCCACCTGCGTTCCGATGTGCAACGCGGGATTGAGCGACGTCATCGGGTCCTGCAACACCATGGCGATCTGCTTGCCACGCACGCGCCGCATCTCCGCGGGACTCTTGGTGAGCAGATCCTCGCCCCCGAGCAGCACCCGGCCTCCGACGATCCGGCCGGCGGGCTCGGGGACGAGCCGCACCAGCGACAGGCACGTCACGGACTTCCCCGACCCGGACTCTCCGACGAGGGCCAGCGTCTCGCCGGCCTGCAGGGTGAAGCTCACCCCGTCCACCGCCCTGGTGATCCCGCGACGGGTGAAGAAGTGGGTCTTGAGGTCTTCGACCACCAGCAGCGGCGGGGACCCGTTCACCCGCACACCCGCGGACGCCGCACGGCCGTCGCGTTCATACCGGCTCCGTGTGCCCCCAGACGACGGCCAGGACGGTGGCGCCGTTCTTGGTGGTCACCGTGTGCACGCACCCGTTCGGCCGGTAATTCATGTTGCCGGTGGCCACCACGCCGGATTCGTCGGCGTTTGCGCCTTCGACGATGAAGATCAGCTCGTCGCCGACGTGACGATGCCTCGGCAGCGTCGCTCCCGGCTCGAACCGCGCCAGGATCGCCCGGCGCTCGTTCGCCTTGTCTTCCCAGATCCTCTTCTGGCGCACTCCCTTGCGCGCCTCGATCCAGGGCAGCTCACTGAGCGAGAAGATCTGCGACGGTGGTCCGCTGCCCCCCTCCGCGAGCAGCTCGACCCCGCCGGTGATGAACGCGAGCACCGTCGCCCCGTTCGGGGTCGAGACGGTATGGACACAGCCGTTCGGCCGGTAGCCCATGTTCCCGGCGGTCACCGTCCCGAAGTCATCCGAGATGGCGCCTTCGATGACGAAGACAAGCTCGTCGCCGACGTGTCGATGAAGCGGCAGTTTCGCCTCCGGGTCGATGCGGGTCATGACCGCCCGTCGCTTGCTCTCCGGGTGCTCCCAGATGGTCTTCGTCCGGAGCCCGGGCTGCCGTTCCTGCCAGGCAAGATCGCTGACCGGGATGATTTCGGACAACGGAGTCTTCGTCGTCGTCATGGTACCTCCCTCACCTCGGGGGCGCTCACTTGCCCTTGAGCTTCACGTCCTCGCCCGGGTGGGCACTAGCCTATACGCTCGGAGGAGATTCTGGGAGCGGTTGAATGGGATTCCACGACCGGCTAACGTGGATGCCATGAAGACCACGATCGATATTCCAGAAAAGGAGCTCAAGGATGCCATGCGATTCACCGGCGCGACCACCAAGCGGGAGGCCGTCGTCACGGCGCTGAAGGACTTCAACCGGCGGAAGCGCCTCGCGGCGCTCACCAAGCACTTCGGGGTGTCGGACACGTTCATGACGCACGCGGAACTGATGAAGTTGCGCCGCACGGAATGAACCGGCCGTGAAGCTCGTCGACTCGTCGAGCTGGGTGCATTGCCTGCGCCGACGCGGCGATTCCCAGATCGCCGACCGGGTCAGACAGTTGCTCGAGAGCGGGGATGCCGCCTGGTGTCCGGCGATCCGGCTCGAGCTCTGGAATGGTGTCGGGGACGAGAGCGATCGGAGGATCCTGCGCGACTTCGAGCAGACGCTTCCCGAGCTTGCCATCACTGACGAGGTGTGGGCGGCCGCCTGCGCCCTGGCGAGCCGGTGCCGCAAAGCCGGGAAGACGGCGCCGGCCATCGACGTCCTGATCGCCGCGTGCGCCCGGCACCACGGTGTGGGGTTGGAACACGCCGACGGGCACTTCGAATTCCTCATGACGCTGTAGGCGGCTGAGGAGATGCCGGCCTGAGCCAGGAGTTCACTCCACTTCCGGCAGAACTTCACGCCAGGCCGATTTGCTTCGCCGCACGCCGCACCCGCCGCCTCGAGCGTTCCGCTATACCGGCGCCGCGACGGAAACCCGGTTCAGGAAGTCGACGAAGATCGCCGCCATCGCCTCTCGTTTCTCGTCCCAGCCTTCGGTGAAGACGTCGACCTCCACATCGTGTGGAAACAGGACGTGCAGCTCGCCGCTGGGCAGGAGCCGACTCGCGGTCTCCCCCACGCGACGCGGATGCGTCCAGTCGTTCCCGGGAATGACGCAGGCGGGGACGGCGATGGAGCGCAGCGTGTCGGCACTGGCTCCGATGACGGGCAGCGCGGCGTCGCGAACGAAGTACTCGCGCCAGTGGGCCATGACGTCGACGAAGCGTTTGGGATCCATGCCCAGAAGCCGGTCGCGATTCGCCGGATTGCTGTCGATCCGCTCCCGGAAGAACTCCGTCTCGCAGACCGCCGCCATGCCGCCCCGCTGCGCGACCTCGATGAACTGGCTGTAGTAGTTCTGGGCCAGGCGTTCGGCCGCGAAGGCCCCGCCGGTGACCCGCCACAAGAGGAGCGCCCGAACCGCTTCCGGATGACGCAAGGCGAACAGGAGCGACAGCCGGCAGCCGGATGAGGCGCCACCGACGCAGGCCGGCAGCGCGTCGAGCTGGAGGAGCAGCTCGTACAGGTCGTCGGCCCAGATCTCGTACTCCGATTCCTCGCCCTCGATGACGACGTCGGAGGCCCCGCAGTTGCGAC
>JBGPXN010000251.1:0-5014 GCA_041492755.1 Methylomirabilia bacterium | reverse complement strand
TCTGAAACCGACAAGGTCTGAAACCGACAAGGAGAGTGGCATGACGACACAGCGCCTTCTCGCCGTGGTCCTGGCGGTCACGATCGGACTGACCGCGTTGGTGGGACCGACCGCAGCGCAAGGTCCGGTGAACCTCGCGTTCGCGACGCTGGATTCGGGCAGCGCCTGGTACGTGTACGGCGCGACCATGGCCGAGCTGCTGCGCAAGGCCCTGCCGCCGGGCTCGAACGTCGACGTCAAGCCGTTCGCCGGCGGTGTCGGCAACGCCAAGCTCGTGGCCAAGGGCGAGACGCCGCTCGCATTGTCGTTCACGGTGACCAATCGCTGGGCGTTCGAGGGCAAGGAGGCGTACGACGCCAAGCTCGAGGGCTTGCGCGCGCTGGTCGGCGGGCTGGACACGTACTACCTGGTCGCGGTGGCGGCCCGGCGGCTCGGGATTAACTCACTGAAAGACGTCAAGGACCGCAAGCTGCCCGTGAAGATCTACACCCAGCCGATCGGTGCGCTGGGCGAGTTTGCCGGCCGCCAGCTCCTGCGCGCGTACGGCGTGTCGTACGCGGACGTCCGCGGCTGGGGTGGGTCCACCACCCACGTCGGCTACAACGTCATCGTCGATGCGTTCAAGGACGGGCGTGCCGACATCCTGCTCGCGGTGGTGACGCCGAAGCATCCGTCGGTGACCGAGCTCACCACGTTCAGCGACGTGAAGTTCCTGGGCATCGAGCCCGAGATCGTGAAGGCCCTGGCACCGCTCGGCTACGCGACGGCGACGATGCCGGCCAACACCTTCAAGAACCAGGCGGACGCGGTGAATACCGTGGGCTTCCCCACGGTGGTCATCACCTCCCGGGACATGGCGGAGCCGGTCGCGTACACCGTGACCAAGACGATTCTCGAGAACAAGGACGCGCTCGTGCGCGGTCACGCCGGGCTCGCCAGCTTCGACCCGGCCACCGCCTGGCAGCCCGACAAGGTGGGGATTCCGCTGCATCCCGGCGCCGAGCGGGCGTTCCGTGAGAAGGGATGGATGAAATAGCAGCCGACTGGCTGCTGATCAACGGCCGCATCCGTACCTTCGACCGCGCCCGTCCGCTCGTCACGGCACTCGTTGTGCGGGATGGCCGCGTCGCGGCGACCGGAACACCCGCCACGTTGCGCCCCTGGCGTGGCCGTCACACGCGCGTGCTGGATCTGGGCGGCGCCACCGTCATTCCCGGCCTCGTCGACGCCCACGCGCACCTCGACCGTGAGGGCCTGAAGTTTCTCTATCCCTCGCCGGCGCGCTGCCGCTCGCTCGCCGAGCTTCAGGCCTTCATCCGCCGGCTCGCCCGCGAGCGGCCGGCCGGGGAGTGGATCGTCACGATGCCGCTCGGCACGCCGCCGTTCTATCGCGACGCGCCGGGGCTCCGCGAGGGCCGGTGGCCGACGCGCGCGGATCTGGACGCCGCCGCGCCCGATCACCCCGTGTACATCCGAGGCATCTGGGGTTACTGGAACAAGCCGCCGATCTATTCCGTGGCCAACAGCCGTGCCCTCGCGCGTGCCGGCATCACCCGCGCCACGGGTCCGCCCCGGGGCGTGGAGATCGTCAAGGATGGTGCCGGCGAGCCGGCCGGCTTGTTCGTCGAGCACAACGTCATCCAGGTCCTCGAGTTCACGCTCATGCGCGACGTTCCGCGTTTCCGCCACGAGGACCGCGTGCGCGCGCTCGCCGTCTCCCAGCGCCGGTACGCCGCGCGCGGGGTGACCGCGGTGTACGAGGGGCACGGCGTGGCGCCGGAAGTCCTGCGCGTCTATCGCGAAGCGCGCGCAGGGGACGCGCTTGCCCTCCGGTGCACGCTGGCCGTGAGCCCGACCTGGGATGGCGTCGCCGAAGCGCGCCGCGCGATTCCGGACATGGCGGCGTGGGCAGGCGGGCGGGGGGTCGGCGACGAGCGGCTTCGCGTCCAGGGCATCTGCCTGCACTACGGCGGCGATCCCGAGGTCGCCCGGATTCTGCACGCGAGTCAGCCGTACACGGGCTGGGCCGGGTTCGTCGAGAGCGCGAACGGACACGAGGAGTACCGCGAGCAGGCTGCGCTCGCCGCGCGCCACGGCCTGCGTGTCAACACCCTGATCACGCGCTCGCTCTCCCAGGTGCTCGACGTCTGGGCGGAGATCTCGCGCGAAACGTCGCTGGTGCGCCAGCGCTGGGTCCTCGTCCACCTCAACGTCGCCACCGCCGCCGACCTCGCGAAGGCGCGCCGGCTCGGCGCTGTCGCGACGACGAATCCGATCAGCTATCTCTGGCGGTCCGCCGGGGAGGAAGCGAAGAAGATCGACGACGCGAATCTGCTGATCCCCCACCGCAGTCTCGCCCGGGCCCGCATTCCGTTCGGGATCGCCACCGACAACAAGCCGCCTGATCCCTGGCTCGCGTTTCGGGCGGTCATCGCGCGCCAGGACATGGAGTCGGGCGACGTGGTCGGCGCGCGCGAGCGGCTCTCGCGCGAGCAGGCGCTGCGCGCGCTCACCGCCGGCGGCGCCTACGTGACGTTCGCCGAGCGGGATCGCGGGACGCTGGCGCCCGGCCGGGCGGCCGACCTGGCCGTGCTCGACCGTGATCCGCTGAGCGCGCCGCTCGACGAGGTGGCCGACCTCACCTGCCTGCTCACGATGGTGGGCGGGCGCGTCGTTCACGGTCGGGCGGAAGCATTCGATGCCTAGGCTCAATCCGCTGCGGGTCGGACTCGCGGTGGTGTGGTCGCTGTTCCAGCTCTACACCGCGGCCAGAGGACTGTTCGACCTTCTCGTGCAGCTGCCGATCCACGTGGCGTTCGCGGTGGCGCTCGGCTTCCTGACTCCGGCCGGCGACGATGCGGCGCCCGGCCGTGGGCGGCGCGCGCTCGACCTGCTCTGCGCGCTGCTGGCCCTGGGTTGCGGCGTCCATTATGTCGCCCACAACGAGCGGCTCGCCAGTCGCATGGCCATGGTCGACGACCCGGGCCGGCTGGACGTCATCGTCGGCGTCCTGTTCGTCGCGCTGCTGCTCGAGGCATCGCGACGGCACATCGGCGGGGCGCTCGTCCTGCTCGCGCTCGGCTTCGTCGCGTACGCGTTCGCCGGTCCGTGGCTGCCGGGCTTCCTCGGGCACGGTGGGGTGACGGCCCTCAAGCTCGTCGATCAGCAGACGCTCACCACCCAGGGCGTCTTCGGCATCCCCACGTTCGTGTCGGCCACGTTCATCTTCCTGTTCGTGCTCTTCGGCAGCGTGATGGCCCGCGGCGGCCTGTTGCGGTTCTTCACCGACGGCGCGCTCGCCGTCGCCGGCGCCTCCCGGGGCGGCGCGGGCAAGGTCGCGGTCATCGCGAGCGGCCTCTTCGGGACCGTCAACGGGAGCGCCATCGCCAACGCGGTGACGACCGGCGCGTTCACCATCCCGCTGATGATGCGCGCCGGGTACCGGCCGGCGTTCGCGGCCGGCGTGGAGGCGACGGCCTCGATGGGCGGCCAGCTCATCCCGCCCGTCATGGGCGCGGCCGCGTTCATCATGGCCGAGACGCTCGGCGTGCCCTACGCGACGATCGCGCTCTCCGCGGCCATCCCGGGCGTTCTGTACTTCGTGGCGGTCGGCGTCATGGTGCATTTCGAGGCCGCCCGCCAGCAGCTCCCCGTCATCGCGCGGAGCGAGCTGCCCCGATTGGGCGCCGTGCTCCGTCGTGACTTCCACCTCCTCGCCGGCCCGGCCCTGCTCGTGTACTTTCTCGTCGAAGGACGGTCGCCGCTCTTCGCCGGCTTCTGGGCCCTGGTCGCCGCCGTGGTGGCGAGCTGGGTTCGGCGCGACACGCGCGTCGGCCCGCGCGCGGCCGTGGCCGTGCTCGTGGACGGCGCCCAGAACGCGATGGCCGTCGCCCTGGCGTGCGCGACCGTCGGTATCGTCGTCGGCGTCGTATCGCTCACCGGGCTCGGGCTCAAGCTCGCGAGCGGCATCATCAGCATTTCGGGGGGCAACTTGCTGCTCACGCTGGTGATGACGATGCTGGCCGCCCTCGTCCTCGGCACCGGGCTGCCGACCTCCGCCACCTACATCATCACGTCCATCATGGCCGCGCCGGCGCTCGTGCAGCTCGGCCTGCCCAAGCTGGTCGCCCACATGTTCGTGTTCTACTTCGGGATCCTCGCCGACCTGACCCCGCCGACGGCCATCTCGACCTACGCGACCTCGTCGATTGCCGGGGCCGACGTCTGGCGGACGCAATGGCTGGCCATGATGCTGGCGCTGTCGGGCTTCATCATCCCGTTCAGCTTCGCGTACGACCCGGCCATCCTGCTCATCAATGCCACCCCGCTCCAGATCGTCCTGCGGACGTTGGCCGCCGGGCTCGGCATCCTGATGCTGGGCGCCGGCCTGATCGGATACTTCCGCGCCCCGACCCGGCGGTGGGAGCGTGGCGCGCTGCTGACCGGCGCGGTGTTACTGATCTTCCCGGGCATCGTCAGCGACGTGCTCGGTATCGGCTGCCTGATCGCGGTGTGGGTGGCGCAGCGCGGGGCGCGAGCCCAGCGCGTGCCGGCCTGACCGACGTCCACCTGACCGACGTC
Source organism: Methylomirabilia bacterium (assembly GCA_041492755.1). Classification (GTDB taxonomy): domain Bacteria; phylum Methylomirabilota; class Methylomirabilia; order Rokubacteriales; family CSP1-6; genus JBGPXN01. The sequence continues at coordinate 433 of JBGPXN010000251.1, read as the reverse complement.
CACCTGACCGACGCCGGGCCCACCCTTCGGTCACGGTCCTGCGTCAAGCGCAACGACGCCGCGCTCCTTCGGGTATCATTCCGCGCATGGCGTTCATGGACATGCGGCAGTGGATGGGCGTGCTCGAGAAGGAAGGGGAGCTGCGGCGGATCTCGGCCGAGGTGGACTGGGATCGGGAGATCGGGGCGATCGCCCGTCGCGTGCTCGAGAAGAAGGGGCCCGCGCTGCTCTTCGAGAACATCAAGGGCTATCAGCACGGTCGCTCCACCAGGCTCTTCACCGGCGGCCTCGGCGATCGCCGTCGGCTGGCCCTGGCCCTCGGCTTCCCGAAGGACGCCTCCAACCGCGAGCTGGCCGGCTACGTCAGGCAGAAGAACCGCGAGACCGTCGCCCCCGTGATCGTGCGGACGGGCCCGGTGAAGGATCACGTGCT
>JBGPXN010000126.1:0-13105 GCA_041492755.1 Methylomirabilia bacterium | reverse complement strand
TGGGCGCCAGCTTCCGGGTCGCCGTCGAGGACAGCGACTTGACGTGCGCCTCGAGCTCCTTCTTCGTCGGCAGCGCCCCGTGCCAGAGGAGGTAGACCACCTCCTCGAAGCTGGACCGCTCCACGAGGTCGTCGACGTCGTACCCGCGATAGAGAAGGCGCCCCTCGCGGCCGTCGATGAAACAGATCTCGGAGGTGGAAACGACGACGTCTTCCAGGCCGGCTTTCATGCTGCTCATGGGGGCTCCCTCGTTGCGGCGGTGGCTCGAGACGCTTTGCTTTTATCATAGCCGGCAGGCCCCTTCAAGGCGGCACGAGCCGTTCAGCGCCCGCCGTTGAAGCCGTGTTACTTTCGACGCCCTGACATCGGGGTTGGTTGCCACGACCTGACGTTGAGCCGGGCGGCTGTCCCATCAGAGGGTGTGAGGGAATTCGAGGAGCGCCACGGCTCCGCCGGGGCGCTCCGAGCGGTGGGGGGTATGGGGGGCCATTTCGGGGCCCCCCATGTTCTCAGGCGACCGGCGGAGGAGGCAAGCATGCGCGGAGTGGTGTTTCTCGGAAATCGGAAGCTCGAGCTGCGCGAGTTCCCGGATCCCACGCCGGGACCGGGCGAAGTCGTCCTCGCCATCAAGGCCTCGGGCATGTGCGGCAGCGACCTGCATCCCTATCGCGCCGCCGGCAACGCCGCCGCCGCCCTCGGGCTCGGTGGCACGGGTGAGCCCGTCATCGGCGGCCACGAGCCGTGCGGCGTCGTCGCCGCGGTGGGAGCCGGTGTCCCCGCCGAGCTGGGGCGCGTCGGCCAGCGCGTGATGAACCATCACTATCGCGGGTGCGGCGAATGCAAGCACTGCCGCGTGGGCTGGTCGCAGCTCTGCCGGCGCGGCATCACGGTGTACGGCATGACCGGTCACGGTGGGCACGCCGCCTACATGAAGGTGCCGGCGCGCACGAACGTTCCCCTGCCCGACGAGCTGTCGTTCGAAGAAGGCGCGGCGGTCGCGTGCGGAACCGGGACCGCGTACGGCGCGCTCAAGCGCCTGGACGTGTCCGGCCGCGACACGCTTGCCGTCTTCGGCCAGGGTCCGGTCGGTCTCAGCGCGACGATGCTCGGGGTCGCGATGGGCGCGCGCGTCATTGCCGTCGACCCCGTGGCCGAGCGGCGCGAGCTGGCGCGCGAGTTCGGCGCCGACACCGTGATCGATCCCACCGCGACCGATCCGGTCGCGGCGCTGCACGAGCTCACGGACGGTGAAGGCGTGGAGTGCGCGCTCGACTGCTCGGGCATCCCCGAGGCGCGCGTGGCCGCCGTCCGGAGCGCGACCACCTGGGGACGCGTCTGCTTCGTGGGCGAGGGCAACAAGACGACGTTCGACGTGAGCCAGGACATGATCCGCCGACAGCTCACCATCCACGCCTCGTGGACGTTCAGCGCGATCGGTCAAGACGAGTGCGCCCGCTTCGTCGCCCGCCGCCGCCTTCCGCTCGGGCGAATCTTCACCCAGCGCTGGAAGCTGGAGCAGGCGGACGAGGCGTACCGGCTGTTCGACACGCAGACGACGGGCAAGGGCGTGTTCGTCTTCTAGGCCGTGGCGGCGCGTATAATCCCGGCCATGAGCCGGGAGGCGGTCGTCCTCACACGGCGGCCGAGGTCGCCGTGGCGCTGGGTCGTCGTGATCGCACTCCTCGCCTCCCTCTCGACGTTCGCCGTCGAGAGCGCGGCGCACTCCGTTCACCACCTCCTGTCCGACGAGCAGGACCAGCAGAGCTGTCCGATCGCGGTCGCGTCGGAACGGATCTCCGCCGTCGACCCGGGGATCGTCGTCATCGACGCGGCGCCGGCCACCGCCGTCGGCGGGCCGCTCGTCGAGCAGCCGGAGTTTCCGGACCGCCCACCAGCCTGTCCGCACCGGGATCGCGCACCCCCCTCCGCGGCGACCGCCTGACTGGCGTTCGCCCATTCACCCCCTGAAGCGTCGCGTCCGTGCGTCCGCTGGATGCCGGGCGCCCGCGCACGCGGAGAGGTGTCATGCGGATCCTGCGAACCGTCGCTATCTCCTGCGCGGTCGCGGCCACGATCGTGGCCGCGACCGCCTCCGTCGAGGCGCACGGCCTCGCCGGCAAGCGGTTCTTTCCGGCCACCCTGGCCGTGGACGACCCGTTCGTGGCCGACGAGCTGTCGCTGCCGACGATCCTGCACATCAAGCGGCCCGCCGAGGGCGAGAGCCCCCCGACGGGGGAAACAAGCCTCAGTGGGGAGATCTCGAAGCGCCTGAGCCCGAACCTGGGCGTGAGCCTGGGCGGCACCTGGACGATCCTCGATCCCGACGACCGCGCGTCGGTCACCGGCTTCGACAACCTCGAGGTCGCGCTGAAGTACGTGTTCTTCAAGAACGACGCGCACGAGACGATTCTCTCCCTCGGCCTCGGCTGGGACGTGGGGGGCACGGGCAGTAAGAAGATCGGCGCGGAGTCGTTCGACACCGTCACGCCGAGCGTGTTCTTCGGCAAGGGGCTGGGCGACCTGCCGGACTCCGTGGAGTGGCTGCGGCCGCTGGCGCTGACGGGATCGTTCGGCGTGGCGATGCCGACCCGGCGCGCCAACATCACGCGCACGGTCAACGAGGACGGCGACGTCGAGACCGAGCGGGACGTCAACGCCAGCGTCGCACAGTGGGGCTTCACCGTGCAGTACAGCCTGCAATACCTGCAAGCCTTCGTGCGCGACGTCGGGCTGCCCCGGCCGATCAGCCGCATGATCCCGCTCGTCGAATTCGCCCTGGAGACCCCCCTCGACGGCCCGAATGCAGGGCGCACCACGGGCACGATCAATCCCGGGATCGTCTGGTTCGGCCGCTACGTCCAGCTCGGCATCGAGGCCGTGATCCCCGTGAACGACCGCAGCGGCAAGAATGTGGGCGTCCTGGGCCAGGTCCACTTCTTCCTGGACGACATCGCGGACATCTTCTCGTGGACGCCATTTCACGGGACGCTGGGTCCGTCCGTCCCGCGGTAGCGCGGGCGGCGCTCGTCGCGCTGGCGATCGCCCTCGCTCCAGCGTCGGCGGGAGCGCACGCGTTTCCCGACCGCTCGGAGCCGCGGGTGGGCGCGACGCTGGACGCGCCGCCGGGCGAGATCCGCATCTGGTTCGACGGCCAGCTCGAACCCGTGTTCAGCACGATCCGCGTCGAGACCGCCGATCGCCAGCGCGTCGACAAGGGCGACGGGGGCGTGAGCCCACGGGACCATCGGCTCCTGCAGGTCGCGGTGCCGCCGTTGCCGTCGGGCCGGTACCGCGTGTTCTGGAGCGTGGTGGCGCACGACGGCCATCGGACGGAGGGCGACTTCCCCTTCCGGGTGAAGTGACGCGCACGGCGTGACGCGATGACGACGTCTCACGTTCTGGCGGCCGCGCTGATCCGCTGGGTCGCGCTGCTCGCCACCGCTGCGGCCATCGGCGGGCTGGCGGTCGAAGTGCTCGTCCTCCCGCGCGACGCGCCGGAGCGCGGCGGCGTCGGGCGCCGGCTACGACGCTGGAGCCGGGGGGCGAGCGTCATCCTGGTCTTCGCCACTGCGGGCGAGCTGCTGGCGCGCGCGCAGACGATGAGTGGCGGCGCGCTCTGGGCCGCGGTCGGCGCGACGCCCGCGGTGCTGGCCCACACACACTTCGGCGCCGTCTGGATCGTCCGGCTCGTCCTGCTCGGCGGCGTGCTGGCCGCCACGCTCCTGCGCTCTCGCGGCGGCGCGGCCGGCGCGTTGCTCCTCACTTGCGGGGTCGCGCTGACGACGAGCCTGACCGGCCATGCGGGGACCTGGGGCAACCTTTCCGCCAGCGTGGTCGTCGACTGGGCTCACGCCGTCGCTTCGGCAGCGTGGACGGGCGGGCTCATGGCGCTGGCGCTCGTCGTCCTCGCGCACCACCCCGAGCTGACCCCGGTGACGCTCGGCCGGCTCGCTCGCCGCTTTTCCCGGCTCGCCGGCGCGTGCCTCCTCGTCGTCCTGCTCAGCGGGGGCTACAACGCGTGGGTGCAGCTGGCGCGGCTCTCGGCGCTGTGGACGACCGTGTACGGGCGCGTGCTCGTGACGAAGCTTCTCGTGGTGCTGGGACTCGTGTGGTTGGGTGGCGTGAGCCGGTACCTCATACTGCCACGCCTCGACCCGGGCCTGTGCGTCGAGGGGCTCGGAGCCCGCGCGTTCCGACTGGCGCGGCTCGGCGTCCTCGGCCCGTCCCAATCAGCGACCACCGACTGGCGACCGACGCTGGCCCGCTACGTGGCCCGGGAAGTCGCGCTCGCTCTCCTGGTCTTTGGCCTCACCGCCCTGCTGGGCGAATCCACACCTGGACGCCACCGCGGGTCCATGTCGCATGACCCCCGGGCCGAGGAGACGCAGAGTTCTCACGACGCCGAGATGCATCCGCCCCGATAGGCGGGCGCGCCCCCGCACTGGGCAACGGGATCTCACCCTGGGGAGACGCCGGTACTTGTGCTTCGAGAGCGTCGGCCGACTCGCCCGTCGGCGGCGCTCGGCTTCAACCGCCTGGGCGACGCGCTAAGCGACGTCCTCGATCCGAAATCCCGGATCTGACGCGCGACGGATGATCAGCACGAGCAGCCCCGTCTCGTAGAGCTCTTCGGCGAAGATGAGCGCGCCGAGGATGACCAGGAATCATCATCCAAGCCCGTCGGCCGGGCCGGCAATTCCCCGCGAAATAATGGCGAGTGTATCCCGCAAGGATCGGGCTCGGTATGGCAGGGATCTGGCCAGGCGGGCTCTCGGGACCGGACGGCACGGCGGGGTCGAACTTGCTTACAGACGCTGGTTTTCGGGTATTCTTGCGTGGGTCAGCAGGGACGACCACCGATGGAGCCCAAGCCCAAGGCCATTCGCGCGACGAACAAGCGCCGTCGTCAAACGACGGCTCGTGTCGTCCATTTCCCGCCCGAGCTCGTCCTGGCGCGTGCCGCCAAGCGCTTCCTGCCCGACGGAACGACCCGGTGCCCCAAGTGCGGGAGTGGCTTCATCGTGCACGAGCCGGCATTCATCCACTGCTGCTACTGCGGCGCGATGGCCCGGATCGCGACCGGCTCGCTGCTCGTCCAGGAGCTGTTCGAGCTCCGCTCCGGTCTCCGGCTCGCCTCCTAGCGCTTACCTGACCCCCCACACTTCCGCCACCACCCGCGCCACGAGCAGGTCCGCCACGACGAGGGGGACGCCGAGCGCGGTGCCGCTCAGCGAAACTGCTTGAGCAAGTCTTGCAGCCCGCGCTCCACGCGTCCGGGATCGATGGGACCGACCAGGCTGGAGGGCTGCACGCGGATCGACGGCGAGGCCGTCGTGCCCGTGACCTTGGCGCGGAGCTCGCCGCGTCCCGGGTTGACCGTCACGTCCAGGTTCAAGCGCCCGGTCACGAGTCCGTATTCGCCGGCCACCGCCATTCTGATCTCACGGCTGGTGAAGAGTAGATCGCGCGTGGTGGCGACGCCGCGGGTGATCTGGTACGTGCCCGCGATCGATTCGTACTCGAGCGGCGCCTTGCCGAGGTTGGTCGGGAGCTGGCCGCCGAGGAGCGACGACACCGCGCCGCCGACGCGCAGCACGCTGGCCATCAGCTCCAGCGCCTGCGAGCCGACCACCTGCCCCGGGCCGATCTTGAGCCGTCCCCCGCCGGACAGCGAGCCGAGCGGGTCGCGCGCGTCGAACGCCAGGGCGCCGGCGGACAGGTCCAGGGGGCCGGTGACGGCGTAGCTCTGGCAGAGGAAGTCCACGAGGATCTTTTCGACGGGTACCGAATTCACCGTGAGATCGCGCAGGTCGGCGTGCGCGTTGGTGCCGAGAGTCGCGGTCATCGCGGTCGTCACCGTGCCCTTGCCGACCCCCGTCGCAAGCGGCGTGGCGACGAGCTTGCCCTCGCTCCACGTCGCGTCGAGCTTCACGCCGGTAAGACCCAGCGTGCGACGCCGGGGCTCCGGGCACTGCGGCTCGACACGACTCACGTTGAGCGGGGTGACCTCGACCTGCCCGGCCGCGCGTGGGTTGCCGAGCTGCCCGGTCAGCTTGAGCGTCGCTTTCAACGCGCCGTCGAGCGTCGGAGACGGACCGAGCGCGGCCGCGGCGAGCGTGCCGACGTTCTTGCCGTCCAGGGTGACCCGGGCACCGACGGGCGCATCGAACAGCGGGCGGCCCGCGGCCGGCGCGAGCGTGCCGTCCGCGATGGTGACCTTGAGGTCGCCGGGCACGACCCTCGCGCTGCCTTCGAACGCGAGCGGGTTCTGCCCGCCCTTGACGCGCAGATCGAAGTTCTCCACGCGGTAGCGGCCGGTGGCGCCCGGACCGCGGTCCTCGTAGACGATCACGCCGTTGGTGATGCGGATGCGGGAGGCGATGATGGCGCCCCCCCCGGCGGCGCCGCCGCCGCCCCGGGACGGCCGTGGCGGCCCGGCGGGCTCGCGGCTCGCCCCGAGGCTCGCGACGTTCCAGCGGCCATCGGCACCGTGCACCAGCGAGATGACGGGTGACTTGAGAACCAGCTCACCGAACTCGACGCGTCCGGACAGGAGGGGACGGATCTTCAGACGGACGGCGGCGCGGTCCAGCCTCAGGAAGGGTGCCGTGCCGAACCGGGGATCCTCGGCGACCTCGAGCCCGCGCAGCGCCACGGCAGGCCACGGGAACGCGGTGACGGAGACGGACTCGAACTTGACGGGGCGACCGAGCGCCTGCGAGGCGCTAGACGCGAGGTAGGTTTGAACCCGTGGGGTGTCGACCAGCCACGGGACGGCGGCCAGTGCGGCGACCGCGAGAACCGCGATCGCCGCGAAGGCCACCAACAACCATCGGTGATACCGGCGCACTGCTCATTACCGTGGCGGACAGGTCGCGTCTCCGCCCGGACGATCGCGTCTAGCCGTTGATGATCGAGGACAGCTTCCAGCGGTTCGGACCCACTGGCCGCGTGAACGTCCAGAACTCCGCGAACGCCGACCGATCGCTCTTCGAGCCCTCGACCACCGTCTGGGTGCCGTCGTCGAGCGTGTAATCGATCATCGTGCCCTTGACGTGGATCGTCACGAAGTCCTGGCCCGTTTCCTGCCAGGCCTCGGACAGCGACGACTCGCCGATCTGGATGTCCTCGATCATGTTCGTCCGTCGCTTCGACCGCAGGTCGCTGCACTGTTGCTGCAGGGTCGAGAACATCTCGGGCGTCAGCCACTCCGTGGCCGGTGTGACGTCGCGCATCACGATGGCCTTCTGGACGGCCGCGAAGATGAAGCGCCCGGGCTCGAGCAGATCCTCGGGATCGAACCGCGGATCCATCGACTGGATGTGCTGCACACCCCGGTCGAGATCGCTGAGCCCGGCCGGCATCTCCACCGTCGTCGCCGCGCTGCCGCCCGAGTAATTCGTGGCCCCGTAATTCGCGCTCGTGCCCGCGCCCGCGTAGGCCGGCGCCGGCGTCGTCTGACGCCTGCGGCGCAGGAACATGACGAGCATCAGGATGCCGCCGCCGATGAGGAGCATGTCGAAGAGTCCGATGCCGCCTAAGCCGCCGAGGCCGCCGTGGCCGAGTCCGCCGAAGAGCAGGCCGCCGAGCAGCCCGCCGATCGCGAAGCCCGCGAGGCCGCCCATGAGACCACCCATCAAGCCCCGCCCCGGCGCGGCGGGTGCCGGGGCCACTGGAGACGCCGGCTGAGTCACCGACCGCTGCGGGCTCGACGGCGCGGACGGCGCCCTCGGCGCGGAGTAGCTGCGTGAGCCGCGGCTTCCGCCGCCGCCCGCACGCGCCCACGCCTCCTTGACCTCCCCGACCACGAACACGCTCACCACCAGCGCCCCCATAACGAGCAAAGTGCGCTTATTCATCGTCGCCCCTCCCAGCCTGCGGATCGCATTGAATCGATGGTCGTACCGCCCACGTTCCTAGTGTATCCGCAATGTATCCGCGCTCGGCCGTTTCTTTCCCGAGCATTTTTGCGTCTCACCGGACCCGCCGCCAGGGCTCCGGCCCGGCGCCCGTTCATTGGATGCGAGCGGCGCGGCCCGCATTCACGGAAGCAGCAGCACCTTGCCCGTGGTCTTGCGCCCCTCCAGGGCACGATGCGCTTCGGCCGCGTCCTTGAGCGCAAACTCGAACTCGGTGCGCAGCTTGAGCTTGCCGTCGCGGATCCAGCTGAACAACTCGGTCGCGCGCTGGAGCAGCTCCTCGCGCGTGGCCGTGTAGTGGCCCAGGCTGGGACGGGTCAGGAACACGGAGCCCTTCGCGTTCAGCGTCTGCGGATCGAAGGGTCCGATAGGGCCGCTCGACTGTCCGTAGAAGACCATCATGCCGCGCGGGGCGAGCACGTTGAATCCCTTGTCAAACGTCGTCTTGCCCACCGAATCATAGACGACCTGCACGCCCTTGTTATCGGTGAGGCGCTTGGTCTCGGTCTCGAAATCCTGCTGGGTGTACAGGATCACCTCGTCGGCGCCGGCCTGGCGCGCGAGCTTCGCCTTGTCGTCGGTGGAGACCGTCCCGATGACGCGCGCGCCCCGCATCTTCGCGATCTGGCACAGCAGCAGCCCAACGCCGCCGGCGGCCGCGTGGACGAGGCAGGTGTCGCCCTTCTTCAACGGATACGTCGAGGACGCGAGGTAGTGGGCGGTCATGCCCTGCAGCATGATGGCCGCGCCCTGCTTGGTGCTGACGCCCGGCGGCAGCGTAACCAGCCGGTTCGCGGGCACCGCCGCGTACTCCGCGTACGAGCCGGCGATGCCCGTGTACGCGACCTTGTCGCCGGCCTTCACCTCGTTCACGCCGGCGCCGACGGCCGTCACCGTGCCGCCGCCTTCCATCCCGACGGTGAAGGGTGGCTGCGCCTTGTACTGTCCGCTGCGAAAGTACACGTCGATGTAGTTCAGTCCAGCGGCGTCGATCTTCACGACCGCTTCCCCGACCTTCGGGGAAATCTCGGGAACGTCCTCGTAACGGAGGGCCTCGGGGCCACCGGGGGTGTGCACGCGAACGGCCTTCATGGGAGACCTCCTGTCGACGGTGTTGGTCGGGTGCCGGCGGACGACACGCCGCCGGGTCGGCGGCGATTGCTGGCGGATTATATCAGGGGCGCGCGCACGGGGACGCCCAGGTGACCGCGCAGCCAATGGTACATCGCGTAGCACTCGAGCGCGAAGGGCGGGAAGCCGAGATACCCGAGCACCGGCATCTCGAAGATCTTCACGTGGCCGAGGAACGGCACGGTGTACGTCCATCTGGTGAGCGCCCAGAAGTTCCAGAACTCCCACAGGACGCCGCACACGAGCCCGCTCGCCAGCAGCGCGAGCAGACGCGACGGATCGCCGACACCGAGATCGGCCAGCCACGACGGGCGCCCGGCCCGCGCGTTGAGCGGCTCGAGCACGAGGCTCCACCCTGTCCACACCAGCGGCACCAGCCACTCGGAAACCACCACGAGCGGCAACACCACCGCCACCATCCCGACGGCGATCGCGGCGTTCGCGGTCCTCGAGGAGATCCGCCGGGGTCGCCGGCGGGCCGGGCGGAAGAGTGTGGCGCGCAGGGCGGCGGCGGTGAGGAACAGCGCCGGGAAAATCGTCGCGAACGACCAATCGTAGCCCACGCGGCGCAGGAAGAGATTCGGCTCGAGGCCATGGTACTGCCACCAGAGCCCCACGGCGTCGGCGCCGCCGCGCCAGAAGCGCGGCGCGTTGTACCATTCGAACAGCCACCAGCCGGCGATGGACGCCACCAGGACGAGCGGCAGCTCACCCCGGTTGCCCCTGAGATACGAGGTGCCGGCGAGCTGCGCCACCAAGGCGTCGATGAAGAGCACGTAGCCGGTCCAGACGATGGGTGTGAACCAGCTCCCCACGACGGTGTGGCCGGTGAAGAGCGCGACTTCCGCGGCCGCCACGATCCCGAGACCGAGCCAGCCGTGCCACCCCACGACCCGAGGTGTACCGGAGGACACCCGGCCTCAGCTCCCGGCGCGGCGCCGCAACCTCACCGCATCCTGGCGAGGTCGATGGTGAAACGGGTGATCTGCGCGCCGTCCGGGTCGCGCACGACGAGCACGACCCGCGAGGTCGGGGTCAGCTCCTTGTTCGGGAAGGCGTAGACGGACCGGGCGACGAACGCGCCGCCGTCCTGGCGCAGGCTCGTGCGCTCGTTCTGCACGAACGCCGGCTCGATCTCGCGGTCTTCGATGATCAGGCGGGGCGTGTAATACCGGGCGAAGTCTTCACTCTTGCCGCGCAGGTGCACCCAGAAGAGCAGCCGGTCCTTCAGCTCGGCGAGCATCTTCTCCTGGTCGCCGGATTTCACCGGCTCGTTCTTGAACGCCGCGTGGCGAGCGGCCAGGGCGAGACGGTAGAACGGGGTGATCACGATCAGGTTCTCGCCGGTGCCGCCGTTGACCCGCCACTCGCCCTCGAAGGTCTCCGAGGTGATGGATCGGCGCCCCAGGACCCGTGCCTGCTCCTGCTGCTGCGGACTCAGGGTGAACGAGGCGGCCGCGGCGGGGACAGCCAGCGCGAGCGCCACGGCGAAGACGCCGAACCGGATCACGGCAGGTTGCCGACCACCACCTGATGGAACGTGTCCGGTGCGTAGTACTTGGCCCCAACGCGCTGCACGTCGGTGGCGGTCACCGCGGCGATGCGCTCGCGGTAGCGGTCGGCGTAGTCGAGCCCGAGCCCCAGCTCCTCCACGGCGACGAGGAAGTCGGCCACCTTCGCCGCCGTGTCCAGACGCAACGGGAAGCTGCCGATCAGGTAGGACTTCGCGAGCGACAGCTCCGCGTCGGTCACGGGCTCGCGTCCGATCCGCGCGGCTTCGCGGCGCAGGATGTCGGTCACCTTCGGCACTTCCGCGGTCCGCGTCTGCGAGCTGATCGTGAGCCCCGCGCCGTACTTGCCGGGGCTCACGTAGCTGAAGACGGAGTAGGCCAGGCCCCCCTCGTCCCGCACGCTGCCGTAGAGTCGCGACGCGGAGCCCCCGCCCAGGACGTACGAAGCGACGGCGAGCGGAAAATAATCCGGATCCTGCTGGTTCACCGCCGGCCGGCCCAGCATGATCGTGGCCTGGGTGAGCTCGCGCTTGATGACCTCGCGCTGCGGCGGCCCCCCCGCGGACGGCACCGGCACCGTCGGGGTCGACCCGGGCGCAGCGGCCCAGGCGCCGAAGCGCTTGCCGATCTCGGCGCGGGCCTCGGCCACCGTGAGCGCGCCGACGATCGCGATCACCGTGGCGTCGGGCCAGACCCGGTCGGCGTAGAACTTCACGACGTCGTCACGGGTGAGCTTGCCCACCGATTCGCGGGTGCCTTCAACCGGCCGCCCGTACGGGTGCGCGCCGAAGACCAGCTTACCGAGCGCGCGGCTCGCGACCCCTTCCGGGTTCTCCTCCGAGCGCTGGATCGCCGCCTGGATCTCGCGGATCTTCCGCTGGACCTGCGCCTCCGGGAAGGCGGGCGACAACACGACCTCCTGCAAGAGATCGAGTCCAAGGCCGAGGTCGCGCCGCAGCACGCTCAACGACGACGTCATGCCGTCGCGGCCGGCGCTCGCCTCCAGACGCCCCCCCACGAACTCGATGGCGGCGTCGATCTCCTGCGCTGACCGCTTCGCGGTGCCTCGGGTGACGACGCTGCCGGTCAGGTTGGCCAGCCCGGCCTTGTCGGGTGGCTCGAAGACGGCGCCCGCGCGGCTGAACACGCGCACGGTCACCAGCGGGACCTCGGGCCGCTCGGCGACGAGCAGCACGATGCCGTTGCCGAGCACCTCGCGGTGGGCGATCGGGGCGGCCGGCGCCGGAACGGCGACGAGCAGCAGCGCGAAGACGAGGAACAGACGCTTCATGGCCATCACTCCAGTTGCTTGCGAAAGCGTAGGACGGACAGCGAGAAGACGATCGCGCCGAAGGCGATGAGCGGCAACACTTGCGGCCACAGGTACTCGAGGCCGATCCCCTTCAGCACGATGCCGCGGACCACACGTAGATAGTACGTCAGCGGAATGACATGGGCGAGGTACTGCGCCGCCTCCGGCATGCCTTCGATCGGGAACAGCAGGCCGGAGAGATAGATCGAGGGCAGGAACGTGAGGAACGCGAGCTGCATGGCCTGCGGGACGGTGCGCGACACGGCCGACACGAAGATCCCGATGCCCAGGCTGCCGAACATGAACACGAGCGACAGCACGTAGAGGAGCACGAGGCTGCCGCGGATGGGAACGTCGAACACCCAGCGCGCCACCAGGAGCGCCATCGTCATCTGCCCGTAGGCGACCAGGAGGTTCGGCACGATCTTGCCGAGCAACAGCTCCCAGCGGCGGATCGGGCTCACGACCAGCGCTTCAAGCGTCCCCTTCTCCCGTTCTCGGACGACCGACACCGCCATCTGCGTGATCGTCGTCTGGAGCAGCAGGGCGCCGATGAGGCCCGGCACGATGAACATGGCGGAGACGAGGTCGGGGTTGTACCAGGCGCGGACCCGGAAATCGACGGGCGGCGCCTCGCGCCGCAACACGGTGCCCTCGACCGTCTGCGTCAGCACATGAAGGGCCCGATCGGCGCCGAGCGCGGTGGCGGCGTTCAGCGCCGAGGTGGCGACCATGGGGTCCGAGGCATCCACGATGACCTGAATGTCGGCGGCGCGGCGGGCGAGGCGGCGCGCGTAGTCGGGCGGGATGACGACGCCGACCTTGGCGCGGCCCTCGTCAATCATCCGCGTCAGCTCGCGATGGTCGCGGGCCCAGAGGCGCACGTCGAAATACTGGCTGTTGATCAACGCCTCGACCAGCGTGCGCGACTCGACGGTGGCCGAGTGGTCGAGGACGGCGGTGGGGACGTGCTTGACGTCGGTGTTGATGGCCCAGCCGAAGATGAACAGCATCGCCACCGGCACGAACAGCGCGAGCGTCAGCGCGAGCGCGTCGCGGCGCAGGTGGATGAACTCCTTGGCGATGATCCCGTAGAGTCGGCTCGGCATTAGACGTGGGGGGCCCCGAAATGGCCCCCCACACCCCCCCTCGCTCGGAAGCGCCCCGGGGTACCCGGGGCGCTCCTCGACCTCCGTGCTGCGTGACCGGGGGCCCCGACATGGCCCCCCTCT
>JBGPXN010000185.1:0-9136 GCA_041492755.1 Methylomirabilia bacterium | reverse complement strand
GGCCTTGGTGGCGGCCAGGCCTTCGCGCGGTGAGCGCGCGATGTCGGCCGCCCACGACCCCGTCATCTCCCCGAGCGTCGCGGCCGCCACCACGCGGTTGACCAGCCCCATGCGGAGGGCCTCGCTCGCGTGGACGGGGCGGGCGGTGAGGAGCAGGTTGCGCGCGTGGGCGCCGCCGACGAGGTCGAGCAGTCGCGCGATGCCGTAGGCGGGGTTGAAGCCGAGCGTCACTTCGGGCAGGCCGAAGCGGGCGCGGTCGGAGGCGATGCGGAGGTCCTGGGCGAGCGCGAGCATCAGACCGCCGCCGAGCGCGTAGCCGTCGACGGCGGCGATGGTCACCTGCGGCAAGCGGGCGAATCGATCGAGCAGCACGGCTTGCCGGGTGGCGAGCGCTTCCGCTTCGTCCCCCGTGAGCGTGAGCATCTCGGCGACGTCGTTGCCGGCACAGAACGCGCGCCCGCGGCCGGCGACGACGAGCACGGAAACGTCCGCCATCGCGGCCACCCGCTCGACCGCGGCCTCGAGCGCGGAGGTGGCGTCGCGGCTCAGCGCGTTGAGCGCATCGGGACGGTTGAGGTGGAGCCACGCCACCGCGTCCCGGATTTCGAGATCGACCACGAGCCGCCCGTCAGCGGCGCGGGCGGAGCCAGGCCACCACGGCGGCGGTCGCGCTCGCGGCCGCGAGCGCCGGCCAGAAGTTCGTGCGAAAGAACGGGAGCGCGTAGAAGGGCGAGCGGCGCGTCGACGGGCGGATGCTGCCGTCGAGCAGTCCGTCCACCAGGCTCATCGCCTCCGCCAGCAAGACCTCCGTGGTGGCCGTCGCGAACGCGGGATCGGCGAGCGCGGGGTGGCCAACGTAGCCCTGGCCGCCGTTGCGCAGCGGATAGTTGGGACGGATCTGCGCGGCCAGCGCGTACGTCGCCGGCGGCAACGTGCGGTAGGAGCCGTCCACGAGGTCGGGACGCAACATCAGCATCATCGACGTTTCCCACCAGCCGGCGTGGGCGTCCTCCGCGAAGGCCCGGCGCTCCGCCTCGGTCAGCGTCCGCCCGAGCGCGCGCTCGACCTTGTCGAGAAAGCGGCCCCGCCGGAATTCCCACGCGAGGTGGCCGCTGAGCGACGCCATCGTCATGCCGTGGCGGGACACGATGGCGGCCGCCTCGTCGAGCGCGGTCAGATGCGTGGGGCCGGCGTGACCGTTCGCGACGAGGACGTGGCGGAATCTGGCGCGCGCGAACGACTGACCGTAGTCCACCAGCGCGTCGCGCACCACCCGCTGGCGGACGGATACGGTGCCGGCGCCTTCGAAGGTGAAGGAGCCGAGGAACAACGTCGGCGTCAGCACGACCGACCATCCGGGGCGGCTCGTCACCACCCGCTCGGCCACCGCCTGCGCGAAAAACCGCGCGGTGAACGCGTCGACGCCGAGCGGCAGGTGGGGGCCGTGCTCTTCGAGCGGGCTCACGGTGAGCACGATGAGCGTGCGCGCGCGGTCGAGCGCGTCGACCGCGGGCATGGACATTTCCTCGAGTTGATAAATGCTCACATCCTCTCCTCGGTCCTCAGAAGCTGCTCCCCCGGGTGGCGCCGAGGTAGTCGTCACGCGCACGATCGAGCTCGGCGATCAGCGCCTGCCGCTCGGCGATCAGCTCCTTGGCCGCGTACCCGTGAGTGGCGGACAACAGCGTGAACCGCCACGCCCGGCGCAGCCGGCCCGCACCGCCGAGATAGCGATAGGCGAGCAGCCCCGCGAGGGGTAGTGACAGCGCGAAGGCGGTCGCCCACCGCGGGCCGGCGAGCCGCCAGACCAGCCACGTCTCGAGCCCCCAGAACAGGGGAAACGCGACGAGCCCGGCCAGCAGCCGGATGGTGGCGTAGTCGGTCTCCTCGTGGGCGAGGTATCGGGCCAGCCCCCGTGGGACCACGTACGGAAGGAAATTGACGATCGCGCCGTAGGAGAAGACGGGGAAACCGAGGAGGGCCTGCCACGATCGCCGCAACCGCCAGCGCAGCGGCGTGTGCTGGAGTCGCGCCTGCACGGTCTCGTCGCGCACCCGATACCGGGCGAGCAGCGCCCGGTAGGCCTGGATGCCCTGCCAGATCCGCTCGACGCGCTCGGGGTCACGCTTCTTGAAGTGCTCGACGGCGTCGACGATCGTGCGCGACAGGCGGAAGAGGTCGATGTGCTTGTCGGCGAGCCCGCGCTCCTGGCGTAGCTGTCGCACGAGATCGTCGCGATAGAGCTGCTCGAGCGCCCGCACCAGGTCGGCGGCATCGATCCGTTCGACGTGGACGACTTCGCCCTCCATCGCCCACTGCAGGGCGGAGGTCAGCTCGTCCACCGCCTTGACCTGATCCGCTTCGTGGAGCCCCCGGTAGGGCGCGAGCGCCAGGGGCGGGCCGAAGGAGACGAGGACCCGGCCCTTGAACGACTTGCGGGCCTGGAACGAGAGCCCGACCGGCAGCACCGTCAGCGCGCCCGGACGTTGCGCCTCGTACCCGAGCGCGATGCGCGCGGCCCCCGTCTTGATTCGCTGCACACGCGCCTCGGCGTGCGTGGTGCCCTCGGGATAGATCGCGACCAGGCGCCCGCGATCGAACGCCTGGAAGCAGGCGGCGAAGGCGTCGACGTTTCGACCCATCTGGGCGGGATCGTCCTGCTTGCGGTAGACGGGGATCACCCCGGACGCGCGGAGAAAGCGGGCGAGCAGGGGGTTCTTGAAGATGCTGGCCGTCGCCAGGAAGTGCACGCGCCGGGGCTGCGCGGTGCCAACCAGCAGCGAGTCGATGAAGTTGTTCGGATGGTTGATACAGAGCAGGACGGGGCCGGTCGCCGGCACCCGCTCGGGATGGCGGATGTCCACCCGCTTGAAGAAGAACCACCGCGCGAACCGCGCCAGTGCGCGGACCGCCGCATAGAAGCGGTCCATCTCGGAGGTGGGCGTGCTCGCGCGCTCGACGGTGGCGGCGCCGGTCATGCGCTATGATAGCGCGCGTGACGGCGCCCGAGATCGAAGGCGCGCGGGGCTGAGTCGTCCGGCGCCCGCGTCACGGAACCCGGACGAAACCTTCCATGAGCCGTCGCGCCGTCCGGTACACGGTCACGTGCTCCGCGCGCGGTTGACCGTTGCGGGTGGACACGCGCGCGGCGATCGGAAGCACGCCCGACGGGTGACCGAGTCGCACGTCGCCGCTGAGGCGCCCACCCGCCGCCTCCGCCACCAGCGTGCCTTCGATCCTCGCCGCCACCGCGAGGCACATGGCCGACGTCAGCGCGAACGCCCGGTGACAGTTGCCCATCGAGATCATGCGCGCGACGACGTCCGAGCTGTTCGCGTCATAGCGCGTCCCGTCCAGCGTCGTGAAGGCGACCGGCGGCGCCACCATGGCGATCTTCGGGACGGCGGCGCTGCCGCGAAGCCCCATGCGTTCGCCGGCGGCCACCCGGATCGCTTCGAGCCGCGCCGACAGCGTCTTGTCGGCATCGATCGCCTCCGGCCGCTCGGTCCCGTCGAGGCCGACGTCCCGGCATCGGACGAAGACCATCGCGTTGGTGGCATCGACGAGCGAGGCGTCGATGCCATCGATCGTCTCGCGCGGCTGTCCGGTGGGCAGCAGCCGGCCGGTGCCAGCGCCACCGGGATCGACGAAGTCGAGCGCGATG
The DNA here is from genome assembly GCA_041492755.1 of Methylomirabilia bacterium. Taxonomy (GTDB): domain Bacteria; phylum Methylomirabilota; class Methylomirabilia; order Rokubacteriales; family CSP1-6; genus JBGPXN01. The sequence goes on along the minus strand of JBGPXN010000185.1, from coordinate 5,472 downwards.
CGCGCGCCCCGCCCGGCCACCCCCGCCAGCTCGAAGTCACCCTCGACGGCGGCCTCGCCGTCCCGCACCGGCACGTGGGCCACGATGATCTTGTTCGTGTTCGTGTTGTGGATGCGCACCACCGTCTCGCCTTCCATCGCTTTGACGAGACCCTCGTCGATCGCGAACGGCCCGATCGCCGACGAGCAGTTCCCGCAGTTCCCCTTGTAGTCGACCACCGCCGACTTCACGTCGACTTGCGCAAACGTGTAGTCGACGTCGGCGTCCGGCACCGAGCCCGGCCCGATGATGCACGCTTTCGACAGCGACGAGATCCCGCCGCCAAGGCCATCGAGCTGCCGTCCGTTCGGGTCGGGGCTCCCGAGCGCACGCAGCAGAACGCGATCCCGGTCGGGGCCGGGCGCCGGGAGATCCGAGTCGTGGAAGACGAGGCACCGACTGGTCCCACCCCGCATGTACACCGCGCGCACGCGTCGCTGCGTCATGCTCGCCGCTCCTGTTCCTGGATCACCGGGCCACCCACCCCATGACGACCGCCGCGCCGGCCGGGGATGGTCATCGCTGGCGCTGCTTGGTGAGCGCGAGGAGGCCGCCCGCGAGGAGGATGTCGCGTTCCCGCGCGGTGAGGATGCACGACGCCGTGAATCGGCCGCCGATGCGGTCGTTGACGACCGTCACGTGATCGCCGGCCACCAGCGCCGCCCGAAGGCCCGGAAGGTTGAGCCGGTCGCCCTGGGTGATCGTGTCGTACGCGGCCGGATCGTCGAACACGAGCGGGACCACGCCCCAGTTGATCAGGTTCGCGCGATGGATGCGGGCGAAGGACTTGACGATGACCGCGCGCACCCCGAGGTACATCGGTCCGATCGCCGCCACTTCTCGGGAGGAGCCCTGGCCGTAGATCTCGCCGCCGACGAGGACGCTCCGTCCCGCCGCCTTGGCCCGCGCCACGAACTCGGCATCGACGTACTTGAACGTGTGCTCGGCGATGGCGGGGACGTTCGAGCGGAAGACGAGCACGGCCGCGCCCGCGGGCGAGATGTCGTCGGTCGAGACTTTGTCGCCGAGCTTGAGCAGCACCGGCCCCTCCAACGTCTCGGCGACCGGCTCCCCGAGCGGCACCAGCTTGATGTTGGGCCCGCGCACCACCTCGCCCGCGCCGTCGGGCGCGACGAAGCCGACCGTCGACGATGCGAAGCGGGGCGGCAGCGTCACGGCGGGCTCCGTCCCCAGGGTCCGTGGATCCGTGATGACTCCGGTCAGCGCCGAGGCCGCGGCCACCAGCGAGGAGCACAGGTAGACCTCATCGCCCTTGACGCCGCTCCGGCCGGAAAAGTTTCGGTTGAAGGCGCGCAGGCTCTTGGTTCCGGCCGCCGGCACGTGGCCGATGCCGGCGCAGGAGCCGCACGTCGGTTCCGACACGGTCACGCCCGCGGCCAGCAGGTCGGTGAGGAGCCCCTCGCGGGCCATGGTCTCGAGGATGCGGTGGCTGCCGGGGAAGAGCACGAAGGAGACGGACGGGTGCACGCGGCGCTCACGGAGCACCGCGGTGACGGAGGCCATGTCGTGCCAGGAGCCGTTCGTGCACGAGCCGACCATGACCTGCTCGACGACGGTGCCCGCCACCTCCTCCACCGGCACCACGCGGTCCGGCGAGCCGGGGAGCGCCACCAGCGGGGTGAGCGTCGACAGGTCGAGCTCGATCTGGTCGTCGTACGTCGCGTCGTCGTCGGGCGCGGCCGGGCGCCAGTCCTCGCCCCGGCCGAGCCGGGTCAGGAACGACCGGGTGATCTCGTCGCTCGGGAAGACGCTGGTCGTGAGGGTGAGCTCGGCGCCCATGTTGGCGATCGTCATCCGCTGCGCGGCGAGCAGGCTCCCGAGGCCGGGGCCACCGTACTCGAAGATCTTGCCCGATCCGCCGCGCACGGTGAAGCGTCGCAGCAGCTCGAGGATCACGTCCTTCGCGGTGACCCAGGGGGGGAGCTGGCCCGTCAACCACACCCGCACGACGGCGGGCATCGGGAAGAAGTAGGGGCCGCCGCCCATCGCCACCGCCACGTCGAGGCTGCCGGCCCCGATGGCCAGCATGCCGGCCGCCCCACAGAGCGGTGTGTGGCTGTCGCTGCCGAGCAGCGTCTGCCCGGGGATGGAGAACGTCTCCATGTGGACCTGGTGGCAGATGCCGTTGCCCGGCTTCGAAAAGATCGCGCCGTATTTCCGGGCGGCGGTCTGCATGTAGCGGTGGTCGTCGGTGTTTCGCGAGTCGAACTGGTACACGTTGTGGTCGATGTAGGCGACGGCGGGCGTGGCCACCACTCGGGGGAGCCCCATCGCCTCGAACTGCAGGAGCGACAGGTTGCCGTTGGTGTCGGTGAGGAGGATCTGATCGATCTTGATTCCGACTTCCTCGCCGACGTTTGCCTTGCCGGCGACGAGGTGCGACTCGATCAGCTTGTGGGCCAGACTCTGGCCCACTAGCGCCTCTCCATCGCGACCCAGGATCGGCGCTTGGGCCCGACGTAGTCGGCGCGGGGACGAATCAGCCGGTTGTCCGCGTGCTGCTCGATGATGTTCGCCGTCCAGCCCGCGATGCGGCTAGCCGCGATCACCGGCGTGAACAGATCGACCGGGATCCCGAGCGAATAGAAGAGCGGCGCGGAGTAGAAGTCGACGTTCGGGATCAGCTTCTTGCTGGCGTTCACCCGCTCGTAGAGCTTGACGGCCATCTCGTACCACTTGAACTGGCCCGACTGCCGGCACGCTTCCTCCGCCATGCCCTTGAGGATCGCCGCGCGCGGATCCCCCGCGGTGTACACGCGATGGCCGAAGCCCATGAGCCGGCGCTTCTCGGCGAGCGCGCGCTGGGTGAACGTGTCGACGTTCGCCGCGTCGCCGATCTCCATCAGCGTGCGCATGACCGCCTCGCCGGCGCCGCCGTGCAACGTGCCCTTGAGCGCGCCCACGCCGCCGGCCACCGCCGAGTGCATGTCGGACAGGGTGGAGGTGATGACGCGGGTGGTGAAGGTCGACGCGTTCAGCTCGTGCTCGGCATAGAGGGTGAGGCAGGCGTCGAACGCTTTCGTCACGACGTCGGACGGGCGCTGGCCGGTGAGCATGTAGAGGAAGTCGGCGGCGTGCGACAGATCGGCCGCCGGCGCGATCGGTGGCTGCCCGGTGCGCACGCGGTGGTGCGCGCAGATCGCGGTGGCCATCTGGCTGGTGAGTCGCACCGCCTTGCGCAGGTTCGCCGCCTGCGAGTTGTCGTCCGCGTCGGGATCGTGCATGCCGAGGATCGCCACCGCCGCCTGCAGCACCCGGTTCGGGTCGGTCTCCTTGGGCATGAGCCGGAAGCCCTCGACGAGGGCGGGCGGGATGGGACGGGCGGCGACCAGCTCACCGCGGAAGGGCTCGAGGTCGTGGCGCTTCGGCAGCTCGCCGTGCCAGAGCAGGTAGCACACTTCCTCGAACGTCGCCTGGCGCGCGAGGTCGTCGATGTCGTAGCCGCCGTAGGCAAGGCGACCGTGAGCGCCGTCGAGATCGCAGAGCCGGGTCTCGGCCGCGACGACGCCCTCGAGGCCACGGATCAACTGGGTCCCGTCCGTCATCGGCACGTCCTCTCGGAGACGAAATGACGCGCAGGCGGCGCGCCGTTTCCCGACGGTATACCCACGGACCTCCGGCACGCAAGCGCGCCGGGCCCAGCCGCGCGTCGGAGTATCGAGGAGCGGGTCGGAGTATCGAGGAGCGCCCCGGGTTTCCCGGGGCGCTTCGAGTGTGGGGGGTATGGGGGGCCATGTCGGGGCCCCCCATCCTGGACGGATGATCGAGGTGTTGGCGCTCCGGCGGGAGCGTAACTCCCGCCGGAGGCCTCGAACGACGTCGGTGGGACGAGGACGCTACGGGCGGGTGGCCGTTACGCGGCTTCGGAGGCGGACGTGTCTTCTTCGACCGCCTGGGCCGGCGCCCGCGCCCGCGCGGCGTCCTCACGGAGCTCGGCCGCGGCGTCCATGCCCGAAGCCAGTTCCCGGATCAGCAGCTCGTACCAGAGATCCATCACCATCGGAGCCCTCACTCGGTGCCCCCCACGACACCGTGCCGGTCGGTTGCGACTGAAGCCGCCGGAGACGCGGATGAGCAGAGCAGACGGCGTGCCAGGCGCGCCGATCAATGAAACCGTGCAATTGGGGGAGCCGCGCGCGCCGCTTCGGGCACATCGCCCGGCACGCGCATGATTTTTGCCCGAGCGCTCGCCGCGCGATCGCTCAGCGCGCGTCGTCACGCTCGTCACGTGGGGGGCCCCGATATGGCCCCCCACACCCCCCACGCTCGGCAGCGCCCCGGCGAAGCCGGGACGCTCCTCGTCGTTACTCCGACAGGCTCCTGGTCGGGCCGGCGGCGCGACGCGCGGGTGGTGGCGATGAGGCCGGCGTCGATCACGAGCACCTGGCCCGTGACCCAGCGCGCCTCGTCGCTGGCGAGGTACACGGCGCCCCAGCCGACGTCCCAGCCGGTGCCTTCGGTGCCGAGCGGGCTGGCTTTGCGCCGATGCTCGCGCGCCTCGGGACTGTGGTCTCCCACCACTAACAGGTTGCGGACAAACGAAGCCGGGCGATCAAAACGGTGCAGATGCGAGGCGGCGAAGAGCGACGACCGAGACGTGGCCCGGCCACGTCGCAGGGAGGAGCGATGAGCCAACGAAGCAGATGCGCCGTTTTCATCGCCCTGCTACGCGAAGTTCGAGTCGATGCGGACGTCGACCAGGTACGGGCCGCCGCTCTTGAGTCCGCGCTCGAGGGCGGGGGCGATCTGCGCGGTCTTCTCCACGTGCTCGCCGGCCACACCGAGCGAGCGCGCGAGACCCACGAAGTCGATGTGGGGCCGCTCGAGGTCCATGCCCACGTAGCGGTCGTCCTCGGCCGAGAAGCCTTTCAGGGCGCGGGTGCGCTGCTTGAGGATGCGGTACGACGTGTTGTTGAAGATCACGTAGACGACGGCGAGCGACTCGTGGGCGGCCGTCCACAGCGCCTGATTCGTGTACATCGCGCTGCCGTCGCCGACCAGCGCCACCACCGGCCGGTCGGGCAACGCGAGCTTCACGCCGAGCGCGGCCGGCAGGCCCCAGCCGATGCCCCCGCCGCGGAGGGCGAAGAAGCTCTTGGGGTCCGCGGACTTCAGGAGCTGGCGCAGCCCGTGGCCCGACGAGATGCTCTCGTCGACAATCACCGTCTCCGGCGTCACCGTCTCGGCCACGGCATTGACCAGCGCGAGTGGGGAGATCGGCACCTGATTCGCTTCGGCGCGCGCCTTCTCGGTCAGCTCCCTGCGCATCCGCTCGTGGGCCACCCGCGCGGCCTCCCGGCGGCGCCCGGCGTCCGGATGTCCGGCCTTGCTCGTCAGCCGGCGGACGGCGTCCGCGATCTCGGGCAGCGTCGCCTTCGGGTCGCCATGGATACCCACGGACGCCGGATAGTT
>JBGPXN010000321.1:0-2212 GCA_041492755.1 Methylomirabilia bacterium | reverse complement strand
TCACTCCTAACATTCTTCGTCGGTGCGCAGGTCGAAGTTGCGTCGAGGTTGGGGAAACATGGAGTATGGCGCGGGCAGTTGTCAAGGGCGGGCCGCCCACACCCAGGATCGGCCCGGGCCCCGTGACCACGCGTCCGAATCATCGATCCACTCGCGGGGGCTTGACACGCTCAGCCGCTTCGTAGAAGAAGGCGATGCAGAGCGTCTGCTCTGCGGTGCCGGCCGGCCGCCGGGGAAGGGACGATGATGGGCAACGACGACCTCTGCTTTCTCTCGATCGCCGAGCTCGCGAGTCTGATGCGCGCGCGCACGGTCTCTCCGGTGGAGGTGACCGAAGCGCACCTCGCCCGGATCGAGCGCCTCAACCCGACGCTGAACGCCTTCGTGACCGTCATGGCCGCCGAGGCGCGCGACGCGGCGCGGCGGGCGGAAGCGGAGCTGGCGGCCGGACGCTGGCGCGGCCCGCTGCACGGCGTTCCGATCGGCCTCAAGGACATCTTCGACACCGCCGGCGTGCGGACCACGCACGGCTCGTCATTCTTCCGCGACAACGTCCCCACCGAGGATGCCGAGGCGGTCCGCCGGCTGAAGGACGCGGGCGCGGTCCTGATCGGCAAGTGCAACACGCACGAGTTCGCGGCGGGCTCGACGACCAACAACCCGTGGTACGGGCCGACGCGTAACCCGTGGGCGCTCGACCGCTCGCCCGGCGGCTCCAGTGGCGGATCCGGCGCGGCCGTGGCCGCCTTCCTGTGCCCGGGCGCCACCGGGACCGACACCGGCGGCTCGATCCGGGGGCCGGCCGCGTGCTGCGGCATCGTCGGCCTCAAACCGACCTACGGTCGCGTGAGCATTCGTGGAATTCATCCGAACGCGGTCAGCCTCGACCACGCGGGCCCGCTGACCCGCACCGCGCGTGACGCGGGGCTGCTGCTCGGCGCGATGGCCGGCTACGACCGCCACGACCCGACGTCGGCGGACGTGCCGGTCCCCGATTTCACCGCGGACATCGACGCGGGCATCGGCGGGCTCCGGATCGCGCGCTGCCCGGACCTCCACTTCATCGAGATGGACGCCGCGGTCAGGCGCGCGCTCGACGGGGCCGCGGGCGTGCTCGCCGGCCTCGGCGCGAAGATCGAGACCGTGGCGTTCCCGCTGGCGGCCGAAGTCCAGGCGACGCGCGAAGCGCTCTCGCGCGGCGAGTTCATCACGCTCCATCGCGCGCGCTTCGCCGCGCACCCCGAGGGCTACGGCGCCGATCTGCGCCCGCGTCTCCAGGAAGGCGATCGCATTCGGCTCGACGACTACGTGCGCGCCTGCCGTATGCGCGAGGCGATTCGCCGGGAGTTCGACGAGATCCTGCGCGTCGTCGATGCCTTCGTCTTGCCCGTGGCGCCGTGTGAGGCGCCCCTGATCGCGACCGGCGCGTCGCGTGTCAACGGGAAGGACGTCACGTTCTCCTCGGGCCTCGCGATGCGGCAGGTGATCAACGTGGTCGGGCTGCCGGCGGTGGCGGTGCCGATCGGTTTCGGCGAGGCCGGGCTCCCGCTCTCCATGCAGATCGTCGGGCCGGCCTGGGGTGAAGCGAAGATCCTGAGAATCGCCCACGCGTACGAGGTCGCAACCCTCGACATTCGCAGCCGCCGTCCGAGCGCGATCGCGCTCGTTCCGTGACGCCACCCGAACAAGGAGACCGACCATGGCCTTTGGCATCCACCACGTGCACGTGAAGACCCGCGATCCCAAGCAAACCATGCAGTTCTACGTGGACAACCTCGGCGCGACTCTCATCGCCGAGGTCGGCCCTCGCGGCTACCGCGTGAACCTGCATGGGTTGCAGATCAACATCACCACGCTCATCGACACCCAGAGCCGTGAGCAGCACTACGGCATCGAGCACATCGCCGTCGACACCGACGACTATTCAGCGACGCTGGCCCGGCTCCGGACCAATGGCGTGCGCGTCCTGGAGGAGCTGCCGCCCAACAACGGCAGGCGTGTCTGTTTCCTGGAGGCCCCGGATGGCGCGCAGATCGAGCTCATCGAGAAGGTGTAGCCCGGTCGGTCGACCGCAGGGGGCGCCCATCGGCCACCCGACGCGCGAGAGTCCGCGCATGACGTCCAGCCGGCCCGACGTCGTCAAGCAACAGGTCGCCGCCCATTGGGATCGACGGGCGCCGAGTTTCGACGAGGACTTCGGCCACAGCATCCG
>JBGPXN010000305.1:0-2842 GCA_041492755.1 Methylomirabilia bacterium | reverse complement strand
GTCCCTCTCGCCGCCGGTGACACAAGAACGCAGGGCATCATCCTCTGCCACCAACTTCGCACCCTTGATTACAAGGCGAAACCTCGCGATGTCCGGTTCGTCGAGCGCGCACCTGAACACGTTGTTCAGGAGGCGCTCGCTCTCGCGCAAACACTGGTCATGAGTTGAGCGGCACCGCGTGTCCGCTCCGACACGGCCGCGTTACTTCAGACCCAATCGCGTCTTGACCTCGGGGTTCACCAGCACGTCCGGCATTTCCCCCCGCAGCACCCGCAGCATCTCGGCCGTCACCTGCAGCGACGCGGTGCGCGACGCTTCCTTCGTCACCCCCGCCACGTGCGACGAGCACACCACATTCTCGAGGTTGAACAGCGGATTGTCCGTGGAGCTCGGCTCCTCCTCGAAGACGTCGAGACCCGCCGCCGCGAGATGACCGCGCGTCAGCGCCTCGAAGATCGCCCGCTCCTGCTGGACCGGACCACGCGACGTGTTGATGTAGATCGCGCCTTTCTTCAGCAGGCCCAGGGTCTTGTCGTTGATCATCCCCCGGGTCTCTGGCGTCAGCGGCGTATGCGTGGTGAGGATGTCGACCTGCGGCAGCATCGACTCCAGGCTCTTCTGCGGCTCCACGCCGCGTTGCCGGAGCTCGGCCTCCGACACGTATGGGTCGTAGCCCAGGACCTTCATGCCGATGGCGCCGGCGAACTTCGCCACCCGGCGGCCGACGTTGCCTACGCCCACGATGCCGAGGGTCTTGCCGCCCAGCTCCGTGTTGCCGACGCGCTGCCGGGCGCTCCAGTCACCCCTGCGGGTGGCCTTGTCGATGGCGAACGTGCGCTTGACACACGTGAGCATCAGCATCAGCGCGTGCTCCGCGACCGCCTGTGAGTTGGAGCCCGGGGCGTGCACCACGGCGATGCCGCGGCGGGTGGCGGCGGGAATGTCCACGGTGTCGAGCCCGACGCCGTGCCGGCCGATGACCCTCAGATTCGGACACGCGGCCATGAGGCTGTCCGAGGCGCGGGGCTTGGCGCGGAAGAGGATCCCGTGCGCGCCCGACGCGACCTTGAAGAACGCCTCCTCGGTTTCCTCTACGCAGAGGATCACGTCGACCTCTCGCTCGAGCTGGGCGCGACCATCCTCGTGGGTGGGGCCGGCGAGGACGACGACGGGACGGGACTGAGCCATGCGCGTGTTTCTCCTTTCGCGGGGGATGTCGGATTTTACTCCAGCGCCCGCGCGATCCTCACGCCGTGCGCGCGCGGCCGGCTCGCCGCCGCCTCCGTCGCTGACTGCCCCGGCGGCGTGGTGCATGCTCACCAGATGAACAGGCTCCCCGACGCTCGTGCAGGGCCTACGGCGCCTCTGGAGCCCGCGGGGGTCCGGCGCCGCCGATGATGGCGATGGCGGCGAAGCGGAGGCCGTCAGCCGAGGGGAGCCCGACGACGGCGATGCGCTCGCCGGGCCGCAGGAACACGTATTGACTGGCCGGGACCTCGTCGAGGTTGACGACGAGCGTGGGGCGTGGCGCCGGCGCGGGGTTCGGGCCCAGCGTCGCGCGGCGGGGCGGAGCGCTGGTGAGGAGCGTCAGCGTCTGGCCGACGATCGACTCGATCGTTCCGGATAGCTGCACGTTCACTTGCGCCGCCGCTGAGCCCGGTGCCGCGACGACGAAGACGAGGGTCAGTACCAGCGGTCCCCACAGGTGTCGGCCACGAATCCGGCAGGGCGTCATCGTCGGTCCAGCCAGACTTCCTGCATGCGACCGTAGCTGTATGGCGTGTGGTGCGGCACCAGGTTCTTCACGTGCGGCCAGTGCGCGAAGTAGTCGTACCGCCAGGCGAGGACCGGCCGCGCGGCGTCGTCCTCGATCTTCCTCTGGATGCGTGCGAGGAGGGCGAGCCGCTTCTTGCCGTCGAGCTCCTGGGACTGCTGCGCGATGAGCCGGTCGACGCCCTCGTCACAGTAGCCCTGGTAGTTCCGCGCGGACTTGCAGAGAAAGCTCTCGGAGAGGATCGAGTCGGGGTCGTCGACGCCGTACCCGGCGATGCTCGAGCCGACCTGATACTCGCGCCGCGTGCTCACGCCGAACCACTGCGCGGTCTCGATCAGGCGCAGCGTGCTCTCGACCCCGACCTGTCGCAGGTGGTCGACGACGAAGGCGGCGCCGTCGCGGTAGATCGCAAGGTTGCGGGTCACGACCTCGACCTTGAGCGGATGGTTCGGGCCGTGGCCCGCCTCGGCGAGGAGCGCGCGGGCGCGCACCTTGTCGTGGCCGCGCGGCACCTCCCTGCCCCCGAGGCCCCAGAACCCGATGGGCGGCGGCGCGAGCGCGGCGCCGGGAACGCCGCCGTCCTGGAGCACCGCTTTCACGAATCCCGCCCGATCGATGGCAAGGCTCAGCGCGCGGCGCAGGCGCACGTCGTTGAAGGGCGGTCTGGTGTGATTCAACATCAGGTGGTCGACGAAGTTCAGGCCGACGCGCGTGATGACCATGCCGGGGACGGCGCCGCGGAGCTGCTCGGCGATCGACGGCGCTCCGTCGCCGGGGCTCGCCACGTCGGCGCGGCCGGCCTGCAGCGCGGCCGTGCGGGTGCTGCGCTCTGCGACGACGAGATACCGGATGCCATCGAGGTACGGGCGGCCCTTGACGAAGTAGTCGGGATTGCGCTCGAGATCGACCGACTCGCCGCGCTTCCATTCCTTGAAGCGGAACGGCCCTGTGCCCACGCAGCGCGAGCGTTGCTCCGCGACGGGGACGTGGGCGGGCAGGACGGGCGAGTCGCCGCTCGCGAGCATGAGCAGGAGCGACGTCTGCGGGCGCTTGAGCCGGAACACGACG
>JBGPXN010000253.1:0-4998 GCA_041492755.1 Methylomirabilia bacterium | reverse complement strand
GGCCTGGGAGTACGCCTGCGACTCCTTCGGCTCCCGCCAGCTCCTCTTCGAGATGTACAACGTGGGCAGTCTCGCCACCAACAAGCAGCGGCTCGCGAGCACCTACGATACGCGCCCGTGCGTCGCACTGGCCAGGGAGCTCGCAGGCATCACCGGGCCCGCCGAAACGCCGGGAACGGAGCCCGTGATGAGCGTGAGTGGCGGACGGCCTTGACCAGCGAGGAGACGCCCCGCATCCGCAGTTACCTGACGGCCCAGGGCGCAAAGCTCTCGCCGGATCAGCTCATCGGCAAGGTGCAGGAGGCAATGGCCCAGCTCAGTGCGGCCGCCTCCGCCGTGCCTCCGGCGCGCTTCACCGAGCCGCCGGTGCCGGGTGAGTGGAGCGCCAACGAGGTGATGGCGCATGTCGTCGAGGCCGGCCGGCACTTCGGCGCCGCCATCGTGCGCATCCTCGACGGCCAAGCGCCGGGCGAGCCGCGGGATGTCGCCGCCCGTGACACGACCCCGCGCCCGCTGGACGAATGGTGGGCGATGCTCGAGCGCGACCGCACCGCGCTGTTCCAGCGCGTGCGGAGCGCGCATCCGACGGCACGGCTCGAGGCCACGATCGCGCATCCGTTTTTCGGCGCGCTGAACTGGCGCGAGACGCTGCTGTTCATGCGGCTGCACGATCTCGATCACGCGGGCCAGCTCGCCAAGGTAGCCGGCGCCCTCTGATGCGCGTCGCCATCGGCCTGCGCCTGGAGGCGAACGAGGACTGGGAACAGGCCGCGACCTACGTCACCGAGGCCGAGCGCCTCGGCGTCGACTTTGTGTGGTCGCACGAGTCGTGGGGCCTGGACGCGGTCACCCCGCTGGCGTTCATGGCGGCTCGGACCTCCCGTATCCGGCTTGGCTCGGGGATCATGCAGGCCGGCACGCGGACGCCGGCGCTCGTCGCCATGACGGCGCTGAGCCTGGCCTCGATGTCGTCCGGCCGCTTCGTGCTCGGCATGGGCGTGAGCGGGCCGCAGGTGATCGAGGGCTGGCACGGCCTGCGCTTCGATCGGCCGCTCACGCGCATGCGCGAGATCGTGGAGATCGTGCGCCGGGCCACGCGCGGTGAGCGCGTGGCGTTCAAGGGCCAGGTCTACGAGTTGCCGCTGCCAAGCGGCGAGGGCAAGGCGCTCCGCTCCTCGGCTCAGCCGCGCCCCGACATACCGGTCTACCTCGCCACCCTCTCGCCGCGCAGCCTCGAGCTGACCGGCGAGATCGCCGACGGTTGGCTCGGCACCTCGTTCATGCCCGACCACGCGCGGATCTTCTTCGACCATCTCGAGGTCGGGGCCAGGCGCGCGGGACGTACGCTCGGCCATCTCGATCTGCAGGCCGGCGGCGCCGTCGCGTTCGGTGACGACGTCGAGCGGCTGATCGCCGCGCGTAAACCCGGCCTGGCCTTCACCCTCGGCGCCATGGGCTCGCGTCAGCACAACTTCTACAACGACGCCTTCAAGCGCGCCGGCTACGTCGACGCCGCCACCGAGGTCCAGCGCCTCTGGCTGGACGGCAAGCGCGACGAGGCCGCCGCCCGGGTGCCCGACGAGATAGCGCTAAAGGGGAACCTGCTCGGTACCGAGGCGATGGTGCGCGAGCGGCTGCGCGTCTACCGCGCCAGCGGCCTCACCACACTGCGCGTGGATCCGGCCGGAGCGACACTCGACGCGCGGCTGGCCACGCTCGGCCGCCTGATGGAGCTCGTCGAGGCTTCGTAGAGAGCGTCCAGCGTTGCCTACGCGTGGAAGATCTCGACACCGAGAACCCCACCGGCGTCATCATCGACCCGGAGCCATCACGACCGTAGGTCGAGGGAGACCCCAATGTCCGAATTGTCGCCGCTGCCGAGTGAAGTCCTCCCCGCCGGCATCCGTGCGCGCTTCGTCTCCGGCATCAATGGCCTGCGCATGCACGTCCTCGAGGCCGGATCGGCGGCGCCGGGCCGTCCCGCCGTCCTGTTGCTGCACGGCTTTCCCGAGCTGGCTTATTCCTGGCGAAAGATCATGCCGACGCTGGCCGCGGCGGGGTTCCACGTCGTCGCCCCTGACCAGCGTGGGTACGGCCGCACCACCGGCTGGAGCGCGAATTACGACGACGATCTCCGGCCGTTTCGGCTGCTGAACGCCGTGCGCGACGCGCTGGGGCTGGTCGCGGCGCTCGGCTACCGCTCGGTCGCGTCTGTCGTCGGACACGATTTCGGCGCCTCGATCGCCGCCTGGTGCGCCCTGGTTCGACCCGACGTGTTCCGGTCCGTCGCGTTGATGAGCGCGCCGTTCGCCGGGCCACCGGATTTACCGTTCGACACCGAGCGCCATCCGCCGGAGGTCCCCGCAAGCCCCACCATCCACGAGGCGCTGGCGGCGCTGCCCCGGCCGCGCAAGCATTACCAGTGGTGGTATTCGACCCGGTCGGCGAATGCCCAGATGTGGCATTGCCGGCAGGGCGTTCACGACTTCCTGCGTGCCTACTTCCATCACAAGAGCGCGGACTGGAAGGACAACCGGCCGCATCGGTTGGCCGCGTGGTCGGCGGAAGAGCTGGCGAAGATGCCGACCTACTACATCATGGACCTCGCCGACGACATGCCGACGGCGGTGGCGAAGGAGATGCCGTCGCCAGAAGAGATCGCCGCCTGCCGATGGCTACCGGACGATGAGCTCGCGGTCTACACCGGCGAGTACCAGCGCCACGGATTTCAGGGCGGCCTCAACTGGTACCGTTCGCGCAGCGGCGGCGCCTTCGAGTCCGAATTGCAGCTGTTTTCGGGGCGGACCATCGACGTGCCGTCGATCTTCATCTCGGGCAAGAGTGACTGGGGCGTCTATCAGCGGCCGGGAGCGGTCGAGCGCATGCAGGACACGGCGTGCACCCGCTTCGTCGGCTGCCACCTGCTCGACGGCGCCGGGCACTGGGTGCAGCAAGAGCAGGCGGCTCGGGTCAGCGAACTACTTCTGGACTTCCTGAAGCGGCACGCGGCTTAGCCTAGGCCGCGCCCTTGCGTGGCCGGCGTCCCGGGGCGCCGCAGCAAAGCGACGGCGATGGCGAGGTTCAGCAGGTTCCACAGGATGCCGTTGAGGAAGGCGGCCTGGTAGGAACCCGTCAGATCGAAGGTCACGCCGGACACCCAGCCGCCCAGCGCCATGCCGAAGACGGTGGCCATCAGCACGGCGCTCACGCGCACGCCGGCCTCTTCCGGAGGAAAGAACTCCCGGACGATGACAGCATAGGCGGGCACGATCCCGCCCTGAGCCAGACCGAACAGCGCCGACACGACATACAGCGAAGCGAGCCCGTCGAAGGGGAAGAACAGGGCGAGAACCACCGCTTGCAGACCCGAGCCCAGCAGGAGCGTGCGCCGCCCGCCGATGCGGTCACAGATCCATCCCGACACCAGCCGGCTCACGATGCCGAAGCCCAGCATCAGCGACAGCATCTGCGCCCCCCGCCCCGCACCATGACCCAGATCGTGGCTGTACGCGACGATGTGAACTTGCGGCATCGACATCGCCACGCAGCAGCTGAGGCCAGCGATGATCAGCACGGTCTGCAGCGTGGCCGGCGACATCCCCAGCGGTCGCGGTGACCACGACGTCACGTGAGGGGTCGCGGTCCCCGTCTCGGTCAGCGGCGACCGACGCCGGAGGGCCAGCGCGAGCGGCACCATGACCGCAACGCAGAACACGGCGATGCCTTGATAGGTCCAGCGCCAGCCGACTGTTCCGATGAAATGCTGCACGACCGGCGGCCAGACTGTTCCCGCGAGGTAGCTTCCGCTCGCGATGATCGCCACGGCCATGCCGCGATGACGGGTGAACCAAAGCGAGGTGTTGGCGATGAGGGGCGCAAAGGTGACCGAGCTGGCGACGCCCACCAGCAGGCCCTGGGCGAGAATGAACTGCCAGAGGCTCGTCGCCTGGCTGGCGACCGCATAGCCGAGCCCCAGGCAAACGGCTCCCCCCGTGACGGGAATGAAAATGCCGACGCGATCGGAGAGGCGCCCCATCAGGATGCCGCCGAAACCGAAGCAGATCATCGTCATGGTGTAGGGCAGCGAGGCGGCGGAGCGCGCGACGCCGAACTCCGCCTGGACCGCGGGCAGGGCCACGATCACCGACCACATCCCGACGCCGCCGATGCCGGAGAGCACGAGCGCCGCGAAGAGCCGGGTTCATGCGTAAGCGGATTCCGGCGCGCTCTTCACACGGCTTCCGACGTCGGCGGCGGGCTCGGGCATGAGGGGCGACGTTCAGTATCCCATGGCGTGAAAGCAGCCTGGCCGCTGTTAGACCTCTGAATGAGTGGCGATCCGGACCGCTCCGGCTAAGATGAGCCCGTCACTCGCTGGCGCCAGGAGCATGCTCCGCCGAGGATTTGACGGGTCGGCACCTCCTAAAGACCACTGATCGGCGCCATCCTCGTCGTGCATCAGCTTGAAAGCCACCAGGGGGGTCTGGGCGGATGGCACGCGGCGTCTGCTCCTCGAGCCGCATGCGCCCTGGCGAGCCTGAGCTACGAGGTCCGGAGCGCGACGGTGGCGGCGGCAACGTAGCCGTCCCCGTCGCGTGTCATCGTCCACATCACGAGGGACTTGTCGGCGATCGGCCCCAGGAAACGATCCGTGGCGTTCGTCGTGTCACGGTTCGGGTGCCGATCGTACGGGGCGCGCGCGTAGACGGCGTTCGTGACCTCGTCGGGAAAATAGAGCTGGGTGGTGGCTGCCTTCGCGCCGACGCGAAGCTTCAGGTGCACGTGCGGGGTGCGGCCCTGGTACCAGCCGGGATAGATCGTTCGGAACCGGACGCTGCCGGCGGCGTCCGTGAGCTGCGTGCCCCGCAGAAACGTCTTATCGTCTACCGGCTCAACGTGCCGCGGGGCGATGGCGGCGCCCTCGTAGCCGGAGTAGATGCCGAGCGCGTCGCATTGCCAGACGTCCACGGCGGCTTTTGGGATCGGCGCGCAGGACGC
>JBGPXN010000212.1:0-7386 GCA_041492755.1 Methylomirabilia bacterium | reverse complement strand
CCATCGCGCGGCAACGCCCCGGGACACCCGGGGCGCTCCTCGTCCTCCGTTGTTTGCTTCTTCCGGGGGCCCCGACCTGGCCCCCCACTCCCCCCATCGCGCGGCAACGCCCCGGGATTTCTTCCGTGGGGGGCCCCGACATGGCCCCCCACCCCCCCATCGCTCGACCGCGCCCCGGGACACCCGGGCGCCCCGGGACACCCGGGGCGCTCCTCGGCTGCCGTTGTTCGGAGAGCCGCCGTGTTCGCTGATGGCATGATGGCGCCCATGGCGGTTTCCCCGTTTGCCGAGGCGACGGCCCGCGCGGCGGCGTTTGCCCGCAATGACGCGCTCGTCGACGTCCATCTGGTCCGGCGCTGGCTCGCGTGCGGGTTCGTGTGGCTGCTGATCTTCCCCACGGTCGGGGCGCTCGTGTCCGCGAAGTTCACCGATCCCGACTTCCTCGGCGGCGTGGCGTGGCTCAGCTTCGGGCGCCTGCGTCCGATTCACGTCAACGGCGTGATCTGGGGCGCCTTCTCGACGCTGTTCATCGGTCTCGCGCATTACGTGGTCCCGCGCCTGTGCGGGGTGCCCCTGTGGAAGGGGCGCTGGAGCTACGTGCTCTTGTGGGTGTGGAACCTCAACCTCGCGGCCGGCATGGTGCTGCTCGCGCGCGGCGAGAACCGGGGCTGGGAGGCCGGCGAGCTCCCGCTGCCGGTGGCGCTCGTCCTGTTCGCGGTGGTCCTCGTGCTCACCGCGCAGTTCCTCATGACGCTGCGCAACCGCCGGCACGCGCCGCTCTACGTCTCGCTCTGGTACCTGATCGCCGCGTTCGTATGGACGGACGTGAACCTCGTCCTCCAGATCCTCGGCCCTGACCACATCCCGGGACTGAACAACGCCGCCTGGCACGGGCTGTTCATCCACTACGTCGTCGGCCTGTGGATCACGCCCGCGGGATACGTGCTCATCTATTACTTCCTGCCCGCGAGCCTGCGGACGCCGCTGTACAGCCACAAGCTGTCGCTCATCGGCTTCTGGTCGCTCGCGTTCTTCTATCCCTTCGTCGGCATCCATCACTACCTCTACTCCCCGATCGCGGAGTGGGCGCAAACGATCGCCATCGTATCGTCCATGATGCTGATCATCCCGGTGTGGACGGTGCTGCAGAACTTCGTCGGCACCATGGCCGGACGCTGGCGCGACCTCGGGACGAACTTGCCGGCGCGCTTCCTGATCACGGGCGCCGTCCTCTATTTGATCGGATGCACGCAGGGGTCGCTGGAGGCGTTGCGCGGGCTGCAGCGGGCGACCCACTTCACCGACTTCGTGATCGCCCACTCGCATCTGACCATCTTCGGCACCTTCGTGATGTGGGCGATCGGCGGCGCCCTCTACGTGTGGCCACGGCTCGGCGGCGGCGGCCTGTGGAGTGAGCGCCTCGGCCGCGCGTCGTTCTGGCTCATCGCCGCCGGCATCTCGGCGATGGCGATCCTCCTCGGCACCCAGGGCGTGCAGCAGGGCTTGCTGCTCATGGCCGGCAGCGAGTGGCTCGACACGATGGCGGTGATGCGTCCGTACTGGTGGTTGCGCACGCTGAGCGGAATCACCATGGACGTCGGCATGACGCTGCTCGTGATCAACCTCATGAAGGGCGCGCGCCGGGTGCCCGCGGCGGTGGTCCCGGCGGCGTGAGCTCGATCGGGACGTACGCGATCGGCGCCGGGTTCTTCTTCATCACGCTGGCGCTCTTCGTTCAAGGCTTCCTTCCCGCCATCGTCCCGGCGTCGCGAGCGCGCGAGGTCAGCCGGGCGGTGCGCACGGATCTCGGGGACATCAAGTGGGTGCGGTATCCCACCACCGACTACACCGCGCTCGAAGGGCTGGGCCGGCGGATCTACATCCGCGAGGGCTGCTGGTACTGCCACAGCCAGTACGTGCGGCCGGTGACCGGCGAGGACGCGCGCTGGGGGCCGGTGTCGGAAGTCGGCGAGTACGCGTGGGATCAGCCCCACCTGCTGTCCACGCGGCGGATCGGTCCCGATCTCACCCGCGTGGGCCTGAAGTATTCCGACGATTGGCACTACGCGCATCACTGGAACCCGCGCCTGCTGGTGCCGGACTCGATCATGCCGAGCTACCCCTGGCTGTTCGAGCGCGTGCGGGTGGCGGTCCACCGCGATGGTGACGCGCTCACGCTCGCCGACACCCCGACCCTGCGCCGCCTGTTCACGTTCAACCGCAACGTGGAGATCGTCCTCGCCCCGTCCGCCTCGGGGTTGACGTTCGTTCCCCCGCGGGCCGACGGCGGACTGCCGCTCGACGGCACGCCGCTGCTCGACACGAGCGGGTTCAAAGGCGGGACGCCGCCGCTCGCCGCCCTGGATCTCGTCGTCCCCAGCGGTGAGCTCGTCGGCCTCGTTCGATACGTGCAGAAGCTGGGAACCGGACGCGGCGTCTGGCGGGATGCGTTCGAACCACAGGCGACCGCCACGCGGGCGCCCGGAAACGCGGACGGCGAGGCGCTGCGTCAGCGCGGGCGCGCCGTCTACACGCGTCGCTGCGCCGGCTGTCACGGTCTGGAAGGCGACGGGAACGGGCCGGCCGCCACGTTCCTGTCACCGCGTCCGCGCGACTTCACCGCCGGCGTCTTCAAGTTCCGGACGACGCCGTCCGGCGTCCTGCCGACCGACGACGACCTGTTCCGGACCGTGAGCCACGGCATCCGATGGACGGCCATGCCCCCGTGGCATGAGGTGCCGGCCGGCGACCGGCTGGCGGCGATCGCATGGATCAAGACGTTCTCCGAGCGCTGGAAAGAGGCCCGCGAGCCCGCGGTCGCGCTGGGCACGCCCCCGCCGGCGTCGCCCGCGCTCGTCGCGCGCGGGCGCGAGCTCTACGCGCAAGCCAAGTGTGCCGAGTGCCACGGCGAGACGGGGCGTGGTGACGGCCCGTCCGCCACCCAGCTCAAGGACGACTTCGGTCGGCCGATTCGTGCGACCGACCTCGCCCGCGGTCAATTCAAGGGGGGCGCGCGGGTCACCGACGTGTTCCGTACGATGACGCTCGGGCTCGACGGCACGCCGATGCCGTCGTTCGCCGACTCGATGACCGGCGAGGAGCGCTGGGCGATCTCGTACCACGTGCTGTCGCTGTCGGCCTGGACCGATCCGCTCACCGGCGCCAAAGTCGACCTGCCGGCCGAGGCCCGGCGCGCGCTGAACGACGCCGGCGTACGGGCGGCGCGGCCGGCGGAGGCGTGGGATCCGGCGCGCGGGCGGCGATGGCAAGAGACGCAGAGCCGGCCCTTCGCCGGCGAGCGCGAGTAGCGCGGTGCTCGAATATCTGGCGCTCGGCGAGTTCCTGGTGGCCGTGTCGATGGGATTGGCGGCGCTCTGCGCGTTCGTTTGGGGCGCGGCGACCGGCGCCTTCACCGACGTCGAATCCGTGAAGCACCAGGTGCTGGAGGCGGAGGGAGCCATCGAGCCCTTCGAGCACCCACGGCGCGAAGAAGATGGCGACCCACCCCACGCCTGATCGCGACCGCCTGGAGGAGTACGCAGACGGCGAGATCCACGTCCGCCCCGGGCACGTCAATACGTGGCTGCTCGTCGTCTACGTCGCGCTGGCCGTCTGGGGCATCTACTACCTGGTCAGATTCTGGACGGAGCCATGACGGCCGAGCGCTGGCTCATCGGGCTCGCCGTCCTGAATCTAGTCGTGCTCGGGCTCGAGCTGGTGTCCCAGCTGGTGCACGGTCTCCGATGATGCTTCGCCTGCTCACGGCATGCGTCCTTGCTTCGTTCGCCGCGATCGTCCTGACCGGATGGTTCCGGTTGGCGCGCCGCGCGTCGACCCGGTCGTTCCGCCCGCCGGCATCCCGGCGGGCGGTGCTGGCCGTGGCCGCGGTCGCCGCCGCCGCCGTCGCCCTGCTCTCGCCCCTCGACGATCTGGCGCACGGGCTGCTCCTCGCCCACATGGTCCAGCACCTTCTCTTGACGCTGGTCGCCGTGCCGCTCCTGCTCCTCGCCGATCCGTTCCCGCTGGTGCTGTGGGGACTGCCGCGCCGCGTGCGGCACGAGGCGGGACCGCTGCTGGTGTCGGGCGCCGTCGTACGGCGGTGGGGCGCCCGGCTCCTGGCCATGCCGACGGCGTGGGGCGTCGCCATGGCGACGCTCGCGTTCTGGCACGTGCCGGCCTTTCACCAGCGCGCGCTGAGCAGCGACGCGCTTCACGTCGCGCAGCACGCGAGCTTCGTCGCCAGCGCCGCGTTGTTCTGGTGGCCCGTGCTGTCGGCGGCCCCACGCTGGCGGCCGGCCCCCGGCGACGGTGCTCGCATCGTGTATCTGGTCACGGCGACGTTTCCGGGGGCCGCGCTCGGTCTCCTGCTCATGCTCAGCCCGTCGGTGCTCTATCCGGCCTACACGATCGATCCGCGGGGGTGGGGACTGGATGCGCTCGCGGACCAGGCGTGGGCCGGATTCGTGATGTGGGCCGGCGCGGGCACCGTGGAGACGTTCGCGGCCCTCGCGCTGGTGTGGCGGTTCCTCGCCGCTCACGAACCCCGATCACCGGCGCTTCCTTGACCGTCCTCCGACCTCGCGCGAGAATGAACCGGTTTGGCGCATGACGACAGAGACAGCCATTCGTGTCAGCGGACTGCGCAAGGCCTACGCGGGCCACCTCGTTCTCGACGACGTCACGCTCGAGGTGCAGGCCGGCGAGGCGGTGGCGCTGCTCGGCGCGAACGGGGCCGGCAAGACGACGCTCCTCAAGATCCTCGGCACGCTGGTGCGTCCGACGCGCGGCGAACCGCGCGTGGCCGGGCTCCATTGCGTCCGCGACGCCGAAGCCGTCCGGCGTCTGGTGGGCGTTCTGGGCCACGGCAACTTCGTCTACGAGGACCTGACCGCGTTCGAGAACCTCAAGTTCTGGACCGTGCTCGGCGGCCATCGGGTGGACGCCGGTGCCCTCCGCGCGGCGCTGGCGCAGGTGGACCTGGATCGATTCGCCGACGAGCGCGTCCGGACGTTCTCGGCCGGCATGAAGCGCCGGCTGGCGCTCGCGCGGTTCGTGCTCAGCCGTCCCCGCGTCCTGCTCCTCGACGAGCCGTTCGCGAGCCTCGACCGGCGCGCGGGCAAGTGGCTCGACGACTATCTGCACGCGTTCAAGGCCGGCGGCGGCGCCATCCTCATGAGCACGCACAGCTTCGGGCGGGGGCTCGGCGTCGCCGACCGGGCCGCCATCCTCGCCGGCGGACGCATCGCGCTCGACACGCCGGTGGCCGGGCTCGGCGCCGACGACGTGCGACGCCTCTACGATCTGCACGCGGAGGACGGCGCGTGACCTACGCGCGGCGGGCCTGGATCGTGCTCTGGAAGGACGTCGTCACCGAGCGACGCTCGAAGGAAACGCTCAACGCGCTGTTCTTCTTCGCTCTGCTGCTCCTCTTCGTGTTCCAGTTCACGCTGGGGGGGGATCGCGAACGGCTGGGCGCCGCCCTGCCGGGCCTGCTGTGGCTCGGCTTCATCCTGAGCGGGATCCTGGGACTGGGCCGCACGTTCCTGGCCGAGCGGGAGAACGACTGCCTCGAAGGCCTGCTCCTGAGCCCGGGTGACAAGTCCGCCATCTATCTCGGCAAGGTCGCCGGCAACGTGGCGTTGATGCTGACGGTGGAGGCGATGCTCCTCGCGCTCTTCGCGCTGTTCTTCAACGTCGACGTCGCCGGGGCCCTGCCCCCGCTCGCCGGCGTCATGGTGCTCGGCACGGTCGGCTTCGCGGCGATCGGGACACTGTTTGCCGCGATGACCGCCCACGTGCGCGCCCGCGAGCTGCTGTTCCCCGTGCTGCTTTTGCCCGTGCAGGTGCCGATCCTCCTCGCCTGCGTGAAGGCGACGGAAGCCGTCCTGCTCGGCGAGCCGCTGAGCGCGGTGGCCCACTGGTTGAAGCTTTTGGCCGCGGCCGACGTCATCTTCGTCGTGGCCGGTGTGCTCACGTTCGACGCGATCCTCGAGGGGTAGGCGCATGACACGAGGACTGGGATGGGTCGCGGCGGTGTTGCTGATGGGCGGTCTCTTGATGGCCTTCGGCGTCGCCCCCCGCGAAGTCACGCAGGGCAACGTGCAGCGCATCATGTACCTGCACGTGCCGTCGGTGTGGGTCGCCTACCTCGCGTTCGTCGTCGTGTTCGTGGCGTCCATCGCCTACCTCGCCAATCGCAGCGGCGCCGCCGACCGGCTCGCGCACGCGTCCGCCGAGGTGGGTGTGATCTTCACCGGCCTCACCATCGCCACCGGTGCCATCTGGGGCAAGCCGACGTGGGGCACCTGGTGGACCTGGGACGCGCGCCTGACCAGCGTGGCCGTGCTTTTCGTGATCTACCTCGGGTACCTGCTCCTGCGCGGGATGATCGAAGACCCGGAGCGCGGCGCCCGGTATGCCGCCGTCCTCGGGATCGTGGGCGCGCTGGACATGCCGCTGATCCACTTCTCCGTGTACTGGTGGCGCACGCTGCACCAGCCGCCGTCGCTGCTCAAGCCGGGCTCGGCGACCATGCCGCCCATCATCCTCGCCGCGCTCCTCGTCAACTTCGTGGCGTTCTCCGTTCTCTACGTTTACTTCGTCGCCAAGCGGGTCCGCTTGCTGCGACGCGAGCAGGAGGCATTCGCGTGATGCCCGACAACTGGGGCTTCGTCGTCGCCGCCTACGGGCTGGCCGCGGTGGTGCTGGCCGGCTACTGGCGGCGGCTCGTGCGCCGGGAGCGCGAGCTGACCGCCCTCGACGCCCGCCGGCGGAGCCGGTCGTGAAGGGCCGGTCCAAGTTCATCGCGGGCGCGGCCGTCATCGCGGCGGCTCTCGTCTACCTGATCTACGCCGGCGTCACCCAGTCGGCGGTCTACTTCGTCACGCCCAGCGAGCTGACGAGCAAGCCCGTCGTCGGCAAGGCGTACCGGCTGGGTGGTATGGTGGCGCCGGGCTCGCTCAAGTGGGAGCCGCGCTCGCTCGACCTGAGCTTCACGCTCAGCGACGGCAAAGCCACCGTCCCCGTGCGTCACCGGGGCGCGCCGCCCGACTTGTTCGGGGAGGCGCGCGGCGCCGTGGTGGAAGGGAGCTGGACGGCGGACGGGTACTTCAAGTCGACCCTGATCATGGCCAAGCACTCCGAGGACTACAAGGCGCCGCACGACCAGACGTCGGCGGGCTACCAGGAGCTCATGAAGACGCTGAAGGGAGACGCCAAATGATTCCCGAGATCGGCCAGGGCGGCTTGCTCGTCGCGCTCGGCCTCGCCCTGTACGGTGCGGGCGCCGCCGCGGTGGGCGGCCGCACCGGGCGCACGAGCCTCGTGGAGTCGGCCCAGCACGCCGCCCTCGGCGTGTTCGCGCTCGTCACCGCCGCCCTGCTGCTG
>JBGPXN010000138.1:0-12272 GCA_041492755.1 Methylomirabilia bacterium | reverse complement strand
GGCCGCAGCCGATCTGCCCGAGGCCACGCGGCCGATGCCGACCGTTCAGAAGGGCCGGCCGTACGCGGAGACGGCGCTCGCGCGCGACGTCGTGCGCTATGCCGGCGAGCCGGTCGCGGTGGTGATCGCCGACGACCCCTACCGCCTGGCCGACGCGCTCGCCGCCGTGACCGTGGACTACGAGCCGCGACCCGCGCTCGTCAGCGCGGAGGACGCGCTGCGCTCGTCCACGCGGCTGCACGAGGGCTGGCCGGACAACGTCGCCCTCGAGGCGCGCGGTGCGGTCGGTGACGCCGAAGCCCGGATGGCCGAAGCGCACCTGATCGTCCACGAGCAGCTCCGCCATCCGCGGCTGGCCGCGGTGCCGATCGAGCCGCGCGGCGTCCTCGCCTACCGCGACGAGGACGGGGGCGGGCTCGTCGTCTGGTCGTCGACGCAGAATCCCTACAGCATCCGCGACGGCGTGGCGACCGTGCTGGGGCTGGCGACCGAGGACGTGCGCGTGCTCGTCCCCGACGTGGGTGGCGGCTTCGGCCCGAAGGGCGCGCTCTACCCCGAGGAGGTGCTGGTGGCCGCTGCGGCGTGGCGGCTCGGGCGCCCGGTGAAGTGGGTCGAGAGCCGGCGGGACTCGTTCAGCGCGACCGGCCACGACCGTGAGCAGTCGCACGACGTCCGCGTCGGCTTCGCGCGTGACGGGACGATCGTGGCCGTCGACGCGCGCTTCCTGGCCGACGTGGGCGCGTACCCGCTGCAGGGCGACGGGCTCACCATGAACACGGTGAATCACCTGTGCGCGCCCTACCGCGTGCACCACTACCGCAACGTCGGCCGGAGCGTCGTCACCACCAAGACGCAGAACGCGGCGTACCGCGCCGCCGGCCGGCCCGAGGCCGTGTTCGTGATGGAGCGGCTCATCGACATTGGCGCGCGTCGGCTCGGGCTCGACCCGGCGGACGTCCGCCGGCGCAATCTCATCCGCGCCGACGAGATGCCGTATCGTCCCGGGCTCACCTACAAGGACGGCGTCGGCATCACCTACGATCCGGGCGACTTCCCGGCCGCCTTCGAGCGCGCGCTGGCGCTGCTCGGCTACGACGACTGGCGCCGGCGTCAAGCCGCGCAGACCGACGGCGCGCTGCGGATCGGGATCGGCGTCGCGTGCTATCTGCAGGGCTCTGGCCTCGGACCGTTCGAGGGCGCGACGGTGAAGGTCGATCCGAGCGGCAAGGTGCTCGTGTTCATCGGCGTGACCGCGCAGGGCCAGGGACACGCGACGACCCTGGCCCAGATCGCGGCCACCGAGCTGGGCGCCCCGCTCGAGGACGTCACCGTGGTCGCCGGCGACACCACGCGGTTCCCCTATGGCATGGGCACCGGCGGCAGCCGCGTGATGGCCAACGCCGGACCTGCCGTCGCACGCACCGCGCGTGAAGTGCGGGCGCGCGCGGGGCGGGTGGCGGCGGAGCTGCTGGAGTGCGCGGCCGAGGACGTCCGCATCGAGGACGGGCGCGCGTTCGTGGCCGGGATGCCGGCGCGCGCGCTGCCGCTGGGACGCGTCGCGCAGGCGGCCATCAAGTCCAAAGCGCTCAAGACCGTCGGCGAGCCCGGCCTCAACGTCTGCACGTACTTCTATCCGGACACGGTCACGTGGGCCTTCGGCACCCAGGCCGCGGTGGTGGAGGTCGACGTCGAGACGTGCGCGATCCGTCTGCTGCGCTACGTCGGCGTGCACGATCCCGGCCGCGCCATCAATCCGGTCATCGTGGAAGGCCAGCTCCACGGCGGGATGGCGCAAGGTATCGGCGCCGGCTTGCTGGAGGGTCTCGTCTACGACGAAGCCGGCCAGCTGCTGACCGCGAGCCTGATGGACTACGCCATCCCGAAGGCGCACGACTTGCCCGCGCTGGAGGTCGCCCTCATGGAGCACCGGTCAGCGATCAACGAGCTCGGGGTGAAGGGCGTGGGCGAAAGCGGCGCCATCCCCGGCGCCGCCGTCATCGCGAATGCCATCGAGGACGCCGTCGCCGATCGCGGCGTGACGATCCGCGACGCGCCGATCATCGCCGGCCGGCTCTTCGCGCTGCTGCGCGGCGCGCGCTAACCTGAACTATTCGTGCACGCGCGACGCGTTCGCCGACCGTGCCCCCCGGTCGATCGCGGTGTGTGCGTTCACGAATAATCCAGGCTAAGGCGCGGGTGCGCGCGGCTCGAGCGCGCGCGTCATCTCGACGATCTGCAGCCGGGGATTCGAAGGCAGCGCGTTGCTCCGTCCGGTCGCGACGAAGCCCAGGCGTTGGTAGAGGTTCACGGCCGGCGGGTTGGCGACCGTCACCCAGAGCGCGAGCCGTGTCAATCCTTCCGCCCGTGCCCACTCGATCACCGCCTCGCCGAGGGCCCGACCGAGGCCGCGCTCGCGCGCTTCGGGCGCGACCCACATCCCGCCCAGTCGCCCGCCGTCGGTCCGATCCGCGTCGCGCAGACCGAACACCAGACCGACGGGCGTGGCATCGTCCTCGGCCACGAACATGACGTGGCGCTGCGGATCGGTCACGGATCGCGTGAGGTTCGCCCAGTAGGAATCGGGGCGGGCGAGCGTGTCGGCCAGCGTGTCGGCGAACGCATCGGGGGCATCCTCCAGGGCCCGGAGTCGTAGCGGGCGGAACAGCGCTTCCTCGTGGGCCTGGAGTCGTCGGATCCGCATTCAGACGCCGTGAAGGCGAGCCACGACGGGCGCGAAGGCTTCCATGGACGCCTCGAACACGACCCAGTACGAGATGCCGTAGCGCTCCCGGCGCTCGCGAAGCGTCTCGCTGATCCGATCCACGGAGCCGACGAAGACGAAGGGCGACGACTCCACGACCTCCGCCGTCGTCTCGAAGCGGCGCATCAGCGGCTCGATCGCCGCCGCCCGATCGTCGGTGACCGCGACGGCCTGCACCAGCAGATTGAGCTCCAGGCTCGCGAACCGATCGCCCGCCGCCTCCCTCACCCACGCGACCTTGTCGTCCACGGCCGCGGCCGTGATGTCGCTCCGGTCCAGCCCACTGCCATCGGCCTTGGCGCGCGGGGCGAAGCCGACGATGTCGGCTTCGCGCGCGGCCAGTGATAGCAGGCGGCGACCGCCGCCCCCGATGACGAGCGGCGGATGCGGGCGCTGAACCGGCTTGGGCAATCCGTCGAGTCCGTTGATCCGGTAGAACCGCCCGGCGAAGTGCAGCGGCGGGTCGGCGAAGAGTCCCTTCACGATGCGGACGGCTTCCTCGAGACGACCCACGCGCAGCCCGGGCGGATCGAACGCGAGGCCGGCCGTGTCGTATTCCGAGCGCATCCAGCCGGCGCCGAGTCCCAGCTCGAACCGGCCGCCGGACAGCACGTCCAGGCTCGCCGCTTCCTTGGCCAGCATCGTGGGATGTCGGAAGTCGTTGTCGAACACGAGGCTGCCGATCCGCAGCGTCGTCGTGACCTCGGCCGCGGTCAGCAGCGCGGGCCCCGTGGCCAGCGCGTTCCGGAAGTGATCGGGCGCGACGAGGATGGCGTAGCCGAGCGCCTCGGCCCGGCGCGCGAGGGCAACCCACTCCGCGAGGGAGGCGGCGCCCGCCGTGACGACGCCGAAGCGGAACGGCCGCACCGCGGTCATGATCTCGCGCGCTGGCGTGCGGTCCGCGGTGGTGACGGCCCGGGCGGCCGCTACTCCACGTAGCGCTGACGACGGTCGCGCTCGATCGAGGAGCCGTCGCGCTTCGCGGATGGGCCGTAGCCGCCGCCGCCCGGCGTGCGCACGAGGATGCGATCGCCGCGGTTCACGATGTGCTGCTGGCGGTGGTTGACGGCGACGTCGTTGATCCGCACGTCGCCGAGGCCGCCGTCGCCCCCGCCGCCGAAGCCGGGCGCCGCGAAGCGCGTGCGCTCGGCCATGAAGCTCAGCGTGATCGGCGTGTCGGACTCGCTCTCCATCAGGATGTCCTGGCCGAGCCCGCCGCGGAAGCGGCCGGCGCCGCCCGAGCCCGGGCGCAGCCGCTTGTGGTGGAAGAAGAGCGGGCTGTTGCGCTCGGCGATCTCCACCGGCGTCGACGAGATGTTGCTCGGCCACGACAGGACGTTCTCGCCGTCCTTGGTCGGCGTCGCGCCCAGCCCACCGTTGAAGAAGAGCACGTTCGTGTACGGACGATGGTCGGCGCGGACGCCCGACTGGGTGACGGCCCACAGCGGCGAGCCCGTGCCCGCCATCACGCGATCGGGGATGATCTGGTGCAGCGCGCCGAGCACGAGCACGGGGACGTAGTGACCGGTGTTCGACCGGCTCACCACCGCGGCCGGGAAGCGGGGATTGAGCAGCGAGCCCTCCGGCGCCACCACGTTCACGGGCCGGTACATGCCCTCGTTGTTGGCCAGGCCCGGCAGCAGCGCGCAGCGCACGGCGTACGCGGTCATGGCGTAGGTGTACGCGTACACGCAGTTGATCGCGCGGGGCTGGCTCGGCGACGTGCCGGTGTAGTCGGCGACGATCTCGTCGCCCGCGATGGTGACGGCCACCTTGAACTCGTACGGATGGTCCACGCCGTCGGTGCGCATCTCGTAGCGATACGTGCCGTCCGGTACGCCCTTGATCGCGTCGCGCATCGCGCGCTCGGCCCGGCCGAACAGCTCGTCGGCGAGGTCGGTCAGCGTGTCGAGCCCATAGTCCTCCAGCAACGAGACCAGGCGCCGCTCCATCAGCTCGTTGGCGCCAACCTGGGCCCAGATGTCGCCGGCGGTCTGGTCGGGCGTGCGGACGTTCGCGCGGAACAGCTCCATCAGCGTCTCGTCGGTGCGTCCTTCGCGCTTGAGCTTCATGAGCGGGATGTAGAAGCCTTCCTCGAACACCTCGCGCGCCTCGATGGCCCGCACCCGCCCGCCGATGTCGGGCATGTGGGACGTCGTCGCGGAGAAGGCGACCAGGGCGCCCCGGTAGAAGATCGGCTTGAGCACGCACACGTCGCTCTTGTGGCCGGTCCCCATCCAGGGATCGTTGGTGATGAGGACGTCGCCCTGGTGCATGGCGTCGGCGCCCATGTGTCGCAGGAAGTGCTTCACGGTGGCGGGCAGGGTACCGATGAACGACGGGATGCTGCCGGTGTTCTGGGCCAGCGCGCCGCCGCGGGCGTCGGTCAGGATGCAGGCGAAGTCGTTCGCCTCGTTCGACAGCGTCGAGAACGACGTGCGGACGATGGCCTTGGCCGCCTCGTCCACCACCGAGATCAGGCGCGTCCAGAGCACCTCGAGCGTCACCGCATCGAAGCGCGTCGTCATCGTCGTCCTCCTTGCGGCAGGCTCACGATGATGTTTCCGCTCGGCGCCACGCGCGCGCGTCCGCCCGGGCCGATCACCAGCGTCGAGCCCTCCTCCTCGATCACGGCGGGACCCGCGAACGTCTCGCCCGCGGCGAGCCGGGCGCGATCGTACACGGTCGTCTCCACCCAGTCACCCCCCTCGGGGAACCACGCGGGCCGCCGGCCCTTCACCGCGTTGCCGGGGGTGTTCGCGGCTCTCGCCTGGGCCACCTCGCCACCGGCCACCGGCGCCCGCGCGGCGATGCGCACGTTGATGAACTCCACCGGCACGTCGGGCGGCGTGAGCGCGAACTTCTCGCGATACGCGCCCTCGAACGCCGCCTGCAGCGCCCGCCGCATCCCCGCGACGTCGGGGCCGTCGTAGGGGCCGGGCGGCAGCTCGACGACGAGGTCGAAGCCCTGGCCCAGGAACCGGCCGTCCGCCATCCGCTTGAACGTCGCCGTATCCAGCGGGAGGCCGCTGTCGGCGAGCACGGCGCGCGCCTCGTCCTCCAGCCGCCGGAACGCCGCTTCGAGCGCGGTGCAGTCGCCCTGGTCCAGACGGATGCCGACGGTCGCGACCCGGTCGACGCGCGCGGGCGCCACCAGCAGCCCGAGCGCGGAGGCGACGCCGGCCGCGGGCGGGCAGATGACCTCGCGCAGCCCGAGCTTGCGCCCGACTTCGTAGGCGTGGACGGGACCGGCGCCGCCGGTGCAGAGCAGCGCGTAGTCGCGCGGATCGCGCCCGCGCTCGGCGACGTGCACGCGCGCCGCGCTCGCCATGTTCTCGTTGACCACGTCGTGGATGCCCCACGCGACCTTGATCGGCGATAGCCCGACCTCCTGGGCCAGGCGCTCGACCGCCGTGCGCGCGGCGTTCACGTCG
This sequence comes from Methylomirabilia bacterium, assembly GCA_041492755.1. Taxonomy (GTDB): domain Bacteria; phylum Methylomirabilota; class Methylomirabilia; order Rokubacteriales; family CSP1-6; genus JBGPXN01. Next base: position 6,077 of record JBGPXN010000138.1, on the reverse strand, counting down.
ATCGCCATCGTCCCGCCCGCGAAATATTCGGCGTTGAGGTAGCCGAGCAGAAAATCGGCGTCGGTGACCGTCGGCTCCGTTCCCCCTCGACCGTAGGCCGCGGGTCCGGGCTCGGAGCCGGCGCTGCGCGGACCGACTTTCAGCAGTCCGATCTCGTCCACGCGCGCGATGCTACCCCCGCCGGCGCCGATCTCGATGAGCTCGATGGTCGAGATGCGGATGGGCATGCCGCTGCCCTCGATGAAGCGCCGCTGGCGCGCGGCCTCGAAGCTGTAGGCGGTGAGCGGCTCGCCGCCGTCCACGAGGCTGAGCTTCGCCGTGGTGCCGCCCATGTCGAACGCGAGCAGCCGCCCCCCACCGTCCTCGCGGCCGAAGAACGCCGCGGCGATGGCGCCGGCCGCCGGCCCGGACTCCAGCATCTGCACCGGCACCCGCTGCGCCTCGGCGACGTGCGTGAGCCCGCCGCTCGACTGCATCAGCAGCAGCGGCGCCGGAATGCCGACCTCGGCGAGACGACGGGCCATGGCCTCGAGATAGCGATGGGCGAGCGGCTTGATGTAGGCGTTGGCCACGGTGGTGGAGGCACGCTCGTACTCGCGGATCTCCGGCGCCACCTCGTGGGACGCGGTGACGAACATCCCGGGATGGCGCTTGATCACGGTGGCCATCGCCGCCGCCTCGTGCGCGGGGTTCGCATACGCGTGGAGGAACACGATGGCCACCGTCGCCACGCCGGCCGCGGCCAGCTCGGCCGCGCCCGCGTCCACCTCGGTCAGGTCGACGGGCCGGCGCACCCGGCCATCCGCCGACACCCGCTCGGTGACTTCCAGCCGCAGATGACGCGGCACCAGCGGCTCCGGCTTGGCGATGTTCAGGTCGTACAGCTCGAACTTGCGCTCGCGTCCGATCTCGAGCGTGTCGGCGAAGCCCGCGGTGGTCAGCAGCCCGGTGGCGGCGCCGGTGCGCTCGATGAGCGCGTTGGTGAAGAGCGTCGTCGCGTGCACCACGCGGCCGACGCGCGCGGCGGCGAGGCCGGCGTCGCGCAGGAGCGCGGCGACGCCCGTGCTGACCGCGCGCGCGGGATCGTCGTGGGTGGTGAGCACCTTGCGGCTGACCTGGCGCGCGCCGTCGTGGTCGTAGACGACGATGTCGGTGAAGGTGCCGCCGATGTCGATCCCGAGCGAATAGTTTGGCACGCGCGACAAGATACTCCGAGAGATCGGCTTCGACTACGTGGTCGTGTTGGCGGCGAGGAAGCGCTCCCGGTTCGCGGGGTCGTCGATGTGCTGGGCCAGTCGCTGATAGAAGTCCAGCGGGCTCGTCGCCTGCGCGGCGGCCTTCTTCACCATGACCTTCGCGACCGGGCCGATGTAGCCGGCCAGCCGCTCGGTCGCCTTGGCCAGCACCTCGGCGGTGAAGGCCGGGGGCGCCGCCGCCGGTGCGCTTGGGGGCCGGCCGGCGGGTCCCGCCACCGGCGCACCCGACCCGGCGAGATCGCCGATCTGTCTCGTGAACTCGGCTTGGTTCGCTTCCGGCACGCTGGCCGTGAGCACCCGGCACAGCTGCGGCAGGTTGGCGGCCGACACCGCGGCCTTGCGGAGGATGACGCGGGCCAGAGGGCCGATGGAGCGGGCGAGCGTGGCCTCGAGCCGGGCCAGCACGGCGGGGTCGAAGCGGGCGGGCGGGCTCGCGGCCGGTGCGGGCGGCACGTATTCCGTATCGACGACGGGTCCGGGTGGGCGCGCCGGCTCCGACGCGTCCGGGGCTTCGCCGATCGCCGGGGCCGCCGGTGAATCGGCCGAGGTGACGGCGTAGACCTCGTGCTCCCGGATGTGCTTGTCGCGGTGCAGGCCCACGTAGGCGAACAGGCGGCTGTACTCGTGGGACAGCCGCGAGAGGACTTCGTAGTACGGGCGCGACACGAAGATCTGGTTCGGCTCCGCGAAGCTCATGATGCGTTGCGCGTCGTTGATGCCGTCGCCGATGACGTTGGGCCGCCCGTTCGCGTCGTTGACGATCTTCACCGGCCCCAGGTTGATCCCGAGCCGCAGCGCCAGCGCGCCGGACGCCGCCGCGCGCAGGTTGCTGGCCGCGATCAGCGCGTCCTCCGGGTCGCCGAGAAAGCAGATGGCGGCGCCGTCGCCCGTGTCGAGGATGATCCGCTCCGCCACCGGCACCGGCTCGAGCGCGCGGGCCAGCATCTCGTTCAACCGGGTCTTCAGGTCGAACTGCTGCGCCACCACGCCCGTCGAGTAGTCGACGATGTCGACGAAGACCACCGTGACGAGCAGCGTCCGGCGGCTGGGCTCGGCCTGCGGCTGCGGCACCGTGCTCACGCCTCGATCATCTGCATCGCTTTTTGCAGGCTGCGCCGCATCCGGTTGAAGGCTCGACCCAGCACCGCGATCTCGTCCTTGCCGGCTTCCCGGAGCTCCGCGATCTCGAAGTTCCCCGTGCTCACCTGGTCCGCGGCGCGGGACATCTGGGCGATGGGCCGGATGATGAGCCAGCTCAGCATGACGTTCAGCGCCACGAAGACGACGACGAACACCGCGACCAGTGACGCCATGAACGTGTAGAACGCCGTCTCCGCGTTCCGCAGCGGCAGTGACATCGGCACCGACACCACCTGCGCGCCCACGATCTCGTTGACCTTCCAGCCGAACCCGTTGGCCGGCCCGTAGAGCTTGATCATGGTGGCGGGTGCCGCGTCCGGCGTGCTGTGGCACGTCAGGCACGCGGGGTTGCTGATCTGGATCGGACGCGCGATGTAGAGGGCCCGGCCCGTGGGGGTGTCCCGCTCGCCCGTCATCTCCTTGAGCGTCGGCTGGTTGCGGAACTGGTTGACGAGGTCCGCCTCCCAGTCGGTCGCGCGGTTTCGCGGATTCGTCGGGTTCAGCGTGGCCTCTTTGTAGAAATAGTCGGAGTGCTTCTTGCGCAGCTCGTTGAGCGTTTCCGTCGCGGCGAAGGCCGGCACGCTCTGCGGCAGGAACACCCGCATGAGCTGCATCTCGAGGTGCGGCCGGACCTGGCTGACGGTGTAGCCTCGAATGGCGAGCGCCGTTTCCATCATGAGCCCCGCATTGCGCGTGACCTCGTCACGCGCGTTCCGCACGAGCAGGCCGTGCGAGATGACCGCGGTGACGGCGAGGCCCACCAGGAACACCGCGAGCAGGACCAGGTTGAACTTCAGCCGCAACCCCATTCCGACCTCCTGAACCCGGCGCCGCGTCAGCGGCAGCCCGACAGCTCGTTGAACGCTTTGGTGAAGCCGATCAGACTGAATTCCGTCGAGTGAATCCCCGTCGCCGGCCAGGTGGGCCAGAAGCGGAGCTGGACGCGCACCTTGGTTCCCGCCTTGAACAAATCGACCACGCGCTCGTACTTCGAGTCGAACACCGCCGTCTTGTCGCCTCCCAGGCGGTCCATCCGGATGACGTCCTCCTGATCGACCGCGATGTCGATGTCCGAGAAACTACCGTCGAGCACCGACGCCGCCGTGATGGCGACCGACTTCGGCGCCACCGAGATGAAGGCCGTGGTCTTCTGGTAGCCGTCCCAGACCGGCTGCCCGGCCGATTCCACCACGCACCGAACGCCCGGTCCGTCGGTCCGCTGGATGGCCTTGACCGTCCAGTCGGCGGCGGGGGCGGCCCCGGCCGTGGCCAGGGCGAGGCCGAACGCCAGGAGGACAAGCGCGACGTAGGGCATACAGATATCCAGCGGAAACCACGATAGCGCCTATCCGATCCAATGTCAGCAAATCCGCACAATTGTCGGCAAATCCGCGAAACGATGGGCGATCTACCCTGGGCCGCGGGCCGCCGGCCCTGGGCCGGGGCAGCCCGGGGCGCGCCTCGACCTCCCCATCGCTCGGAGCGCCCCGGCGGAGCCGGGGGGGTGGCCTCAGGCAGGCTCTCACCGCCGACGGTATACTCCAGGGAGCCCGATGGACCGGTCCCTTCCTCCCATTCCCGCGGCGCCGCCCGTGGCCCGCCGCGTGCCCACGATCGACGTGCTGCACGGCGAGCGGCGCGAGGACGACTACTCCTGGCTCCGGCAGAAGGGGGGTCCCGAGGTCATCGCGTATCTCGAGGCCGAGAACGCCTATACGGACGCCGCCATGAAGCCGACCGAGGCGTTTCAGGAGACGCTCTACCACGAGATGCTCGGGCGCATCAAGGAGGACGACCAGACCGTCCCCTACCGCCGCGGCGGGTACCTCTATTATTCGCGCACCGAGAAGGGCAAGCAGTACCCGATCTACTGTCGCAAGGCCGGCAGCCTCGACGCGCTCGAGGCGATCACGCTCGATCTCAACGCGCTCGCCGATGGCCACGAGTTCCTGTCCCTCGGCGCCTACGCCCTCAGCGACGACGGGCGGCGGCTCGCCTACACGCTGGACGTCACCGGCTTCCGCGAGTACACGCTCTACGTCAAGGACCTGGTCTCGGGTGAGCTGCTGCCCGAGCGCGTGGAGCGCGTGTCGACGGTGACCTGGGCCGCGGATCCGGACGTGCTGTTCTACGTGGTGGAAGACCACGCCAAGCGCCCGTATCGGCTCCACCGCCATCGCCTCGGCGAGCCCGTCGCCGGGGCGCCGCTGCTCTACGAGGAAGCCGACGAGCTGTTCCGGCTCCACGTCTGGCGCTCCCGCAGCCGCGCCTATCTGTTCGCCCAGTCACGGAGCTTCACGAGCGCCGAGGCCCGCTATCTTGGGGCCACGACGCCGACCGGTGAGTGGCGAATGATCGCCGCCCGCGAGAAGGATCACGAGTACGACGTCGAGCACGGCGGCGACGTCTTCTACATCCGCACCAACGGCGGTGGCCGCCGCAACTTCCGGCTCGTCACCGCGGCCGTCGACGATCCCGGCCGCTGGACGGAGATCGTCGCCCACCGCGATGACGTGATGCTCGAGGAGCTCGACGTCTTCGCCCCCCACTACGTGCTGCACGAGCGCGAGGACGGGCTGATCCGGCTGCGCGTGGTGGATCGCCGCGATGGCACCTGGCACCACGTGGAGTTTCCCGAGCCAACCTACGAAGTCGACGAGGAGACCAACGCCGAGTACGACACGCCGACGTACCGGTTCCGGTACCAGTCGCTGATCACGCCGGCCTCGGTGTTCGACTACGACATGGTGGGGCGCCGGCTGACGCTGCTCAAGCAGACCGAGGTGCTCGGCGGATACGACCGCACCCGCTATCGCTCCGAGCGGGTGCTGGCCACCGCGCCCGACGGCACGCCGGTGGCGATCTCGCTCGTGTTCCGGCCCGACGCCGATGGCGACGGTCCGCGCCCGCTCCTGCTCGCCGGCTACGGCGCCTACGGTATCCCGTATCCGGTGATGTTCTCGTCCAACCGGTTGAGTCTGCTCGATCGCGGGGTGACGGTGGCCATCGCGCACGTGCGGGGCGGCGGCGAGGGCGGCAAGCGCTGGCACGACGCCGGCCGCATGATGGCCAAGCGCAACACGTTCACCGACTTCGCGGCCGCCGCCGACTTCCTGGTGGCCGCGGGCTACACCACGCGCGATCGGCTCGTCATCGAGGGCGGCAGCGCGGGCGGCCTGCTGATCGGCGCCGTGCTCAATCTGAGGCCGGATCTCTGCCACGCGGCGATCCTGCGCGTGCCGTTCGTGGACGTGATCAACACGATGCTCGACGAGACGCTGCCGCTGACGGTGGGCGAGTTCGAGGAGTGGGGCAATCCCAAGGTCGACGAGCACTACGCGTACATGAAGACGTACTGCCCCTACACGAACCTCGCGCGGCAGGCGTACCCGACGATCCTGGTCCGCACGTCGATCAACGACAGCCAGGTGATGTACTGGGAGCCCGCCAAATATGTCGCCCGCCTGCGGACGCTGAAGACCGACGACCGCCCGCTGCTGTTCAAGATCGACATGGGCGCCGGCCACGGCGGCCCGTCGGGTCGCTACGATTTCCTTCGCGAAGTCTCCTTCGACTACGCGTTCGTGCTCTCGCAGCTCGGCCGTGCGCCCCTCGGCTGATTCGGTCCTCTTCGACCTCGACGGCACCCTGTGGGACACCGGCGAGACGTGCGCGGTGGCC
>JBGPXN010000092.1:0-16766 GCA_041492755.1 Methylomirabilia bacterium | reverse complement strand
GCCGCGCTCCTTCGGGTATCATTCCGCGCATGGCGTTCATGGACATGCGGCAGTGGATGGGCGTGCTCGAGAAGGAAGGGGAGCTGCGGCGGATCTCGGCCGAGGTGGACTGGGATCGGGAGATCGGAGCGATCGCGCGTCGCGTGCTCGAGAAGAAGGGGCCCGCGCTGCTCTTCGAGAACATCAAGGGCTATCAGCGCGGTCGCTCCACCAGGCTCTTCACCGGCGGCCTCGGCGATCGCCGGCGGCTGGCCCTGGCCCTCGGCTTCCCGAAGGACGCCTCCAACCGCGAGCTGGCCGGCTACGTCATGCAGAAGAACCGCGAGACCGTCGCCCCCGTGGTCGTGCGGACGGGCCCGGTGAAGGATCACGTGCTGCGCGGCGCCGACGTCGACCAGACGGTGTTCCCGGTCCCCAAGTGGCACTACCGGGAGGGCGGGCGCTACATCCACACCTTTTCCTGCATCGTCACCCGCGATCCCGACACGCGCCTCATGAACGTGGGTATCTATCGCGGGATGATCGGCCGCCCGGACACCACGCCCATGCTGCTGATCAAGGGCGGGCAGCACTGGGGCCAGCACTTCGTGAAGTACGGGGCGCGCGGCGAGCCGATGCCGGTCGCGTGCGTCGTCGGCTGGGATCCCATCATGCCGTTCCTCGCCGGCTCTCCGGTGCCGGCCAACGTCTGCGAATGGGACGTCATGGGCGGCTACCGGGGGGAGCCGGCGGAGCTCGTGCGCTGCGAGACGGTCGATCTCGAAGTGCCGGCGACCGCGGAGATCGTGCTGGAAGGCGTCATCTCCGACGACGAGAGCAGCTGGGAGCTCGAGGGCCCGTTCGGCGAATTCACCGGTTACGTCTCCGACGTCCCGACGCCGCGGCCGACCATGAAGGTGACGTGCATCACCCACCGCGACGACGCGATCTTCCGCGGCTGCCTGGAAGGCACGCTGCCCGGCTCCTACAGCGAGAACAGCGTGATGTCGTCGGTGCAGCGCGCGGCCATCGCCTGGAACATCCTCACCGGCGCCGGTATCCCCGGCATCTGCGACGTGTACGTGCACCCGATCACCAACGGCGTGAACGTCGTCGTGCAGATCCGCAAGCATTACCAGGGTCAGCCCAAGCAGATCGCGGCCGCGCTCTGGGGCGCTGCCGCCGCCCAGTACCGGTACAAGCACGTGATCGTGGTCGAGGAGGACATCGATCCCGCGTCGTACGAGCAGATCGATTGGGCATTCGCCCATCGCGTGAACGCGGGGCAGGAAGGCATCGTGATCTTTCCCGGAATCTTCGGCTCGCCCATCGATCCCAGCACGCCGCCGGAAGACCGTGACGTCGCTCAGCTCGGCACCGGACTCTGGAACCGCATGCTCATCGACGCCACCCGCTCCTGGCGCATGCAGAAGCGCAAGGAATGGGACAACGAGCGTTTCCCACCCACGGTACGGCCGGCGCCGGAGGACGAGGCGCGTGTGCGCGAGCGGTGGACCGAGTACGGCCTCGGCGATCTATAGGCAGGCCGATGAAACGGGCCCATCTGTGTCGTTGGCTCCTCGCTCCTCCCTGCGACGTGGCCGGGCCACGTCTCAGAGGTTGTGAGGGAATTCGAGGAGCGCCACGGCTTTGCCGGGGCGCTGCCGAGCGATTGGGGGGTATGGGGGGCCATATCGGGGCCCCCCATGTACTCAGTCGTCGCTCGTCGCCGCCTAGCATCTGGGCCCGTTTGATCGGCCTGCGGCGTGTGCTGGAGACCCGGTGAAGATCAGCGAGGTTCGGGCGATTGCGCTGGCGATTCCGTTGCGCGCGCAGGTGCCGGCCTCGCCGTGGGCGGGCGGGGTGGGCAAGCAGGTGCTGGTCCGGATCGCGACCGACGACGGTGTCGTCGGCTGGGGCGAATGCTTCGCGTACGGCGCGCCCCTGGCCGTCTGCAACGTCGTCGACGAGGCGCTGGCCCCCCTCCTCGTCGGCCAGGACCCCGCGCAGATCGAGCGGCTCACCGGCGAGCTGCAGCACGCGCTGATGATCTGGGGACGGCGCGGGCTCGCCATGTGCGCCCTGAGCGGCATCGACATCGCGCTCTGGGACCTCGCGGGCAAGGCGCGCGGCGTGCCCGTCTACCAGCTGCTCGGTGGTCTCTGCCGCCCGCAGACGACGGCGTACGCCAGCCTGCTACGGTATGCGACGCCGTCGGAGGTCGGGCGCGCGTGTGCCGCCACCATCGCCCAGGGCTACCGGGCGATCAAGCTGCACCAGATCGACGTCGACTCGGTGGCCGTCGCCCGTGACGTCGTGGGTGAAGGGGTCGCGCTGATGCTCGACACCAACTGCCCATGGTCGGTCGAAGAGGCGATCGACGTCGGGCGGCGCCTGGAGCCGTTCAATCTGCGCTGGCTGGAAGAGCCGGTGTGGCCACCGGAGGACTACGCCGGGCTTGCCCGCGTGCGTGCCGCGCTGCGCATCCCCATCGCATGCGGCGAGAACGACGCGACCGTGTTCGGCTTCCGGGAGATCCTCGCCGCCGGCGCCGCCGACATCGTGCAGCCGAGCGTCACCAAAGTCGGCGGGCTCACCGAGATGCGGAAGATCGCGGTACTCGCGGCCGCCGCCAACGTGACGTTCGTCCCGCACTCGTACTACTTCGGTCCCGGATTGGCGGCGACGCTGCATCTGGCCGCGGCGACCGCGGGGGTGCCGTTCGTGGAGTTCCCGCCGGGGGATCTCGAGGCGCCACTGCTCCTCGATCCGCCGGTGTGCCGCGCCGGCCTCGTGGGCGTGAGCGAGCGGCCCGGCCTCGGTGCCGACCCCAATCCACAAGCCCTCACGCGCTATCCTTACGACCGCGCGGCGGCCCGGCCCTTCTACCTGACGTGAGCCGTTGACCTCTGACGGCTTCCACCGGAGGTCAACCTGATCCTGCCCGAGATCGACCGGATCGCGATCACCACCGTCGTCGACAACTATATCGACGCCCTCCGGCGCGACGAGCCGGTCGCGCGGAGGTTCAGCCAGGCCGTCGCCCGGAAGATGACCGACCTCCGGGCCGAGCACGGGCTGGCCCACCTGGTCGAGGTCACGCGGGGCGGCTCGACGAGCCGGATCCTGTTCGATTTCGGCCAGACCGACGCCGCCCTGAATCACAATGTGCGCGAGCTCGGCATCGATCCACGGACGATCGACGCCCTGGCGCTGAGCCACGGCCATCGCGACCATTTCGGCGGACTCATGGGCTTTCTGCACGCGCACCGCCGGTTCATGCGCAAGCCCCTGACGCTGTACGCGGGCGAGGACCACTTCCTGCCGCGCTTCAACGAGCGCGAGGGCGACCGTGTCTACATCGGCCGCCTCGACCGTCGGGACATCGAGCGCTACGACGTGCGCGTGGAGACGGTACGCGAGCCGACGGTCATTGCCGACGGCCTGCTCGCGAGCGGCGAGATGCCGGCGCCGGAGCCGTTCGAGCCGATTCCGGCCAGCTTCCTGGCGGAACGGGACGGCGAGGTGGCTCCGGACACCTTCATCGGCGAGCAGGCGCTCGTCGCGGACGTGCGAGGCCGCGGGCTCGTCGTCGTCACCTCGTGCTCCCATCGCGGCATCGTCGGCATCTGCCGGAACGCCGTCCGCATCACGGGCGTCCCCAAGATCCACGCGGTGATCGGCGGATTCCATCTCAGCGGGCTGCCGGAGGACCGCATCACCCGGGTCGTGGACGCGTTTCGCGAGCTGGGCGTCGACCACGTCGTTCCGCAGCACTGCACCGGCATCGAGGCGATCATCGCGCTGCACCATCGCCTGCCGGGGCGGACGGTGGTGAGCTCGGTGGGGACGACGTTTTCCTTCGGAGGGCAGTGAGCCCGGCTTCGCTGACGCCCGCCCGCCGGCGCCCGAAAGACGGCGCGGTCTGATTCGCGGTCAGCCGGCGGAGGAACCGACGGGGCGCGGCGCGGCGGGCGCCGTGACCGCGGCCCGCAGGGCGAGACAGAGCGGGATCGTGATGAGCACGACCAGCGACACCGCCACCACGGTGCCGCGGGGACCGACGAGGTCCGCGAGCAGTCCGTAGAGCGACGGGGCGAGTGCGGACGCGCCGATGCCGAGCGTGTAGTAGAGGCCGTACGCGCGCGACTGGCGCTCCGGCGTCACGAGATCGGCGACGGTCCCGTACAGCACCGACGAGGTGCCGTTCAGCGCGATCCCCAGCAACGGCAGGATGGCCAAGGCGACCGGCAGCGGCGACGACACCAGGGTGAGGATGCCGATCGTCGTCGCGAGCTCCGTGATCACCACCGTGCGAATGACCCCGATGCGCTCGGCGGCCAGGCCACAGACGAATTTGCCAGTGGCGCCGCCGGCGAACACCAGCGAGAAGGCCAGGCCGACGGTGGCGACGGTCGCGCCCTTGGACATCAGCACGAAGGGCAGGAAGGTCAGGAACCCGCTCCGGGTGCCGTTGTCGATGATCCCGACGGAGGCGAGCGCGGCGAAGCCGCGAGGGTCGCGAATCCCCCAGCCGTTTGGGGGAAGGGCGGCGGCGGCGGTTTCGCGCGACGGCCGGGCGCCGCTGCCCAGCCGCGTGAGCGTCACGAGGATCACGACGGCGGCCACGATCCCGAGCACGCCGGAGCCGGCGCCCGCCGCCCGCCAGCCGGCCGTGGCCGCGACGGCCGCGACGGTGGCCGCGGCCGCCACCTTGCCGAGATCACCGGAGAAGTTGTACGTCCCGAGCGCGGCGCGGCGCCCGCCGGCCTCATATGCTCGCGAGACGAGCGACGACGACAGCGGATGCTGCACCCCCGACCCCAGGCCGGCGATCGCGAGGATGGCGAGGAGCGGAAGGAAGGTGCCCGCCCATCCGGCGGCGATGAACCCGAGCGCGGTCACCGCGGTCCCGGCGGCGAGAAGTCGACGCTCGCCCCAGCGCTCGGCGAGAAAGCCGGCCGGGAGCTGGAACAGCGCCATGGCACCACTATAGGCGGTGCGCACGATGCCGACCTGGACGAAGCTGAGGCCGAACTCGGCGGCCCACAGCGGCAGGAAGATGTAGACGGATTCGGAGAAGCCGTCGTGGACGAAATGCGCGCCGGCCGCGGCGGTGAGCACGGCCCGCGGTCGTGTCTTCACGCCCCGATCATGCGCGAGCGTCGCAACGGCTTCAAGTAGAATACCGGCACGCGGCACGGGGGGACGTCATGCCGATCAGCATCACTCGGGTCTACACGCGCACGGGCGATCGCGGGGAAACCGCGCTGGTGGGCGGCAAGCGGGTGCCCAAGGACTCGCCCCGCATCGTGGCCTACGGCACCCTCGACGAGCTCAACGCCGTCATCGGTCTGGCCCGCACGTTCAACGAAGAGCGGCTCGACGCCGGCGAGCACCATCGCTGGCTCGACGAGGTGCTCCGCCGCATCCAGAACGAGCTCTTCGATCTCGGCAGCGAGCTCGCCACCCCACCGGAGTCGGCGTACGAGGGCATGTTTCACGTAGGGCCGGCGCAGGTGACGGAGCTCGAGAAGCTGATGGATGGCTGCCAGAAGGACCTGGCGCCGCTCAAGTCGTTCGTGCTGCCCGGCGGCGGCCGCGTCAATGCGTTCCTGCACCAGGCGCGCACGGTGTGCCGCCGCGCCGAGCGCGAGGTCCTGGCCCTCTCGCGTGCGGAAGCAATCGGCGAGTGGCCGCTCCGCTACGTCAACCGCCTGAGCGACCTCCTCTTCGTCCTGAGCCGATGGGTGGCCCGCCACCTCGGCGAAAAAGAGTATCTCTGGGAGCGCGGCCTCGCCTCCCACGGTCGCCCTCGCCGCAAACGCGCGGAGTAAGCGCCCTCCGAGTCATAGAGCGCGGAGGGCTATCGGCGTTTCGCGCTCCGAGGGCTGGCTGGCCGCGACGGGCGGGCCGCCGCCTTCCGCGTACGCGCCGGGCGGCCGGCCGGCCTACGGTCCACGAGGGCGAGGAAGTCCAGGGTGGCGCCGTTCCAGGCCTCCGGCTGGTCGCGGTTGCCGAAGTGGCTGGCCGGGGAGAGCACGACCATGCGCGAACCGCGGACCTTGCTGTGCATGACGTTCATGGGCCCGAGCGACGGGTCCTGGGCGCCGCCGATCAAGAGCACCGGCACGCGGATGCGCGGTAAGTCCGGGGTGATGTAGTCCATGGCGAGCAGCGCCCGCAGCGAATTTGCGTAACCGATCGGCGTGAGCCGCCGGTAATACGCGTAGAACTCGTCCTTGCTCGAGGGATCGAGCGCGAGTCGGGCCGCCACGTTGGGATTGCTGGCCATGGCGAACTCGGCCATCGCCTCCATGCCCATGCTGAGCGTGACCTGGATGCTCTGCGCCCGCATGACGAGATTCTCGACCGAGAGCGGCAGTCCGGCCGCGGACGAAGAGTTGGTCACGAGCAGTGAGAGAACGCGCGCCGGAAAGCGCAGGGTGAAGCGCGTGGCGATCCCGGCGCCCAGCGACAGCCCGCCCACGTGGGCCCGGCGGATGCGCAGGTGATCGAGGAGGTCGCGCAGGTCCAGCACCCATCGCGCGAAGGAGTACTTCGCCGGATCTTCCGGACTGTCGGAGCGCGCATGCCCGCGCGGCTCCCACAGGATCAGCCGATGCCGCGCCGCCAGCGCCGGCACGTTGACGTCCCACAGGTCGGCGTTCCCGCCGATCCCGTACGCCAGCACGAGCGGCGTCCCGCTCCCATGCTCCTCGTAGTAGATCCGAACTCCGTCGTCGGTCTTCGCGTAGGGCATGGCGCGGATTATAGGCGCACCCGAGATCCGTCACCTCCTTGCCGGCCAAGCGCGCCGCTGCGCTCAGCACGGATGCCGCCGGTAAAGTGCAACGACCGGGCCAGTGGATCGCCCGCCCCGCGCGCGGAACCGCGCATCGGACGCCGGCTGGAACCGCACCGCGGCCGGGGTCATTCACGCACCAGACCCGTTGACAGCCCCCGGGCGATTCAGTATTTTTAAACCAGCCTTAAGCAGGCATTAACCGGCGGACGCGTCGAGTCGACGCCGTCCGGCCACCGGACGACAACCCAGGACGATGGAGTCCGCATGAAGGCGCGCCTGAGCCTGACCGTGAACGGCGAAACCCGTGAGGTGCTCGTCGCCGTCCACAAGACGCTCCTCGAGGTCCTGCGCGAAGACCTGAACCTCACCGGGACGAAGCACGGCTGCGAGCTCGGAGAGTGCGGGACGTGCACGGTGCTGGTCGATGGTGAGCCCGTCCTGTCGTGTCTGGTCCTGCCCGTCGAAATGGAGGGGCGCACCGTCAAGACCGTCGAGGGCATGGCCGACGGCGGAACGCTGCATCCGCTCCAGCAGGCGTTCGCCGAGCTCGGTGCCGCCCAGTGCGGCTACTGCACGCCGGGGATCTTGCTGACCGCCGAGGCGCTGCTTGCCGCGTCCGCGAGCCCGACGCGCGACGAAATCAAGGCGGCGCTGGCGGGCAATCTCTGCCGCTGCACCGGCTACACGAAGATCCTGGACGCGGTGGAGCTGGCGGCGCTCCGCATGGCGCCGGCCGCGGCGGGGCGCCCACGATGACCGAAAAGCATCGGTTCGCGGTCGTCGGGCAGCCGCTGGCGAAGATCGACGCCTGGGCCAAGGTCACCGGGGAGACACGGTACGCCGACGACCTCGTGTTGCCCCGGATGGCCTACGCCAAGCTCCTCCGCAGCTCGCATCCGCACGCTCGCATCACCCGGATCGACACGGCCGCCGCCCGCGCGCGGCCCGGCGTGTACGGCGTCATCACCGGGTACGACCTGCCGCGCGTGAAGTTCGGCATCCTGCCTGTGTCCCAGGACGAGGAAGCGCTGTGCACGGAGAAGGTCCGGATGGTCGGCGATCCCGTCGCGGCCGTGGCCGCCGTCGACGAGGAGACGGCCGAGCGCGCCTGCGAGCTGATCGAAGTCGACTACGAGCCGCTGCCGGCGCTCATGTCGATCGAGGAGTCGCTCGGGCATCCGGAGGTCCGCATCCACGAGTACGGCGACGGGCCGAACGTCCACAAGAACGTGTCGCTGCAGTTCGGCGACGTGGACGAGGCGTTCGCGAAGGCCGACCTGGTCCGCGAGGACGTGTTCTTCTTCGAGGGCAGCACCCACCTGCCCATGGAGCAGCACGCCGCGCTCGCGCACTGGGGCGCCGACGGCAAGCTGACGCTCTGGTCCTCGACCCAGACGCCGCACTACGTGCACCGGCTCCTCGCCAAGATCCTCGACGTGCCGGGGGCCCACATCCGGGTCATCGCCGCGCCGGTGGGCGGCGGCTTCGGCGGCAAGCTCGACCCGTTCGCCCACGAGATCGCCGCCTGCAAGCTCTCACAGCGGATCGGCCGGCCGGTGAAGATCACGCTGACCCGCGAAGAGGTTTTCTACGTCCATCGCGGCCGGCATCCCGTGCTCATGTGGATCAAGACCGGCTTCACCCGCGCCGGCGACATCACCGGCTGTCACCTCAAGACCTGGCTCGACGGCGGCGCCTACGGCTCGTACGGGGTGGCCTCGACGTTCTACACGGGCGTGATCAATCCCGTGACCTACAAGATGCCGGTCTACAAGTTCGAAGGCGCGCGCGTCTTCACCAACAAGCCGCCGTGCGGTCCCAAACGCGGGCACGGCACGCCCCAGCCGCGATTCGCGCTCGAATGCCAGCTCGACAAGGCGGCCGAGCAGCTCGGTCTCGATCCCGTCGAGATGCGCAAGCGGATCGTGGCCGAACCGTTCACGAAGACGGCGAACCATCTGACCGTGACGACGATCGGCCTCGCCGAGTGCATCGACCGGGTGGTGGAGGCCTCCGGCTGGCCGGCGAAGTGGAAAGGGTGGGGACAGAAAAACGGCGATCGGCGCTCGCCGCGCCGGCGCGGCATCGGCGTGGGCTGCTCGGCGTACATGACGGGCGCGGGCACCGCGATCTACTGGAACAGCATGCCGCACTCCGGCGTCGTGCTGCGCGCCGATCGCAGCGGCGCCGTCACCGTGCTGTGCGGCGCGACCGACATCGGACAGGGGTCCGATTCGATCCTCGCGTACTTGCCGGCCGAGGTCCTGGGACTCGAGCCCAAGGACGTGCACGTCCATCCCGCCGACACCAGCCTCACGCCGGTGGACCTCGGCTCGTACTCCTCGCGCGTCACGCTGATGTGCGGCGTCGCGGTGATTCAGGCGGCCGAGCGCCTGAAGGCCGTGCTGCTCAAGGCCGTCGCGAAGAAGCTCGGGGTGGACGCGTCACGGCTGGTGGCGCGCGATCGGAAGATCGGCGACCCCGACGACTGGGACACGGCGGTGCCGTTCGCCCGGGCCGTCGAGCTCGGCGAGTCGATGCACGGCGTGCTCGCGTTCCCGGGCTCGTACGCGCCCCCCAAGCGCGCGGGCAAGTACAAGGGCGGCGGGGTGGGGCCGTCGCCCTGCTATTCCTACTCGGCCTGTGTGGTGGAGCTCACCGTCGACGCCGACACGGGGGACGTGATTCTGCACGACGTGTGGATCGCGCACGACGTCGGCCGCGCGCTGAACCCGCTGCTGGTGGAAGGCCAGGTCGAAGGCTCCATCTACATGGGGATCGGCGAGGCGCTGATGGAGGCGCAGATCTTCCGCAAGGGTCTGCACAAGCAGCCGTCGATGCTCGACTACAAGAGCCCGACCACGCTCGAAACCCCGGAGATCCACACGATCCTGGTGGAGACGAACGATCCCGAAGGCCCGTTCGGTGCCAAAGAAGCCGGGCAGGGGCCGCTGCTGCCGGTCATCCCCGCCATCGCCAACGCCATCTACGACGCCGTCGGCGTGCGCATCGACGAAGTGCCCATCACGCCCGAGAAGATTTTGAAGGCGCTCGAGCTCAAGGCGCAGGGCAAGACGCCGCGCGTCGGGCCCGAGAAGCTGCCGCTCTTCACGTTCAAGCCGCCGATCGTCGTCGAGTCGGCGTTCGGTCAGCCGGCCGACGCCATCGCGGTGCGGCCGTTCGCCGATCCGGAGCCACGCGGATGAACGGCATTCGCGGAGTCACGCGACCAGGCTGCGTCGCGCCGCTGACCCACGGGACGCCGCGGCCATGATGCGGTTGCCGCCGTTCACGTACACGGCCCCCCGCTCGGTTGCCGAGGCGGTGCGCACGGTCGCCGACGGTGGGCCCGACGCCATGCTCGTCGCCGGCGGCACCGACCTCTACCCGAACATGAAGCGCCGGCAGTTCGAGCCCAAGATCCTGGTCGGGCTGCGCGGGATCCCCGATTTGTCCGGTGTGCGCGGCGAGGCCGGGAGCGGTCTCACCATCGGCGCGGTCACGACGCTGTCCTCCGTGGCGACCCATCCGGACGTGATGCGGCACTACCCAGCGCTGGCGACGGCGGCCGGTCTGGTGTCGTCGCCGCAGCTCCGGAACATGGGCACCCTCGGGGGCAATGTGTGCGTCGACACGCGCTGCAACTACTACAACCAGTCCTTCGCGTGGCGGAAGGCCATCGGCTTCTGCATGAAAAAGGACGGCGACATCTGCCTGGTGGCTCCGAGCAGCCCACGATGCTGGGCGGTCTCCTCGTCGGACACCGCGCCGGTGCTCTGGAGCCTCGGCGCGCACCTGCGTGTCGTCGGCCCGGCCGGCGAGCGAACGATTCCCCTGTCCGCGCTGTTCCGCGACGACGGCATCGAGTATCTCGCCAAGCGGTCGGACGAGATCCTCGCCGAGATCCTCTTGCCTCCGGCGGACGGCTGGCGCTCCGCCTATCTGAAGCTTCGCCGTCGCGGCTCCTTCGACTTTCCCGTGCTCGGCGTCGCCGTCGCGCTCCGGATGGACGGCGATCGGGTCGCGCAGGCCAACATCGTCCTCGGCGCCGTCGCCTCGCTGCCGCGTGAAGCGACCAGAGCGGCGGCGGCCCTGGTGGGCGAACGCCTGACCCCCGAGCTGATCACCCGCGTCGCCGGCCTCGCCGCCGGGCCGGCGAAGCCCCTGGACAACACCGACTACGCCCACTTCTACCGCAAGAAAATGACCCGAGTCTTCGTGACCCGAGCCCTCCGCCGCCTCGCCGGCCTCGACCCGAACGGCGCCGCCGACCAGGAAGTCGTATGACCTCGCGCGATGACGCCGCCGTTCGAGCGCCGGCTTTGCCGGCGCAATCGAAGGGGGGAGGCAGCGTAGAGGGCCGCAGGTCCTCGGAGCGTCGGAAGGGGGGCGCAGCCCCCCTCCGAGGGAACCTCCGAGCAAACTCGTTGGGGACTCGAATCAAGGCGCTCAGGCTGGAGCGCGAGCTGCAGCAGCGGCAGCTCGCGGAGAAGGCGGAGCTGACGCCGAGCATGGTGTCGCAGATCGAATCGGGGCGGCTGACGCCGTCGCTGCACACGGTCGGCAAGATCGCGGCGGCGCTCGCCGTGCCGATCGCGTCGCTGTTCGACGCCCAGCCCGCCGGCCACATCACGATCACGCGCAAGAAGGACTACCCGATGGTGTCCTTCGATGGCAGCCAGGAGCGGTGGTCCGTGCTCGGCGCCGGACTGTTCCAGGGCAAGATTCGCGCGGTCGTGTCCACCCTGGACACCCACGGGCGAGGCGTCAGCACGGACAAGGTCGTGATCCAGGCCGGGCAGATGAAGCTGTTCTACGTGCTCGAGGGCAAGGTGGCGCTCCACTACAATGGCGACCGGCACGTGCTCGGCGAGGGCGACAGCGGGCTGCTCGACGGCGGGATCCCGCACGGATGGGAGAACCTTGGCCCCCGGCGGGCCCGCGCTCTTTGGGTGATCCTGGGGTAGAGATCGTCGAAGTGTCGAGGAGCGCCACGGCTTCGCCGGGGCGTGACGAGCGTTCGGGAGTATGGGGGCCATTTCGGGGCCCAAGCTCCGGCGGTGGTCGAGGCGCGCCACGGCTTCGCCGGGGCGTGACGAGCGTTGGGGGTATGGGGGCCATTTCGGGGCCCCCATCTCCAGGAGAACCGACATGGCTGACAGCGAAGCACCCGGCGCTCGGGTCGACTTTCAGACCGATCCGTCACGCTATCGCCACTGGAAGGTCAGCATCGACGGTCCGGTCGCCACGCTTGTTATGGACGTACGCGAGGACGGCGGGCTCCGGCCCGGCTACGAGCTCAAGCTCAACTCCTACGACCTCGGCGTCGACATCGAGCTCTACGACGCCGTCCAGCGCCTGCGCTTCGAACACCCGGACGTCGGCGCGGTCGTGCTGACCTCCGGCAAGGAGCGCGTGTTCTGCGCCGGCGCGAATATCCGGATGCTCGGGCAGTCGAGTCACGCCTGGAAGGTGAACTTCTGCAAGTTCACCAACGAGACGCGCAACGCGCTCGAAGAGGCCTCCGCGGAATCGCGGCAGACGTGGCTGTGCGCCGTCAACGGTCCGTGCGCCGGTGGCGGCTACGAGCTGGCGCTCGCGTGCGAGCACATCATCATGGCCGACGACGGCAACACGTCGGTCGCGCTGCCGGAGCTGCCGCTGCTCGCGGTGCTGCCCGGCACCGGCGGGCTCACGCGCCTGGTGGACAAGCGCCACGTCCGGCGGGATCGCGCCGACTTCTTCTGCACGGTGGAGGAAGGCATCAAGGGCAAGCGCGCGGTGGAGTGGGGCCTGGTCGACGAGGTCGTGTCGCGCTCCCAGCTGGAGGCGACCGTGCGCGAGCGCGCGCGGACTCTGGCCGCGCGCACCGACCGGCCCGCGGGCGCCACCGGCGTGCGCCTCACTCCACTCGAGCGCGCCTTCGACGGCGACCGCATCCGCTACCGCCACGTCACGTGCAACGTCGATCGCGCGCGCGGCGTCGCCGAGATTACGGTGGCCGGCCCGACCGAAGCGCCGCCGGCCGACGTCGCCGGCATCCAGCGCCAGGGCGACGCCTTCTGGCCCCTCGCGCTCGCGCGCGAGCTCGACGACCTGGTCCTCCACTTGCGGACCAACGAGGACGCCGTCGGGCTGTGGGCGTTCCGGACCACCGGCAACGCCGAGCTCGTGGAGGCCTATGACCGTCTGCTGGCGGCCCACGCCACCGACTGGCTCGTGCGTGAGATCCGTCTCTACCTCAAGCGCGCCTTCAAGCGGCTCGACGTGTCGGCGCGCTCGCTGTTCGCGCTCATCGAGCCGGGCTCGTGCTTCACGGGCACGCTGCTGGAGTTGGCGCTGGCCGCCGATCGCTCGTGGATGCTGCAAGGCCAGCACGCCGGCGACGACCGCCCGGCGGGCACGGTACGCCTCACCGCCATGAACTTCGGCGCCTACCCGATGCCCAACGGCCTGTCGCGTGTGGCCAGCCGCTTCCTGGCCGAGCCCGGGCGCGTGGACGACCTCGAGGGGCGCATCGGCGAAGACCTCGACGCGGCGGCGGCGTCCGACGCCGGCCTGGTGACGTTCACGCCGGACGACCTCGACTGGGACGACGAGGTTCGCATCGCCATTGAGGAGCGGGCGGCGTTCTCGCCCGACGCGCTCACCGGCATGGAGGCCTCGCTGCGCTTCGGGGGGCCGGAGACGATGGAGACGAAGATCTTCGCGCGCCTGTCGGCCTGGCAGAACTGGATTTTCCAGCGTCCGAACGCCGTCGGTCCCAAGGGCGGGCTCTCCGTGTACGGCACCGGTCAGCGTAGCGAGTTCGACCGAAGGAGAGTGTGATGGCCATCGACTATCTCGACCGGATTCCGAACAACGTCAACCTCGCCGAGAACCGGCGGTTGCAGCGGGCCCTCGAGGAGTGGCACCCGAAATTTCTGGAGTGGTGGAAGGACATGGGGCCCGCCGGCTTCCAGGCGACCGACGTATATCTGAGGACGGCCATCAGCGTCGACGCCCAGGGCTGGGCGCAGTTCGGCTACGTGAAGATGCCGGAGTACCGGTGGGGCATCTTCCTGGCCGAGCCCGCCGCCAATCGGGCCATCAGCTTCGGCGATCACAAGGGCCGGCCGGTGTGGCAGGACGTCCCCGGTGAGTATCGCGGCACCCTCCGCCGGCTGATCGTGACCCAGGGCGACACCGAGCCGGCGTCCGTCGAGCAGCAGCGCCAGCTCGGCCGCACGTGCCCGTCCCTCTACGATCTCCGCAACCTCTTCCAGGTCAACGTCGAGGAAGGCCGGCACCTGTGGGCGATGGTGTACCTCCTCGACGCCTATTTCGGCCGCGACGGCCGTGAGGAAGCCGAGGCGCTGCTGCAACGCCGCTCCGGCGATCCCGACAAGCCACGCATCCTGGGCGCGTTCAACGAGCGCACGCCGGACTGGCTGTCGTTCTTCATGTTCAGCTTCTTCACCGACCGCGACGGCAAGTACCAGCTCGCGAGCCTGGCCGAGAGCGCGCTCGATCCACTGTCGCGGACGTGTCGCTTCATGCTGACCGAGGAAGCGCACCACATGTTCGTGGGGGAGACGGGCGTGGGTCGGATCGTCGAGCGCACGTGCGAGCTGATGCGGGAGCACAAGACCGACGACGTCCGGAAGCTCGGCGGCATCGACCTGCCGACGCTCCAGAAGTACCTCAACTTCCACTGCTCGGTGTCGCTCGATCTGTTCGGCTCCGAGATCTCGACGAACGCCGCGAACTTTTACACCAACGGCCTCAAGGGGCGCTTCGAGGAGACGAAGAAGAGCGACGATCACCAGCTCAAGGACGCGACCTATCCCGTCACTTCGCTCGAGGGCGACCGCATCGAGACGCGCGAGCTGGCCGCGCTCACGTCGTTGAACGAGCGGTTGCGCGACGACTACATCGAGGACTGCCAGCGCGGTGTCAATCGCTGGAACCAGGTCCTCGGGCGGTACGAGATCGACTTCGAGCTGAAGCTGCCTCATCGCGCGTTCCACCGCGCCATCGGTGGATTCGCCGACGTGAAGGTGTCACCGGATGGGCGGCTCGTCAGCGAGGCGGAGTGGGCCGCCCGGCACCATGACTGGCTGCCGACCGACGAGGACCGCGTCTACGTCCAGGGCCTCATGCAGCAGCCGATCACCGAGCCGGGGAAGTTCGCGAACTGGATCGCGCCGCCGGCGCGCGGGATCAACGGGCAGCCGCTCGACTTCCAGTACGTCATGCTCGCCCCCCGCGGGTAGCGCCGGCGGGCCGCGCGCCAGGAGGAGATCGTCATGGCCTCACGCATCCGTCCCGTCACGCCGGCGAGCTTCGGCCCGCCGCTCGGCATGTACTCGCACGGCATGATCGCCCCCGGCGGCGAGCTGGTGGTGGTCGCCGGTCAGGTCGGCATGGGCGCGGGGGGCACCGTCGCCGTGGGCGACGTCGTCACCCAGACCAAGCAGGCTCTCGACAACGTGCGCACGATCCTCGAAGCGGCGGGCTGCACGATGCGCGACGTGGTCCGCTTGCAGACGTTCCTCACCCGGGCCGACGACATCCCGGGTTTCATGAAGGCGCGATCGGACGTCTTTCCCGCGTGGTTTCCCGACGGCGTCTACCCGCCGAACACGCTGCTCGTGGTGAGTCGACTCGTGCGGCCCGAGCTGCTGGTGGAGATCGAGGCGATGGCGGTGCGGACGGCACGCAAGCCGGCGCGCCCGTCCGCGCTGAAGTCCAAGCCCGCGGCGCGCCGCCGGCGCCGGCGTTAGATGGGGGGCCCCGAGATGGCCCCCCATCCCCCCAAGCGCTCGGCGGCATCGGCTCACCCGGCCCGACCGGGTTGTCCGGGTCGGGCCGGGGAGGCGTTGGCGGTGGCATTACAACCGGCGATCGTCGGTGTGAATGCGCGTATCAGTCGTGCGGTTGCCGCTGAGCGCGATGATGCCCATTACGAGGACGAGGATGATCCCGGCCGCGATGAGAACGGCGGCGGTCGGGGTCAGCCCGAAGATGCGCGTCTCCGGGACGCTCGTGCGCGGCGAGGCCGCCGCGTCCTGACCCGCCGGACCCATGTCGGGGCGACGGTCGTTCGCACGCGAATCCTTCGACGCGTCACCGGACGGTGTCGGTGCCGTCACTTCGCCGGAAGGCTTGGTATCGGGGGCGGTCGGGCTGGACTGGGCGCAGGCGCCGGCCACGATGCCCGCTGAGAGCAGGAAAGTCGAGAGCACGAGAGCCAATGTCTTCATTGGGAACCTCCTCTCCTCGCGAGAGGGGAGCAAGGGGGATGCCACGACGCTGGGACATCGCGTAACTTTGACAAGGCGCCGTTTCACGAGCAGCCGCTGCCCAAGGAGCCGGGAATGATCGCCGCCGAATCGCTTCCCGCACGATTCAACGTCACGAGCTGGTTCATCGACCGCAACGTCGAGGCAGGACGCGGCGCCGCGCCGGCGTTCCTTTACGAGGACCGCGTGTTGAGCTACGGCGACGTCGCGGACCTCGTGAACCGCACCGGCCACGCGCTCCGCGAGCTCGGGGTCGGCATGGAAGATCGCGTCCTCATGATCTGCCTGGACGCTCCGGAGTTCGTGGGAACGTTCTGGGGCGCGATCAAGATCGGCGCGGTGCCGATCCCGGTCAACACGCTGATGCGCGCCGCCGACTGGCTCTACTTTCTCAACGACAGCCGGGCCAAGGTCGCCGTCATCTCGGCGGCGCTACTACCCGAAGCGGAGCCGGTCCTCGGTCAGGCGCCGCACCTGCGCCACGTGCTCGTCGCCGGCGGCGTGGCCGGCGTCCATCTGTCGTGGGAGAGTTGCGTGGCCAAGGCGTCGAGTCGGCTGGAGGCGGCGGACACCTCGCGGGACGACGCGGCGTTCTGGCTGTACTCGTCCGGCTCGACGGGATTTCCGAAGGGCGCCGTGCACCTGCAGCACGACATGGTCATCTGCGCGGAGACCTACGCCAAGCAGGTGCTCGG
>JBGPXN010000050.1:0-27849 GCA_041492755.1 Methylomirabilia bacterium | reverse complement strand
CCGGTGCCCTGCACCTTGACGGTGGTGCCCACGATGCCGCGCTTGGGGCGGAACTCGATGATCGACACCACCGTCGCCGCCTGCCGTGTGATGGCCAGCACGTTTCCTGTGCTGTCATAAACGTAGATCGCCGTGCCTTGAGCGGGATCGACCACGGAAATGAGCCGGCCCAGGTCGTCGTAGATATAGTGGAGGGAGGGTGTCTGCGCGCCGGCCGGAGGGATCGCGAGCAGCGCCAAGAGGAGGGCGCTGGCTGCCAATCGCCCCCACCGCCGGAGGAGGGCGCGCATGACGGCGGGCACGGCAGCAATGAGGGTGCATTGAACGCCCGTCGTCCCTCGCAATGGCGGTGCGGCCGTTGCCACGCGGCGAGAGTTAACGCAAACGCTGCTTCATGTCCAGTCGGGGAAATCCCGTCCGGGATTCTCCCGTTCTTTCGACACGCTTCCGTAACGATCCTTCGGACGCGCGTGATCCAAGAAATATGGCCGCGGACTACCTGGATCCCGATCCAAGCCTCCGCCACTAGCGTTACTGGTCTGCCGGAGACATTCGTCAATCGTATCGAGCGACTCGCCTGCCAAGATCAGGCTATAGTCGCGCGAGAAGGACGAGATGCCAGGAGCCTATACGCACATCACGATGCCAAAGGGATCACGCCTCCGAGCGCGTCGGCCTCGAAGCCGTGGCCGGTTTTCCGACTCTGGCGATCGACGCTTGTGGACGCTGGCGTCGGTCTTGTGAGTTGGGTGCGGTCGGTCCTGACTATCTAAAGCCCCACCATCAGGATGCTGTAAGGATTTCCCCCAATTGACGACTGCTCCGCACGTGTCCTATACAACCACAGCGTTCTGGGCATCATGTCAGTAGGGGTTTGCTCGGCCACAGAGGCTTTCGCGCCTCACCAGGAAGGGAAGGCGAACATGCGTGCGTCAGTTCGATCCCTCGCTGCCCCGGCTGGTCACCGGATCACAGGATGGCTCGCGGCCTTGGTCTTTTTCGCGCTCTGGCTGTTGCCCCACCTCTCGTTCGCACTCCAGGTGACGCTGACGGACGATGCCTTCACGAACTCGGCCCAGCCCAACGCGACATCAGGCACCAACGCCCAGCTGTTCGTCTCGGGGACGCGAAACTCCTACCTCAAGTTCGATCTGTCGACGCTGCCAGGAGGGACGCAAGGGATCGCCATACAGAGGGCGATCTTGAAGCTCTGGGTTAATCAGGTGACGACAGCCGGGGCCTTCGACGTGTACCCCGTGTCGGGTGTGTGGACAGAGGAGGCGCTCACGGCGAATGGCGCCCCGCCGGTCGGCCCGGTGGCCGTCGCTGGCGTCTCGGTTGCGACAACCCAGACCGGGATGTTCGTGCCCGTCGATATCACCGCTCTGGTTCGGGGCTGGCGGGAGAGCCCAAGCAGCAATCAGGGGATCGCGCTGCTTCCCGCTCCGGGCGGGATCTCGATCAGGGTTGACAGCAAGGAAAACACGGGAACGAGCCACGGGCCCCAGCTCGACGTCGTCTTCAATGAGCCCAACGATATCAGCGCGCGGGTGTTCAACAGCACCAACATCACGATCACGACCAGTGGCGCGACACAGGTGCTCACGTTTGACAGCATACGGTGGGACACGGCCAGTCTCTTCACTCCCACCGTCCACCCGGGACGATTGTTCGCCCCGGTCAAAGGGAAGTACCTCATCTTCGGGCATGTGCAGTGGGCTCCAAATGCCACTGGCGCGCGGTCCATAGAGATTGCCCCGAACTCGGGCGGCATCATCGCGATACAGACGTCGCCCGGGATGGCGCCGGGTGAACACCGCATGAGCGTGGCCACTCACTACGAGCTCGAGGCGGGAGACTACGTTGAGCTCCAGGTGGTTCAGTTTAGTGGCGGCCCGTTGGACGTCATGGCGACGACCGGACGATTCGGAATCGAGTTCGGGATGGTGAAACTGCCATAGACGGCCGCGACTCGGCCCCCGAGGCCATCGTCTGGCAGCGGCCAGCAGAGCTTCCGGGCATCGAGATCCTCACCGCCCGCGACACGACACATCTGTTCCGGATCTATCACGAGACCTATACCGTTGCCCTGATCGTCGACAGCGGCGGTGAGTGGATCTATCGGCATCGAGCTCGGCTGTCACGGCAGGGCCATGTCATGCTGATCGAACCCGGCGAGGTCCACACCACGACGAAGCTCCTGGGTGGATCGGCGAGCTTCAGCGTCGCCTTCATCCAGCCTGCGGAGATCGAGCGAGCCGCCGAGGAGCTGGGCGGCCGTCGCTCGACCGTTCACCTGGCCACCGCCAACGTCGAGGATGACCCGGTGCTGTCCCATACGCTGGCCGCGCTCCATGGTTCCCTAGGCGCGCCCGCCACGCCGCTGGAGCGCCAGTCCCTCCTGGCCAGCTCGGTGCGTCAGATCCTCGGGCGATACGCGGAGACCGCTCCGTCCATGGGTATCTCCCGCCGTGAGCCGGCGGCGGTCAGGCGCGTCCGCGAGTACCTGCACGAGCACTACACCGAGGCCGTCAGCCTCGATCGCTGTGCCGTCGTGGCCGCCCTCAGTCGCTTCCACCTGCTTCGCGCATTCGCCGCGGGGACCGGACTGCCGCCACACACGTACCAGCTGGGCCTCCGCATTGCCCGGGCCCGCCGCCTGCTGGCGGCAGGCCTGCCGCCGGCGCTGGTGGCCAGCGAGCTGGGGTTCGCTGATCAGAGCCACTTCACCCGATGCTTCCGGCAGACGGTGGGGGTGACGCCGGGAGTCTATGCCCGGGCCCTGAGCTGACCAGCGCATGGCCGGAGCAGTCGGGATCAGCGTCGCCGGCCGAACGGGTCATGAGGGACGCGGGCCGCCCCGGGCGCAATTTCATTCTATACAGCCATCCATAGGTCACGGTACACGACAGCCGCGATGATCTCGACTTCCGGCGAACGAAGGAGGGTGTCAATGGATCACGCCGACCGAACACGCCAGCTCGACCTTGCCCGCGGACGGCTCCTTCTCATGACCCTGGTTCTGGTCCTGGCCCTCGTGGGGGCGGCCGAGGTCGCGGCCGTCACCCTCAACCCCGGGGATATCCTCGTCAGCGACGGCGCCTTCGGAACGGGGGCGGTGATCCTCGTGGATCCCGTGACGGGGGCTCAAACGACGGTCTCCACGGGCGGTTCGCTGGGTGGTCTCTGGGGAATCACGCTGGACGCGAACGGGGACATCCTCGTGGCCGCCACGAGCACAGGAATCCTCCGGATCGACCCCGCGTCCGGGATGCAGACAACTGTTTCCACGGGCGGCAGCTTCGTGGCGCCCCAGGGTATCGCGGTCGCGGCAAGCGGCGATCTCTTCGTCGTGGATCAGGCCGCCTTCGGAACGGGCGCCGTATTTCGCGTGGACCCCGGCACCGGCGCCCAGACCCTGATCTCCTCCGGGGGGAACTTTGCCAGCCCCTACAACCTTGCGCTCGAGGCAGACGGAAGCATCCTGGTGGCAGATCCCAACGCCTTCGGTCCGGGGTGCGGGCCGGGGACGGGGGCGATCGTTCGGGTCAATCCGACGAGTGGAGCGCAGACGATCGTCTCGTCGGGCGGCAATTTCGCCTGCCCGGGTGGCGTCGCCGTCGCGCCGAGCGGCGAGATCTTCGTGGTCAACGGCGGGGGGGCGTTTGGTGGCAGGGTGGTCCGCGTCGACCCCACGAACGGAGCGCAGACCCTCGTCGCCTCCGGCGGCTTCATCACGACTCCCCAAGGGATCGCCGTCGAAGCGGACGGCAACCTCGTCGTGGCCGACCCGAGGAACCTCGGCGGACCGCTGTCCGTCGTCCTTCGTGTGCACCCCGTCACGGGGGCACAGACGGTTGTCTCGGCGGCCGGCAGTTTCGGAGCCCCTCTCAATCTCGTCGTCGTCCCCTCCGGGCCTCCGGCCGGGGCGTTCACGGCCTTCCTCCATGGCAGTGGCGGCACGGCCAATCCGCCGACACTGTTCCTCGACTCGATGGCGCCAGCGGCGACGACCGCGAAATACAAGGATTCGTCCAGTGTGAAGTTCAGCGGCGGAAATCCATGGAAGGAGATCGGCACGTGGGATGCCGCGCCGGCCTTCTCGAATGGCCTCCTCTCCACGCTGAATCCGGTGCACGGCTGGGTGGGATTGAAGAACAGCGACGATCAAGGCACGAGGTTCGACCTCCGGGTGGAGGTACGGAAGAACGACACGATCCTGGTCGCCGCGGGTGAGACGTACTGTATCCAAGGCGTGACACGGAATCCGGGACTGGCCCAGGAAGTCGTGGTCGGCTTCGGCTCGTTCACCCCCGAGCCGTTCGACGGCAACACCGACGTGGTGTCGCTGGCCGTGTTCACGCGCATCGGCACGGACGGGACGGGCGGATTCTGCGGCGGGCACAGCAACGCGGTCGGCTTACGGCTCTACTTTGACGCGGTCGAGCGGAACTCACGCTTTGACGGGGTGTTCGTTCCCTGACTCCCAGACAAGCTACGGGCACGGACCCAATCTCCGCAGTGCCGGACAAGAACCGGCGCGGCCCGGCCGCGCCGGCGGTCTCTCCCGGCTGTCGACATGTTCGTCTCCTCCAGCATTGCCCATCGTGGAACCGGCATCGAGATCAGGACCGGCACGCGGCGGCCCGCGGCCGCGTCGATGGCCGTACCCGGTCGCTGAGCGGTGCACGTCGGGTTCGAGTTGAGAGATCACCGTCAGCCGCCCGCGTCGACGGAGGTCGGCATCGGCCCGTCGCCGGCACGTCGGAGAACAAGAACCGCTGTGGCCCCACCGGACTGGCGGAACCTGAAGACGCTGACACCGCGGGCGCTACATACCTGTCTTCGCCAAAACCCCCTCCGGCAGCCAAATGCTTCAGCGCGTGGGGAAACGTCGCGGTCCCGCGGTCCCGCGGTCCCGCGGTTTGGAGCGCGGTCCGTGTCGCGTCCGTTCCACGGCGTAGAGCTGGCCGATGAGGTCGATGACCTCGGCGCATGCTGAGGTGGTGCGGCCTGACCCAGGGCGAGCGGTGGCCTCCCGAAGGGCACCTGATGTTTTCACCACCATGGTCACCACCACAGCACGGCGCAGTGGGTGGCGGGTAGCCCGGACCGGGTGACGTCATCGGAGCGCAGGAGTCGGTCGAGTGTCCTTCGCCAAAGCCTTGTCCGGCGGCCAACTCGTTGATCTGCTGATCTGCTGAGGTGGTCCGGCCGGACCCAGGGCGAGCGGTGGCTCCCGAAGGACACCTGATGTTTTCACCACCATGGCTCACCACCCATGGCGCGACGCAGCGGCGGGCAGGGAGCCCGGGCCGGGTGACGTCGTCGGAGCGCAGGAGTCGGTCAGGCCAACGCCGTTTGGTCACCCCGCAAGGCCGCGATCGATCTCACCAGGACCCACCGGCCAGACGTCCGAGCGACGGGCGCACCTGCGCGGAGCCACGAGGGCTCCATGAAGGACACCTGATGTTTTCACCACCATTTCACCACCATTTCACCACCAAAGGCCAGATGAAGGCGGTGACGTACCTCGTAAGTCCTTGATTTCTGGTGAGCCGTCTGGGGATCGAACCCAGGACCCCCTGATTAAAAGTCAGGTGCTCTGCCAGCTGAGCTAACGGCTCCCGCGAGTGATTCTACGCGGTCGCCTATGTGTCCGCGAGACGATGACGTCGAACGTGCCCGAAGACGAGCCCAGGGAGCGAGGACGCCGGGGCTAGCAGCGCCCCTGGTTCGCCAGGCCCGGAGGGCAGGAGTCGCGCGTGGGCATGTGCGCGTGCAGGTGCCCCTTCGGGAGCTTCGTGATGCCGGGTGGCGGTGGCGCGACGACCACCCACGCGCCGGCGTACGACCGAGAATGCCACCAGTAACCATTGTGGAAGTAGTAGTACGCGCCTTCGTAATACACGACGTCGTAGCCTTCCAGCACGTACGCGTTCCACTGCGGCACCCAGATCATCCGCGGCGGGCTCGGTGCGACGATCGGTGGCGGCGTCACGACGACGACCTGGGGGGCCGGCGGCGGCGCGACGGCGACCGGCGGCGGCGGCGTCCTTGTCTGCTCGGCGCCCTGGATCGCGTCACCGATCACCGCGCCGCTGATGGCCCCGACGCCCGCGCCGATGAGCGCGCCCGCACCCGTGTGGCCGACCTGGCTGCCGACGATCGCGCCGGTGCCGGCGCCGATGGCGCCGCCGGCCAGCGCGCCCTTCTCGCGCGTCGTCAGCGGGCTCGAGCACCCGGCCGCGAGCACCGCCACCACGAGGGTCATCACGATCCGCTTCATCGCTCCCCCCTCCCGGTCTCGGTCAGTCGCGGCCCTTCTTCCCCTTGCCGTGCCCCTTGCCGGGGTGGTCCTGGTCGTGCTCGGGACCATCGCCGTGACTCTTCTTCCCGTGGCCAGGCGGGATCTTGTAGTACGCGACCGGTACGGCGAGCACGGCCCGGGGTACGCGCTCGACGGCGAGGACCGTCCACGGTCCCTTACCAGTCGAGGAGTAGAACCAGATGCCCTCGTGGAAGCTGTAGTATCGCCCGCTGAAGACGAACAGGTTGAAGCTGACGCCGGGCGCGTAGTACACGGATGACGCCGGGACCAGGACGAGGGGCGGGAGCGCCACCACGACCGGCGGCGGCGCCGGCGTCCCGATGCTGATGCCAACGTTGACGTCGGCGTGCGCGGGCGTGGGCCCCACGAGCACGGCACCCAGCGACAGGATCAGGAAGCTGTTCTCGCCAAGCATTTGTCTGCTCCCCTCGTGCGCGATCGGCCGCCTGATCGTGCATCCGGGGTGCCAGACCGAGCTATAGATTCGACGGGAACTTGGACCGCACTCCCGGGCGTCCGGCTGGTGCCGGATGCCGGATTGGCCGTCTCCGTGTCAGTCCCTCGACACTCGCCGGCGCCGGCGAGCAGCGGTCACGAGAGGGCTTCGAGCGCCACGACGACCTTCAGGGCGCCGCGCAGGCACCCCGTATCGCACTCGCGCGGCCTCTGCCAGCCGGCCTGGATACCTCCCGCCCGCGGTCGGGGATCGCGCTCAGAGCAGCGTCGACCGGACGGACGGGAACCAGCGCATCAGCGGCGAGTCGTCGCAGATGATCGTGTCGTCGCGCTGGGGCCCGGTCGAGATCAGGCAGAACGAGACGCCGATCAGTTCCTCCAGCCGCTCGAGGTAGCGTCGCGCCTTGGCGGGCAGGTCGCCCTCGCACTTGGCGCCGCTCGTCGGCGTCATCCAGCCTTCGACTTCCTCGTACACAGGCTGGATCTCAAGCAACACCGACTCCCCTTCCGGGAAATCGGTCAGCACGTCGCCGCGATAGCGATAGCCCGTGCAGATCTTCACCGTCTGCGACTGGTCGAGGACGTCGAGCTTGGTGAGGGCGACGGTGTCGAGCCCGTTGATGCGGACGGCGTAGCGGAGCACCAGCGCGTCGAACCAGCCGCAGCGCCGCGGGCGTCCGGTGGTGGCGCCGTACTCGTTGCCGCGGGCGCGGATGTACTCCGACATCTCGCCCTTCATCTCGGTGGGGAACGGTCCGTCGCCGACGCGCGTGGCGTACGCCTTGGCCACACCGAGAATGCCGTTGATGCGGGTCGGCGGCACACCGCTGCCGGTGGCGGCGCCGCCCGCGGTCGTCGACGACGACGTCACGTACGGATACGTGCCGTGGTCGAGATCGAGCATCGTCGCCTGGGCGCCCTCGAACAGCACGGAGTAGCCGTTGTCGATCCACTTGGTCAGCAGCAGCGCGGTGTCCGTGATGTAGGGCGCGAGCCAGCCCGCGTAGTCGAGGTAGGGGTTGAGGATCTCCTCGATGCTGAAGGTCTGCGCGCCGTAGATGTCGCGCAGGATCCGATTTTTCTGCGCCACGTTGTAGGTGAGCTTTTCCTTGAAGAGCTTCGGGTCGAGGAGATCGGCCATGCGGATGCCGATGCGCGCGGCCTTGTCCACGTACGCCGGCCCCACGCCCTTGCCGGTGGTGCCGATGCGCCGCGCGCCGAGCTTGGCCTCCGAGCCGCGGTCCAGCGCCGGATGGTACGGCATGATGACGTGGGCGTTCTTGGAGATGAAGAGATTGCCGTCGAGGGTGACGCCGCGCTGGACGAGCATCTCCATCTCCTGGATGAGCGCGCCGGGATCGACGACCACGCCGCAGCCGACGACGCAGCGGCAGCCGGGATGAAGGATCCCGGACGGGATCGAGTGCAGGACGTACTTCTCCTTCCCCACCACCACCGTGTGGCCGGCGTTGTTGCCGCCCTGGTAGCGCACGACCACGTTCACCTGCGGGGTGAGCACGTCCACGACCTTGCCCTTGCCCTCGTCGCCCCACTGCGTTCCGACCACCACGATGTTCGGCATGCTCAGCTCCTGCTCCCCGGCTGGATCACCTCGGCGAAGAACCGCTCGGGCGTTTCCAGCACGGCACGAATCTCGAGCGTGCGCTCGGCCCCGGTGTCGAGGTCGAGCGCTCGCAGTACACCTTCGGGCGTGCCGGGGCCACCGACGACCAGCACCCGCCGCACCCGGTGCGTGCGCGCATACGCGAGCGAGTCCGGGAGGCCGCGGCTGACGACGTCGCGGGCCACGGAGGCCCCGAGATCGCGCAGCCGGCGGGCCAGCGACAGCGCACCCGTCTTCTCCGGCGTGAAATCGATGATGAAGAAATCCGGGCCGGCCAGCGTCACCTCGACGTCCTGCGCTTCCATCACGCTCAACGCGCGCGCGATGTCGATCGCGAAGCCGACGGCCGGACACTCGTAGCCGAAGCGTCCCAGCATCTGGTCGTAGCGGCCGCCCGCGGCCACCGCGGCGCCGAAGTCGGCCACGTACGCCTCGAAGTAGGTGCCCGAGTAGTAGTCGAACCCGCGCACTTCCCCGAGATCGAGGAGGACCGATTCCGCCAGCCCGTAGATCGTGAGCAGGCGATGGACCTCGGCGAGGTTGCGCAGCGCCCGCTCCGAGCGCGGGTTGCGCGCGAATGCGGCCGCGCGGTCCATGATCTCCTCGTGACCGAACAGCGTCGGCAGCGCGAGCAGCCCCTCGGCCACGGCGGCCGCTGGCCGCAGCTCGGCGATCAGGCGCTCGAGCGCCGAGAGATCCTTCAACCCGAGCGCCGCGCGCAAAGCCCGCTGCTGCTCGGGGTCAGCCGTCACCTGCTCGGCGAGGCCCCGGAAGAAATCCGGATGGCCCACGTCGATCTGGAAGCGCTTGAGCCCGAGCGCGCGCAGCCCCTCCACCGCCATCGCGATGACCTCGGCCTCGGCCTCCGGCTTCTCCAGACCGACCAGCTCGACGCCGGCCTGGTAGAACTCGCGATAGTGCGACAGCCGCGGCTCGTCGCACCGGAACACGTTCGTCACGTAGCAGAGCC
Source organism: Methylomirabilia bacterium (assembly GCA_041492755.1). Classification (GTDB taxonomy): domain Bacteria; phylum Methylomirabilota; class Methylomirabilia; order Rokubacteriales; family CSP1-6; genus JBGPXN01. The sequence continues at coordinate 18,468 of JBGPXN010000050.1, read as the reverse complement.
GGATGGGCTTCGGCTCCTCGCGCAGGCGGGTGGCCACGACGCGCGCGATCTGCGGCGTGATGTCGGCCCGGAGCACGAGCAGGCGGCCCGTCTCCCGGTCGATGAACTTGAACATGTCCGCCTGGACCGCGAGGTCCGTGCCCATGGCGAGCACGTCGAAGAACTCGAACGTCGGGGTGACGACCTCGCGATATCCCCAGCGCCGGAAGATGTCGAACAGACGCGCCTCGACGTGCCGCTTGCGCGCGGCCTCGTCCGGCAGGTAGATGCGCGCGCCCTTGGGGAGTTGGGTCGGCCGCGGCTTCATGCGCGGGGCGCCCCTTCCATCGCCTCGCGCGGCGCCTCCAGGTGCGCCACGGTGTTCACGCGGTGGAGCGTGGCCCAGTCGCCGCGGTACTCGATCTCGGTGATCCCGGCCGGCGAGGCGTCGATCGACCAGATGCGGTCCAGATCGAGGCCGAGGGCCGCCAGCACCACGAGACGAATGATGACGGCGTGCGTGACCAGCGCCACCGTCGTGCCGGCGTGGGCGCCGCGCAGCTTCGCGATCGCCTCGGCCACGCGCGCGTTCACCGCAGCCATCGCCTCGCCACTCGGGCAAACCAACTGGCCCGGCGTGCGTCGCCAGCACTCGTAGAGCGCGGGGAAGCGGCTGGCCGCCTCGTCGCGGGTGAGGCCTTCCCACTCGCCGAAGGCCATCTCGCGGAACGCGGGTTCCACGCTCACGGTGAGGCTGCGGGGACGCGCGATCGCCTCCGCGGTCTCGACGCTGCGGATCAGCGGGCTCGCGTAGACGGCCGCCAAGGGAACGGCGCTCAGGGCGTGCGCGAGTGCCTCCGCTTGCCGGCGACCTTCGTCCGTCAGTCCGACGTCACGGCTGCCCGTGAAGCGCCGCTCGCGCGACCACTCGCTTTCGGCATGGCGTACAAGGAAGAGGTGGAGGCTGTCCACAACCCGTCCATTTTAGCCTTTTTCCCCCGAAACGCGACCTTACGGCCAGGATGGGCAGTGCTTCGGTCGCCGAAGCCGTCCCCCAGGATGCGCTTGACCGCGGCGCGGCCGGTCCCTACCGTGGTCGGGTCATGAGTCGTGGGAGCGCGAGCGTCGTCGCCCTGCTGATCGTCACTGGCCTGGCCGCCGGCTGCGCCGGCGCGCTCGAATCCACCGAGGCTCGCCGCGCCATCACCGTGACGGGCACGGGCACCGTCAGCCTGCGACCCGACCTCGCGGTCGTGACGCTCGGCGCCGAGGCGCGCCGCCCGGCCCTGGCCGACGCGATCGCCGACGTCGGCCAGCGCATGACGGCCGTGCTCGCGCGCCTTCGGGCGCTGGGAATCACCGAACGGGACGTCAAGACGGTGACGTACACCATCGAGCCCCGGGCGACCGCCCCGCGCCTGGACGACGAGCCGCCACGCATCATTGCCTACCACGTCGCCAACATCGTGCAGGTCAAGTCGCGGAAGCTGGACACCGTTGCCGCGCTCGTCGACGCGGCCATCGCGGCCGGCGCCAACACCGTTCGCGGGATCGGCTTCACCGTGGAAGATCCGTCGGCGGCTCAGGCGGAGGCGCGGACCCTGGCCGTCCGTGATGCGGCGGCCCGCGCGCGGCGCATCGCGGACGCCGCGGGCGTGGCGCTGGGCGACGTTCTGGCCCTCACCGAGGGTGGAAGCGTCCGTCCGATGGCGGTACGCATGGCCACCATGGCGATGGAAGCGGCGGGACCGGTGGAGCCGGGGCAGCTCGAGATTGTCGTGACCGTCGAGGCGCGCTACGCCATCGGCGCAGGCCGATGAAAACGGGCCACCTGCGTCGTTGGTTCGTCGCTCCTCCCTGCGACGTGGCCGGGCCACGTCTCAGTCGTCGCTCCTCGCCGCCTCGCATCTGACCCGTTTTGATCGGCCTGACTACAGCTTGACCAGCTTGGCGAAGACGATGTCCGGCATTTTCCTGATCTCCTCCAGCACCGGCGCCGGCATCGGGTCGTCGAGATTGAGGATGGAGACGGCGCGGCCGCCACGGCGCTCGCGCCCGAGCTGCATGCCGGCGATGTTGACGCCGTGCTTGCCGCAGAGCGTGCCGATGCGGCCGACCACACCGGGCACGTCCTGGTTGGCGAAGATCAGCATGAAGCCCAGGGGCACCGCTTCCAGGGCGTAGCCGTCGATGTTCACGAAGCGCGGCTCGCGGCGGTGGAAGATGGCCCCGGCGACACTGCGGGTCTCGCGATCGGTCCGCAACTCGGCGGTCAGCACGCTCGCGTAGTCCTCGCTCTCGGCCGTCGACGTCTCCGTCACCCGGAGACCACGCGCGCGGGCGATGAGCAGCGCGTTCACGTCGGTGACGTGCTCGGACAGGATCGTGCTGAGCACCCCGCGCACGAACGCCAACGTGAGCGCCGCGGTGGGACGGCTCGCCACGTCACCCGCGAAGGTCAGGCGCGCCTCGGCCATGCGACCGTCGGCGATCTGGGCCAGGAAGCGTCCCATGCTGGCGGCCAGCTGCAGATACGGCGCCTGCTCCTTGTGCGTCTCGGCGTCCATCGACGGCAGGTTCACCGCGTTCACCACGACGCCGCGCACGAGCGCGTCGCCGACCTGCTCGGCGATGGCCAGCGCGACCGCGGCCTGCGCCTCGTCGGTGGCGGCGCCGAGGTGCGGCGTGACCACCACCTGGGGCAGGTGCGTGAGCGGATGATCCGCGGGCGGCGGCTCCTGCTCGAAGACGTCGAGCCCGGCGCCGGCCACGCGGCCGCTCGTGATGGCGGCGGCGAGCGCGACCTCGTCGACGATTCCACCCCGGGCGCAGTTGATGATGCGCACGCCGGGCTTGACCCGCGCGAGCTGGGCCTCACCGAGCAGGTGGTGCGTTTCCGGAATCAGCGGCGTGTGGACGGAGATGAAGTCGGCGCGGGCCAGCAGCTCGTCCAGCTCGACGCTTTCGACACCCATGCGCTCGGCCGCTTCACGGGTGAGGTACGGATCGAACGCGATGACCTGCATCCGGAAGCCCTGCGCGCGCCGGGCGACCTCCGCACCGATGCGGCCGAGCCCCACCAGGCCGAGGATCTTGCCGAAGAGCTCGACGCCCTGCAGGCCGCTCTTCTCCCACCGCCCGGCCTTCAGCGACGCATCGGCGGCCGGCAGCCGGCGGGCGAGCGCGAGCAGCAATCCGAACGTGTGCTCGGCGACGGCGGTGGTGTTGCCGCCCGGCGTGTTCATGACGATGACGCCGCGTTCGGTGGCGGCATCCACGTCGATGGTGTCGACCCCGGCACCCGCCCGGCCGATCACCTCCAGGCGCGCGCCGGCCTCGATGGCCGCGCGCGTCACCTTGGTCGCGCTCCGGACGATGAGCCCCTCGTACTCCGGGATGCGCGCGATCAGGGCCGGCTCGGCCAGCGACGGCGTGACGTCGACGTCCAGCCCCTGCTTGCGGAGCGCGTCGACGCCGGCGGCGTTCAGCCCATCGGCGACGAGGACACGCTTCACGATTTCTCGGCGAAGACCTTCTGGGCGCCCCGCACGCCCGCCCCGTAATCCACCGGCACGCCGAGCTCGGCGAGCACCTGCTCCAGCGCGGCGAGCGCCGCGATGGTGTCGAACTCGGCCGCGTAGCCCATGTGGCCGAGGCGGAAGAGCTTGCCCTTCATCTCGCCCTGCCCGCCCGCGATCGTGATGTTGTGGCTCTTCGAGTAGGCGGCGACGATCTTCTCGCTGTCCACGCCCCGCGGCGAGACGACGGCGGTCAGCGCCGGGCTCGGGGTGGCCTTGGCGAACAGCTCGAGACCGAGCGCTTCGACGCCGGCCCGGGTGGCGCGGGCGAGGCGATCGTGGCGCTTGAAGACGTCGTCGAGGCCTTCGTCGTCGAGCATGCGCATCACCTCACGCAGCCCCATCACGATGCTGACCGCGGGGGTGAAGTGCACCTCGTTCTTGCTCTGGTACTTCCGCTCGGCCGCGAGGTCGAAGTAGTACTTCGGCAGGGTGGAGGTCGCCACCTTCGCCCACGCCTTGTCGCTGAGCGCGACGAAGCCGAGCCCGGGCGGCAGCATCAGACCTTTCTGGGAGCCGGCGACGACGAGGTCGATCCCCCACGCGTCCATCGGCATGTCGGCGATACCGAGACTGGAGACCGCGTCGACGACGAGGATGGCGGTGGTGCCGCGCGTGATCTGCGCGTAAGCGCGGACGTCGTGCAGGACACCGGTGGAGGTCTCGCTGTGCTGAACGAGTACGGCCTTGATCTCGGGCCGAGTCTCGAGCGCCTTGGCGATGCGCTCCGGGGCGATGGTCTGCCCGAATGGCGCGGTGAGATCGACGACGGTCAGCCCGAACGCCTTGGCCAGCTCCAGCCAGCGATCACCGAATTTGCCGGCGCGCACGACGGCCACGGTGTCACCGGCCGACAGCGTGTTCGCCACCGCCGCTTCCATGACACCGGTCCCCGAGCACGCGAGCGTGAGGACCTCTTGCGTGGTCCGGAACAATCGCCGGAGCCCCGCGCGCACGTCGGCGAAGATCGCCTCGTACTCCGGCGTGCGGTGGTGAAGGATGGGCTGCGCCATGGCCAGCAGCACCTGGCTCGGCACGGGGGTGGGTCCCGGCGCCATGAGCTGGTACTTCTTCATCAACTCGCCTCCTCGTCGGCGATTTCGCCTACTCCGTCACTGTACCGGCGAAGCCCGAGCAGTGGCAACTTCAAACCAGTCCGCGCCAATCGGTCGACGCGTCCGGAGCCGAATGGTCCGGCTCACCGACCCGAGGGCGGAGTGAGGCCGGCGAACGGGTCCGTCGATGCCCACGCGACCGGCACTCGAATATCCACGCCCGTCTCCTCGCCCCGGGCCCGCAAGAACCGCATGGTGGCGTCGAAGTCGTCCACGAGCCGCGGCAGCGGGACGAGGGGCTCGTCCAGCGGCTTCCAGAAGTCGTCCCAGTGGACGACGATCACCCGGCGCGCGCCGACGGTCTCGACCACCTCGCGCCAGTAGGCGTCCCGGTATGCCTCATCCCGCTTGCCCAACGTGCCGACCCCGAGGTAGACCACGTCCGCTGTCCGCCCCTTCAAGGCGCCCGGGATGAAGCCGGCGCTCCCCTGCACCAGGGTCGTCCGTCCCGCGTGCTCGATCAGCACGGAATAGCAATCGCCCATCCTGTACGCGCCCGCGCTCGCGGGCGGCGAGAGCGGCGCCGTGATCTCCCCGGGAAACAGCGCATGCGGGCTATGAACGGACGCCAGCAAGGTGACGCTGAACCGGCCGAATCGTAGCGTCTCACCGTTGGTGACGACCTTGATCCGCTCCTCGGGCAACCCGGAGCCACGGGCGATGTTGGCCGAGGACGTCGACCCCACGAGCAGGGCACCGGTCTGGTGAGCGACCACCGGCGAATCGAGCGCGTGGTCGTAGTGCGAGTGAATCGGGATGATGGCGGCCAGTGAGGTGACGCCCGCGCGCTTCAACGAGCGGGCGATGAGATCACGATCGGGCGCCATGCGCACGAGGTGGAAAAGCCCGGGACGGGTGAAGAACCCGTCGGTCATGAGCGCCGTCTCGCCGTCGTCGAAGAGCAACGTGGAGACGCCGAGGAACACGACCCTCAACGCCGGGGGCGTCACCGTTTCGGCGGCCCCCTCGCGCGGGAGGGCGAGGGCGTCATACGCGCGCAGGCCCGGACGGCGGTTGCGGGTCACCGCGAGCCATGCCACCGCCGGCGCGGCGACGGCGGCGGTGGCCAGGAGCGCGAGCTTCCCGTATCTCACGTCGGCGACCGCGCGCCGCGCCCGAGCGCGGTGACGAAGATCGCGTCGCGGCCGGCGGCGTGCGGCGAGAAGAACGAGACGACCTCGCGGTCGTAGAACGTGAGTCCGCTCGCGCCGAATCCCTGGGCGTACGCCGCCAGGTACGCCCGGCCGCCGCCGATGCCAGCTTCCAGGTTGACCACGCGGTAGCCGCGGTTGCCGAAGGCCGCGAGGATCGCGTTCAAGGGCGCGAGGAAGTAGATCACCGCCGCCGCATCGCCGCCCAGGGCCTGCTCGAGACAGAGCCGCGCGGACTCGCGGCGGAAATCGCCGGCCGCCAGCAACTCGAGGCGGTGGCGCTCGCGCCAGTAACAGTAGGCGCCGGACGGCACACCGTCGACCGCGTTGACGACGAGGTACCAGTCCACGAGCCCGGACGGGACGTCGGCGTCGATATCACGGCTCGCCGCCCAGAGCACCGTAGAAAACTCCAGTGCGGTCAGCGGCTGGTGGGCGAACCGGCGGGAGGAGCCGCGATGCTGGATGGTGTCGCCGAGGCTGCGGCCGGCCTCCCTTCGTGGCGGTGGAAGCGGCGTGAGCCCGGGCGGCGGTGGCCGACGCGGCGGCGACGGGCTCGCTCGCCAGGCACGCCCCCCCTCCTCCGCCGAGCGCAGGCTCGACGCCTCGTGCATCGCCCGGAGGTCCGGGTAGTCCACCTGGTCCGAGGACAGCGGCAGTACGTCCGGCGCGATCGCGGGGGGTGATTCGACGGCCGGCGCCGGTTCGGTTTCGGGACCGACGGGCACGAGCTCCAGCACCGCCTCGCGCTCGACGTCGAGCCCGAGCAGGTGATTCACGTCCGCATCGACGAAGCCCGTCACCACGCGTGGAGCCAGGCCCAGGGCGCCGCCGGCGCTCAAGAGATTGGCGAGCATCGTGCCGGAATCCCAGAAGAGATGGCGATAGCCGCGCGCCTGGTACTTCCAGGTATTCCGCCAGTAGATCGCCGACAGCACGAGTGTGGCCGCCCGCGTGCGCACGCTTTCATCCACGGCGGCGCGCGCCAGCGGCCCGCGGATATCGCCCGCGCGCAGCCGGCGCAGGGTGAAGTCGCCGGGGCAGAAGTGGTAGAGCCCGGCCTCGAGCCCGGCCACCGTACCGGCCACGACGTACACCTCGGTCTGATAGAGCGCGCCCGTGGACGCGGCGGCCCGGAACAGCACTTCGCCACCGCCCGGATACGTCTTCTTCCTGGTCACGCCCGCGGAGAAGTAGAGCAGCGCGGTCAAGGACTCGAGGGTGAGCGGAGCAGCGGCGCCCGCCACGCCCCCCGTCGCTTCCAGCGCCCGCAGGGTGTCGACCGTGATCGGATCGAACGAGCGCGGCAGCGTGAGGGCCGGCGCGTCGGTGTACACCTTGAACGGAAACGGCTTGATGTCCCACTCGAGCGTGTGACCGCTGGTGCGGATGGAGTGCGGAGTGTGGGTCGTCGCGTCGTGGAACTCGCGCGCGGCCGGTCCCCGCTCCGTCATCGTCGCACCGCGATCACTGGAACCGGTAGGGCGGCGTGAAGACTCCTCGCTCGGTGATGATCGCGGTGATCAGACTGGCCGGCGTCACGTCGAACGCGGGGTTGAACACCGGCGAGGCCTCCGGTGCCGTCACCTGCGCACCCACGCGGCGTACTTCGAGCGCGCTCCGCTCTTCGATCGGGATGCCGTCGCCCGACGGCAGCGCGGGGTCGATGGTCGAGAACGGCGCGGCGATGTAGAAGGGCACGCCATGATGCCGCGCGAGGACGGCGAGCGAATAGGTGCCGATCTTGTTGGCGGTGTCGCCGTTGGCCGCGATGCGATCGGCGCCGGTGACGACGAGATCGACCTCGCCCCGCGACATGAGCGATCCCGCAACGACGTCGGCGATGAGCCGGTGCGGGATGCCCTCGCGCACGCACTCCCACGCGGTCAGCCGCGAGCCCTGCATCACCGGCCGCGTCTCGTCGACCCAGACGAGCGCCACCTTGCCCCGCTCGTGGGCCGCCCGCACCACCCCGAGGGCCGTGCCGTACCCCGCCGTCGCGAGCGCGCCGGCGTTGCAGTGGGTGAGAATGCGCGCGTTCGCGGGAACCAGCTCGGCCCCGTGGCGGCCGAGCGCGCGGTTGCCGGCGAGGTCTTCGTCGAAGATCGCGCGCGCCTCGCGCTCGAGCCGCGCGCGGAGCTCGCTCGGCGCATGCTCGCGGGCGCCCACGCCGGCCTGGCGCATCCGCTCGAGGGCCCAGAACAGGTTCACCGCCGTCGGCCGCGTCGCGGCCAGGCCCTTGATCGCGATTTCGAGGTCGGCGAGCACGTCCTCGGAGCTGGTCGCTTTGCTCTGCGACGCGGCGAGGACGACACCGAACGCCGCCGCCACCCCGATCGCGGGCGCGCCCCGCACGACCAGCGTGCTGATCGCCTCCGCGACGTCTTCCCAGCGCCGATACTCGCGGGTCAGCTCCTGCGTGGGCAGCAGCGTCTGGTCGATGAGGAGCAGACGGTCGCCGTCCCAGTGCACGGGACGGATCACGGCCGGCATCGACCTGCTCCTTCCAATCGCGCGCGGACTTGCTCCGCCGTCCATCCGTCGATCCGCACCAGCTTGTCGCGCCCCCGCGCCCCCGCCACCACCGCGACCGCCGACGGGCGGACCCCGAGAACGCGAGCCAGCAGCGCACTGACGGCGTGGTTCGCCTCACCGTCGACCGGCGGCGCCGTCACGCTGACCCGCAGCACGCCCTCGCGCCAGCCCACGATGGCGTCGCGCGCGGCCCGCGGTTGCACGCGCAGACGGACCGCGCCGCCGTCAGCGCGGTCGGGACGCATCTCCAGGGTCTTCCGCGAGGTCGGCCGCGATCATCCGCTGGTACGTGTCGACGGTGGCGCGCAGGTCTTCGACGAGCTGGCGCCGCGTGCGCTTGAGCATCTGGATGTCGGTGCGGATCCGCGCCTCTTCGGCCCGGGTATCGTCCAGGATCTTCTCGCCGCGCAGCTCGGCGTCCCGGATGATCGCCTGCGCTTCGCGCAGCGCGTTTTCCTTCGCCTGGTCGGCGAGCTGCTGGGTCATCACCAGCGTGTCCTTCAGCGTCTTCTCGATCCCGGCGGCGCCTCGCGAGCGCTCCTCGTGGACCGCGACCTGCTCCTTGAGCACGGCGTGGTCCTTGAGGGCGGTCTCCAGCTCCTCGGCGACGTCCTCGAGGAACGCCTCCACCTCCTGCCGATCGAAGCCGCGGAACGACCGCACCGTGAACTGCTGCTGCCGGATGTCGACTGGCGTCAGACGCATCGCCACCTCCGACGTCCCTACCCCATCTCGGACGCGAGCCGGTACAGGACGGGGACCAGGAACTCCTTGAGGAAGTAGATCCCCAGGAGCACGACCATCGGTGAGAGATCGAGACCCATCGCCATGGTCGGGAGGCGATGGCGGATCGGTCGGAGCACGGGCTCGGTGACCCGATACAGGAAGCGCACGATCGGGTTGGCCTGATCCGGGTTGACCCAGGACAGGATCGCGCGCGCGATGATGATCCACATGTAGGCGACGAGGACGAGATTGACCACGTTGGCCACCGCCACCAGGAAGACGTTGGCGACGAACATCAGGCGGGCCCGCGCCCCAGCTCCTTCGAGCGCAGGGTGGCGCGCTCGACGGCCTTGATGAACGTCGTGCGGATCCCGCCCTCCTCGAGGGCCGCGATCCCCGCGATCGACGTGCCGCCCGGCGAGCTGACCATGTCCTTGAGCGCGCCGGGATGCAGTCCGGTCTCCATGAGCAGACGCGCGGCGCCCAGGACCGTCTGCGTCGCGAGCGTCATGGCGGTGATCCGGTCGAGACCCATCTTGACGCCCCCGTCGGCAAGCGATTCGATCACGACCGCGACGTACGCGGGACCGGATCCGGAGAGCCCGGTCACCGCGTCGATGAGCTCCTCGTCGAGCACGACGACCTTGCCCACGGCGCTGAAGATGTCCTGCGCCGTCTCCAGATCGCCCGGCTCCAGCCCGGGCGCCTTGGCGATCGCGGTGACGCCTTCGAGGACGAGCGCCGGGGCGTTCGGCATGACGCGGATGAGCCGCGCGTCCTGACCGACCACGGAACGGATCGCCGTCGTGGCCACCCCCGCGGCGACGGAGATGAACAGCGTCTTGCGGCTCACGCCGCCCAGCTCCTTGAGGACCGGCGTCATGATCTGGGGCTTGACGGCGAGGATCACCACGTCCGCCGCGCGAATCACGTCGGCGTTGCTGGCCAGGCCGCGGATCCCGTACTGCCGCTCGAGCGCGCGCAACCGCTCGGCGCGCACGTCGCTGGCGGTGATCGCGTCGGCGGGAACGACGCTCGCGGCCACCAGCCCCTTGATCAGCGCCTCGCCCATGTTGCCGGCGCCGATGAAGCCGACCGACTTGCCCTTGATGCTCATGCCGGCGATGCCCCGGCCGCGCGCGGCGACCGCGCGCCGAAGATGGCCGTGCCGACCCGCACCATGGTGGCGCCCTCCTCGATCGCGACCTCGAAATCGGCGCTCATCCCCATGGACAGCTCGGCCAGCCCATGACGCTTGGCGAGGTCGGCGAGTGTCCGGAACCACGCACGCGCGTCCTCGGCGCGCTCGACCGGCGGCGGGATCGTCATGAGCCCGCGCACGCGCAGCGCCGCCAGCGCGGCGGTCGCGTCCAGCGCGGCGCCCACCTCGCCCGGCTCGAAGCCACCCTTCGAGGCTTCGCCGCCCACGTTGACCTGAAGCAGCACGTCGACCACGCGGCCCTGCGCCCGGCGCTCGATCTCGCGCGCGAGCTCGAGCCGATCGAGCGAGTGGATGACGTCGAACAGGCCCAGCGCGTCCTTCACCTTGTTGGTCTGCAGGTGACCGATCAGGTGCCACGGCACCGGCCGCCCCAGGCGAGCAACCTTGTCCTTCGCCTCCTGCACGCGATTTTCCCCGAGCGCGCGGATGCCCGCGGCGACGGCCTGCTGGATGCGCTCGACGTCCACGGTCTTCGACACACCGACGAGCAGCACGTCGTCGGGTCGCCGGCCGCGGCGCTCGGCCGCGCGGGCCACGCGCTCGCGCACGCGCTCGAGATTGGTGGAAATGTCACTCATGGCACCGACCGTGGACGGATTCTAGCACGCGGCTCGCGGGGACCGGGGCGTCCCCGCGACTTGTCGTTCCGGGCTTACGACGTCGATCGGGTGAAGAACTGCCGGCGCTGCTCGTCGTCGCCTTCTAACTGGGTCCGGAGATCGCTAGAGCGCAGAACGGCGATCCACATCTTACGTAGGACGTCGGCGAATTCGGCCAATTCATGAAGGTTTCGCTCTGTGAGTTTCCGGTCGTACGAGCGTCCATGAACTATGTCGGACCGGATACCATAAAGCCGCTTGAAGAGCTCGGATGCCGCGATGATCTCCGGTGCAGCAGTGAGTTTGGCGTAGCTCATGGCAAGGCGGTTGGTAACCCCGCGGTCGGCCGCGTAGGTCAGCATCGCCTCCGCTGCCGCTGAAAAGCACACGAAACCCACTTGCCAATCTTTGGAGATGCAGCCCCGGAATGTAAGCGTCAACGCACTCCGCAGTCTTCGTCGTTCCAAGTAAACGTCCCGCAGAGGACCAAGCACTTCGCTTACCGCCGTGAGATCTCCGGTCGCGATTCCGTGGGCGGCATGCCCTTCGATCCATTGCATGCGGTCCAGCAGACGCACGGCCGTGCGCTCTTGAGGCATTTCCACGAAGCGAAGCGGGACATGAGTGAACGTCGGTTTGATTACCCAGAGCGCAATCAAGAAAGCATTCACCGCTTCTGCGGCTGACAACTCATAGTGAACCGGCTGACTTACCGACAACCAGTGTTCAGTTTCACGGCATAGCTTCAGCTCTTCCGTCGACAAGAAGTCATGATACTCGGTTGCTTCGTAACCTCGATAACACGATCCTGGAACGATCGACGTGTTCTCGAAGAGTTCTACCTGCTTGCCGTTCCACTCTAAATCCACGAGAGGAGCCCAGATCGCCACCCGCGGACGGTCGTCTTCAACTTGCCGGGCTTGCCGAAATCGTTCAGCGTATTTACCGCGGACGGAGAAGGCCAGCTGCTGCTCTGTCACTTCAGGTGGATCCAGCTTCGGCTTATTAGCCTTCATAACGCCCTCGCTCGGCGCGAGTAGCAGACCGTGCACTGATGATTCGAACTATGTGTTTCGCCTCATCATCGACGTGCACGACGACCAATGTCCTTCCAGATAGCGACCGCCCGGTTGTTATGAAACGCTCCTGCCCCGGAAAGGAATGCTCACGGTCCTCAGCCGGGTGCGACAAGGGATCGGCAAACACGGTTTTGGCCTCGTCAAAGGATACTCCATGGTCCTTCAGATTCTGAGCGGCCTTCTGTGGATCCCATTCGAATGTAATTCTCATGTCTGGCTAAAGCTAGCCCTGCGCTCCTCTCGTCTGCCAGTGTCGGCAGAATGAGACGCCCGCCTAGCCCGGTCGTGGAAGTTGGGCTAGGCAGGCAGGGCCGCGATCGTGGTCAGCCGGCCGCGATTCGCCCGGCGGTACGAATAGAGCAGCTCGGGATGGCAGGCGGTGCAGAGGCGCGGGTTTTCGATCCGCGCTGGATCGAGGCCCGCCTCGGCGAGCAGCGCCGCGTTGGCGGCCCAGAGATCGAGCATCCAGTGGTCCGCCCGGCCGGGACGCGCCCACGCCTCCCAGCGCGCGCCGTACGCGCGGCGGTACTCCTCGATCACCGGCGCATCGACCTCGTAGCAGCACGGTCCGATGGACGGCGAGATCGCCGCGCGCAGCCGCTCGCGCCGGCCGCCGGCCGCGACGGCGGCTTCCACCACGGCGCGCGTGGCGCCGCGCACGGTCCCGCGCCAGCCGACGTGGGCGACGGCGAGCACCGGCCGTTCCGGATCCACCACGGCGACGGCCAGGCAATCGGCGGTGAAGACGGCGAGCGGGACGCCGCGCTGGCGGGTCACGAGCACGTCGGCGTTGCCGGCGAAGCCGCCGGCGGAGACTTCCACGACGTCGGCACCGTGGACCTGGCGCGCCCATGCCGCGCGCCCCAGGTCGAGGCCGCTATCGCCCAGGGCGGCCACCGCCTCCGCCGCGAACGGCGACCCCGGCGCGCCCGAGGGCCCGATACCCGGGCAATGGCGCGTGGTGGTGGCGTGGGGCAGACCCACGGCGTCGAGCCCGCCGAACGTCAGGTAGCGCGGCGGCGCGCCGTGATACTTCAAGGCCCGTGAGCGAGTTCGAGGAGGGTGGTATGCGGGGCCATGTTGGGGTATGGGGGGCCATCTCGGGGCCCCCCATCATCTCAATCCGCCTTCATTCGAAGGAACGCCGGGACTTCCAGGTCGTCGCTCTCCAGCGCGTCTTCGCCGTCACCGCGCAAGTCGAGCGCGCGCCGCCGCACCCCGGCCGCGGCCGCGAACGGGCTACCCATCCGCGTCGGGCGCGGCATGTCGAGCACCTTGCCGGGCAGCGTCGATTCCTTCCGCGCCGCGAAGCCGGTCGCGATCACCGTCATCCGAACCTCGTCTTGCAGGGTGGGATCGATGACCGCGCCGAAGATGATGTTGGCCTCCTCGTGGGCCGCTTCCTGCACGATGCGCGCGGCCTCGTCCACCTCGTGCAGCGACATGTCCGGCCCGCCCGTGAAGTTGATGAGGATACCGCGCGCGCCGTCGATGCTGGCGTCGTCCAGCAGCGGGCTCGCCACCGCTTTCTGGGCGGCGTCGAGCGCGCGGTGCTCGCCGTGCCCCACACCGGTGCCCATCATCGCCATGCCCATGCCCGACATGATCGTGCGCACGTCGGCGAAGTCCAGGTTGATGAGCCCCGGGACCAGGATCAAATCGGAGATGCCCTGCACGGCCTGGTGCAGCACCGAGTCCGCGACGCGGAACGCCTCCATCAACGGCGCGCCCCGCTCCACGACGGAGAGCAGGCGCTGATTCGGGATCGTGATCAGCGTGTCGACCACCCCGCGCAAGGCCTCGAGTCCCGCTTCGGCCTGCTGCAACCGCTTGCGCCCCTCGAAGCCGAACGGCTTGGTGACCACGGCCACGGTCAGGATGCCGAGGTCGCGGGCGAGCGACGCGACCACGGGCGCCGCGCCGGTGCCGGTGCCGCCGCCGAGGCCCGCGGTGACGAACACCATGTCGGCGCCCTGGAGCAGGCGCGTGATCTCCTCGGGATTCTCCAGCGCGGCGTCGCGGCCGACGTCGGGATTCGACCCGGCGCCGAGCCCCTGGGTGAGCTTGGCGCCGAGCTGGATGCGGACGGGGGCGGGCGAGGTGCGCAGCGCCTGGCTGTCGGTGTTGGCGACGATGAAGTCCACGCCGGTGAACTGGGCGGAGATCATCCGGCTCACGGCGTTGCTGCCGCCGCCGCCGAGGCCGATGACCTTGATCTTCGCCGCCTGCGGCGTGTCGTCGATCTCGAACAGCGGGCGCCGGCTACGCTCCTTCTCCATCGGCTGCTCCCCTTCTCCGGATCGGGCCTCGACCCTCCGGTCTCTTACCGGCCGATGAAAAAGGCCCATCTGCGCTCGAACCGAGGTGGATCGTCGCTTCGCAGCTGACCCTTTTCGATTGGCCTGTCGCTTCATTGAGCATCACTACAAGATTTCGCCAAACCATCCGGCAACTCGCCGAGCGATCCGACTGACCGGACCGCCGCCACCCGCGGTCTCTCGGAGCGCCGACGTTGCCCCGTGACGCGCGCCCCACAGCGCGAGGCCGACGCCGGTCGCGTGCATCGGGCTCTTGACCAGATCGGTGCGGCCGCCGACGCTCTCCGGGACGCCGCGGCGGACGGGCAGATCGAACACCGCCTCGGCCACCTCGGGCACCCCGTCCATGATCGACGTCCCGCCGGTGACGACGATGCCGGCGGTGGCGTCGGTGCGGCCCGCCCGCGCCAGCTCGCGGGCGACGAGCCCGAAGATCTCCTCGACCCGGGGCTGGATGATCTCGGCCAGGATCTGGCGTGAGAGCGCGCGCGCCGGGCGCCCGCCCACCGACGGAACGTCGATGGACTCCTCGGCCGACACCAGCGCCGTGAGCGCACAGCCGTAGCGGCGCTTCAGCTCCTCGGCGTCGGTGGCGGGGGTGCGGAGCCCGATGGCGATGTCGTTGGTGATGTGGTCGCCGCCGAGGGGCAGGATGGCGGTGTGCCACACGGCGCCCTCGCGAAAGAAGGCCACGTCGGTCGTACCGCCGCCGACGTCGATGAGGATGACGCCGAGCTCCCGTTCGTCCGGGTACAGCACCGACTCGGCGGAGGCGAGCGGCTCCAGCACGATGTCGCGGATCTCGAGCCCGGCCCGATTCACCGAGCGCACGACGTTCTGCACCGAGGCCACCGCCCCCGTGATCATGTGCACCTCGACCTCGAGGCGCACGCCCGACATGCCGATCGGCTCGCGCACGCCGTCCTGCTCGTCGACCACGTACGTTTGTGGAAGCACGTGGATGATCTCGCGGTCCTGCGAGAGATTCACCGCGCGCGCCGCGTCGACCGCGCGCTCCACGTCGGCCGCGCTGACCTCGCGGTCGCGGCCCGCGACCGCCACCACGCCGCGGCTGTTGCTGCCCCGCACGTGGCCGCCGGCGATCCCCGCGTAGACGGCGGCGATCTCCGCCCCCGCCATCTCCTCGGCGTCCGCCACCGACTGTCGGATCGCCTCCACGGTGGCGTCGACGTTGACGACGACGCCCTTGCGCAGCCCCTTCGACGGCGCCGCGCCCACGCCGATGACGTCGAGGCCGCCGGTGTCGTTGCGCTCGGTGATGACGGTGCAGATCTTGGTCGTGCCCACGTCCAGCCCGACGATCAGATCCCGGCTTCGCGCGCGAGCTATCCCTGGCCTCCTTTCGTGAGGACGACCTGGTCGCGGAATCTCAGATCGATCGCGCGGACGAGGTCGCCCTGCGCGGAGACGTTGGCGAGCACGCCGGCCAGCCGCGCCAGGCGCTCGTCCCAATCCTCGCTGCCGATCCGGACCTCGATGCCGCCGACGGTGTAGAGGACGGGGCCGTCCCGCCGGCTCATGTCGATCTCCGAGATCTCGGCGGCGAGCGCGCCACCCGCGCGCAGCAGCGTCCGCAGCAGGCTGATGGCGGCGCGGGCCCTCGGCGCCGGGGCCGTGCGCATGGTGGCCACCTCGTCCTCGCTCAAGCCGCTGATGACGGGCCCCGGCGGAACGACGGCTTCCCGCTCGTCGCCGACGAAACGCCCCTCTTCGTCGACCCAGTGCAGCCGGCCGCTGTGCACGAGCGTGAACGGCCGGCGCTCCTCGACCAGGATGCTCACGCGGTTCGGCAGCTCGCGCACGACTTCGGCGCGGCGGACTTCGGGCAGCGCCTCCACGCGCGCGATGACGGCGGCGGTATCCAGGCGCCACAGGTTGACGCCGAGGGGCACGGCGGCGGCCTCGGCGATCCGCTCCAGCGGCAGGCGCGACGCGCCGCGCACCTCGACCGCGCGCACCGCGAAGCGCGAGGTCGTCAACGCCCACGCGGTGAGCGCGAGGGGCGCGGCCAGCAGCAATCCCACGCCGGCCGCGAGGCCGAGCTTGCGGAAGCCGGCCCGCCCGCCGCTCGGCCGGCGCCGGCGTGGCGCGGCCACCCTTTGACCGGTGATCAGCGCCGAGCGCTCGCCGAGGTCGGTGAGCGCGGGTGCCGCGGCGCGCGGCGAGAGCAGGCCTCTACTCACCGATGACCCGGATCTCGTGCTCCAGCGTGATGTGGAACTGGGCCTGCACGCGCTCGCGCGTGAGGTCCATGAGGGCCTGGATGTCGACGGCGGCGGCCCCACCCCGGTTGACGATGAAGTTGGCGTGCTTGGCCGAGATCTCGGCGCCGTTGATGCGCTTGCCCTTCAGCCCGACCTTCTCCACCAGCCTGGTCGCCACCTCGCCCGGCGGGTTCTTCCACACGCAGCCGGCCGAGGCGAGCGCGAGCGGCTGGGTCTGCTTCTTGAGCTTGAGCCGCTGCTTGATGTCCTTCTGGATCTCCGACAGCAGTCGCCGGTGAAGCTGCAGCCGGCAGCCCACGAGGACCGCGCTCGGCGGGAAGTGGAATTGCCGGTAGGTGAAGGCCCCCGCGTTCGGCTTGAACTCACCCAGCGTGCCGTCCGGGTACAGGTAGTAGGCCACCGAGACGAAATCGCCGATGGCACCGTCGGGCGTCCCCGCGTTCATGGCGAGCGCGCCCCCCACGGTGGCCGGAATGCCCACCAGCGCCTCGAGGCCACCGAGGTTGAGCACGGCGGCCTCGCGGATGAGCGCGGACAGGCTCGCGCCGGCGCCCGCCACCACTTCCTCGCCGTGGAACTCGGAGCGGCCGAGGCAGCCCTCGAGCTTCAGGACGACGCCGCGGACGCCGCGATCACCGACGAGCAGGTTGTTGCCACCGCCGATGACGACCACGGGCAGCTGCTCACGGTCGGCGAACAGGAGCGCGTGGCGGATGTCGTCGACGTCCTGGGGCACCACGAAGATATCGGCGGAGCCGCCGATCCGTAACGAGGTGTGGAAGCTCAGGGGCTCCTTGAACCGGACTTCCCCTCGGATCTCTCCTAGCATTTGGCCCTCCCGCAAAACGAGGTGGCTTCGAGTCTGCGCAGCAGCTCGGGTCCGAGCTGCCCCACGTCGCCGGCGCCCAGCGTCAGCACGAGGTCCCCGGGCCGGGTGACGTTCACCAGGTGGTCGAGGATGCGTTGGCGATCGTTGCCGAGGTAGATCACGTCCCGGTGGCCGTGGGCGCGGATACCGTCCGCCAGCCCGGCCGCGGATACCCCGGGGATCACGGGCTCCCCCGCCGCGTAGATGTCCATCACGACCAGCACGTCCGCCTGGTTGAACGCGGTCTGGAACTCCGACATCAGGTGCAGCGTCCGCGTGTAGCGATGGGGCTGGAACACGGTGACCACGCGACAGTCGAAGCCGGCCTTGGCCGCGGCCAGCGTCGCGCGGATCTCGGCCGGATGGTGGCCGTAGTCGTCGACCACGGTGAGGCCGCCAGCCTGCCCGCGCACCTGGAAGCGGCGCTGGACGCCGGAGAAGCCCGCCAGCGCGCGCTGGATCGTGATGAACGGAATCTCGAGGTCGAGGCCGACGCCGATGGCGGCCAGCGCATTGAGCACGTTGTGGCGCCCGGGAACTTGAAGCGTGCATTCGCCGAGCAGGGTGTCGCGCTGGCAGACCTCGAAGCGGCTCGTCAGGCCCGACAGGGTCAGGCGGCGGCCGACCAGGTCCGCGTTCGACTCGAGCCCGTAGGTCACCACCCGCTTTTCTACTCGCGGGATCAGCGCCTGGATGTTCGGCTGATCCAGGCACAGCACGGCCGAGCCGTAGAACGGCACCTTGTTCACGAACGCGAGGAACGCTTCCCGGATGGCGTCGAGCGTGCCCCAATGATCCAGGTGCTCGGCGTCGATCGTCGTCACCACCGCGATGGTGGGGGCGAGCTTGAGGAACGAGCCGTCCGATTCGTCCGCCTCCGCCACCAGGTACTCACCCTGTCCCAGCCGCGCGTTGGCGCCGAGGCTGGCCACGCGCCCGCCCACGACGATGGTCGGGTCGTAGCGGCCCTCGGCCAGGACCGCGCCCACCATCGACGTCGTGGTCGTCTTGCCGTGCGTCCCGGCGACGGCGATGCCGTACTTCAGCCGCAT
>JBGPXN010000082.1:0-19907 GCA_041492755.1 Methylomirabilia bacterium | reverse complement strand
TGAGAAGGGCCCATCTGCTTCGTTGGCTCGTCGCTCCTCCCTGCGACGTGGCCGGGCCACGTCTCGGTCGTCGCTCCTCGCCGCCTCGCATCTGGACCCTTCTCATCGCTCTGGTGCCGATACTTGTGGCTTTGGGCTTCGCCCTCGCCACCTGCGACTTCGTCCACGCGGCGTCGGGGGATGCGTTTCTTACGCTGAAGCAGATTCTCGTGAACGGGGAGACGACACGATGAAAGCGCGGGCCGCGATCCTGTTCGAGGTGGGGCGCAAGTTCGAAGTCCGGAACGTGGAGGTGCAGCCGCCGCAGGCCGGCGAGGTGCTGGTCCACATGGCGGCCGGCGGCGTCTGCCACAGCGACCTGCACGTCACCACGGGCCAGATCCCGGCGCGCCTGCCCGCGATTCTCGGTCACGAGGGCGCCGGCGTGGTAGCGGAGGTTGGCGCGGGCGTGACGTCGGTCAAACCGGGCGATCACGTCATCTCGCTCTGGCGCTCGTCGTGCGGGTTCTGCGAGTACTGCAGCGACGGCCGGCCCGCGCTCTGCCCGGAGGGCACGGAGATCCGATCGACCGGGCGGCTCCGTGACGGCACCAGCCGCTTCTCGCTCGACGGCCAGGAGATCCGTCACTTCGCGGGCGTGTCGACGTTCGCCGAGTACAGCGTCGTCCCCGAGCGCTCGCTGCTCGCCATTCCGGCCGACGTCCCGCTCGACCGCGCGGCGTTGCTCGGCTGTGCCGTCATCACCGGGGTGGGCGCCGTCATCAACTGCGCGAAGGTGCGGCCGGGCAACACCATGGCCGTCTTCGGCACCGGCGGCGTCGGGCTGAACTGCGTGCAGGGCGGCGCGCTCGCGGGCGCCGAGAAGATCATCGCCGTCGACGTGTTGCCGGCCAAGCTCGAGTACGCGCGGCGGTTCGGCGCGACGCACGGGGTGGACGCCACGGCGGGCGATCCGGTCGCGCAGGTGCGGGCCATCACCGGTGGCCGCGGGGTCGACTATGCGTTCGAGGTGATCGGCACTCCCGCGACGATCCGCGCGGCCTACGACTGCCTCGCCAAGCGCGGCACCGCGGTGGTGGTGGGCATGTCGCCGACCACCGCCGAGGTGCCCATCCCCGCGGCCTCGATGGTGTTCGAGGAGCGGACGCTCACCGGCTCGATCTACGGCTCGAGTCGGCCGCGGATCGACCTGCTCCGGCTCATCGACCTCTACCGGGCGGGCCGGCTCAAGGTCGACGAGCTGCTGACGCGATCGTGGAAGATCGAGGAGATCAACGAAGCCTACGCCGCGCTCGAACGGGGCGAGGTCGCCCGGAGCGTGGTGACGTTCTGAACTAGAATGCGAAGGATCGTCGCGACCAGCGCGGTCGACCTCGAGGCGATCGCGCGGCGCTCGGTGACGCCGGCCCCGGACGTCCGCGCCGGCGTGCTCACGCGGCGCGCGGTGGCGGCCGACGTCCGGCGGCAGGTGCTGGAGGCGGGGCGCTGGGGTGGACGCCGGCCGAGAGCGAGCCGGTGCGATTCGTCGTGCTCGACGATCCCGCGCTCAAGCGCGAGCTGTTCCGGCTCACCCGCGAGTCCAAGGACATCGTCACCCACTGGATCGAGGAGAAGGTGAAGGTCCTGATCGATTGTCCGCGGACGTGGGATCTGGTCGGTGTGATGCCGGTCGGCGTGCCGGCCGAGCGGCCGGAGCGGCGGCGTCAACCCCTCACGGCGCTCGTCTACCAGGATGTCTTCGGGCGCCCCCCCGCCGGTCTCGGGGCCACCATGAATCCACCACGCCCTGTCACCCCACTGATCGGCAATCGAGCGACCCGCGTCAGCCACCCGTTCGCCTGGGCAGGCGAACAGCGCGCGCCAATCCCCCGTTCGAATCGCAGCCGACATGACGGGGTGATGGACGCCCGAGCGGTGAATACCCTCGGTGCGGGCGGCGGCTGTGTTCGTGAAGATGCTCGAGCATGCTTGATGCCGTCGCCACCGCTGTCTAGAGTGGGCGGTGAGGAGAGCCCATGAGTCGTCGTTCTCGCGTGTCGCTTTCTGTGCTCGTGCTGCTCCTCGCCAGCGTCGCGGTGGCGGCCGCGGCCGACCCCTGCGCCCATCGTGGCAAGCTCGATGCGCTCTACTGCGACGAGAACCGCGATCTCATCGCGGATCCGCCGAAGGATCCGAAGAAGCTCGCCAACCCGGAGCCGCTCGTCTTCACCTACGCGCCGGTGGAGGATCCTGCCGTGTACGAGGGCGCCTGGAGCGACTTCCTGCGCCACCTCGAGAAGGTCACCGGGCGGAAGACGAAGTACTTCGGGCTCCAGAACTACGCGGCGCAGATCGAGGCGATGCGCTCGGGGCGCCTGCACATCTCCGGGTACTCCACCGGCAGCCTCGTGTATGCGGTGAACCTGGCCGGCGCCGTGCCGTTCGCGATCATGCGGGACGCCAAGGGCCCGTCCGGTTACCACCTGGTGGTGATCACGCAAGCCAAGAACGACAAGATCACCGGCGTCGCCGATCTCAAGGGCAAGCGGGTTGCCCACGTGTCCCAGACGTCGAGCTCGGGACACCAGGCCCCCGTGTATTTCTTCTCGCGCATGGGCGTCGTGCCCGGCAAGGACTACCAGGTCGTCTTCTCCGGCAAGCACGACACGAGCGCGTTCGGGGTCGTCAACGGGGACTACGATGCGGCGGCGGTGGCGGACACCGTGGTGGAGCGGATGGTCAGCCGCGGCGTCATCAAGGCCGGGGACTTCAAGGTGATCTACACGTCGCCCGTGTTCCCGACCGCCGGCTTCGCCTACGCGCACACCCTCGAGCCGCGGCTGGTGGAGAAGATCAAGGAAGCGTTCACGAGCTTCAAGTTCGAGGGCACCAGCGTGGGCAAGGAGTTCAAGGGGCGGACGGGATTCCTGCCCGTGAATTACCAGAAGGACTGGGAGTCGGTGCTCGGCATCCTGGAAGCCAACGGCGTGACCTTCAGCAAGGAATCGCCGGAGTACAAGAGGCTCCAGAAGCCGACGAGCGACTGACCGGCGGCCGCCGGCGCCGCGGTGCTCGAGGTCGGCAAGCTCGAGAAGACCTACCCGACGGGCGATCACGCCCTCCGCGGCGTCTCGCTGACCATCGACGGACACGACGCCGTGTTCGTGATCGGCCCCTCCGGCGCCGGCAAGAGCACGCTGCTCCGCTGCATCAACCGCCTGGTGGAGCCCGACGGCGGGTCGGTCCGCCTCGACGGGCGAGAGATCACCGCGCTCGCCGGCGCCGATCTGCGCGCGGCCCGTCGCGACATGGCGATGATCTTTCAGGAGTTCAACCTCGTCGAGCGGCTCAGCGTGATGGAAAACGTGCTGTCCGGACGCCTCGGCTACGTCACGATGTGGAAAGCCTGGCGGCGTCGCTTCCCCGCGGCGGACGTCCAGGCGGCGTTCCGCACGCTCGCGCGGGTCGGCCTGGACGGCTTCGAGAACAAGCGCGCGGACGAGCTGTCGGGCGGCCAGCGGCAGCGCGTGGGGATCGCGCGCGCGCTCGTGCAACGCCCGAAGATCCTGCTCGTGGACGAGCCGACGTCCAGTCTGGACCCGCGGACCTCGGAGGCGGTCATGCGACTGATCGTGGAGCTGGCCGCCGAGGACGGGATCCCGGCGCTGGTGAACATCCACGACGTGCCGCTCGCGCGCGCGTTCGCCCGCCGGATCATCGGGCTCAACGCCGGGTCCGTCGTGTACGACGGCCCGGTCGACGGGCTGACCGAGGCTACGCTGGAGCGCATCTACGGCGGCGCGACGTCGAGCGCCGCGCCGGCCGGGGCGGGACGATGACGGCGCCGGCCGGGAGAAACACGCCGGTGACGCCGAGCCTGTGCGGAGGTGCGCGGTGACCGCCAGCGGCGGCCCGGGCGGCGTGGCTGCCAGCGCCGTCGCCGATCGCGCGTGGCGCCCGCCGTCGCTCTGGCCGCGACCGTGGGTTGGCCCGCTCGTGTGGATCGCCGTGGTCGCGTTCCTCGTCTGGAACGCGGTCAGCCTGGACGTCAACCCCGAGCGTATCGCCCGTGGCCTCGCGCGCGCCGGCACGGTGATGGCGAAGGCGATCCCCCCCGACTTCTCGCGGGGCGGTCTGCTCGTCTCGGGAATCCTCGAGTCGATCGAGATGGCGACGCTGTCCACGCTCTTCGGTGTCCTGCTCGGGATCCCGATCGCGGTGCTGGCGGCACGGACGGTGGTGCCGCTGCCCGTGTACGCCGGCGGCCGCGGCGCGATCACGCTCGCGCGGACGTTCCACGAGCTCATCGTCGCCATCGTCTTCGTCAAGGCGGTGGGCTTCGGCCCGCTCGCCGGCATCCTCACCCTCACGGTCAACTCGATCGGCTTCTTCTCGAAGCTGCTCGCCGAGCAGATCGAGATCATCGATCGCGGGCAGATCGAGGCGGTCCGGGCCACGGGAGCGTCCGCGGGCAGCGTGCTCCTGTACGCCGTGCTGCCCCAGGTCTTGCCGCGGATCATCGGGCTCACGATCTACCAGTGGGACATCCATCTGCGCCAGTCGACGATCATCGGCATCGTCGGGGCCGGCGGCATCGGCGCCACCCTCTACAACGCCTTCGCGCGTTACGACTACGATTTCGCCCTCGCCATCCTCATCGTCATCGTGGCCATCGTGCTCGTCGGCGAGGCGGTCAGCGCGGTGGCGCGCCGGCGCGCCCAGTGACGCCGGCGCCGGCCCCACCGCGCGCGCCGGCCACGCCGCGCGTCTGGCGGCGCCACTCGCCGGTGACGACGGCGATCCGCACCGTCGCGCAGCTCGGCCTGGCCGCGCTCGCCGCCTGGATGCTGGGGCGGCTCGGCATCCAGTGGGAGTACGTGGCCGACGCGCCGAGCCAGATCGGCGATCTCATGGGCCGCATGTTCCCGCCCGAGTGGTCCTTCGCGCCCGCGCTCGTGGGGCCGCTCGTGCAGACCATCAACATCGCGACCCTCGGCACCGCGCTCGCCATCGTGCTGTCGCTGCCGGTGGCGCTGCTCGCGGCCCGGAACACGACGCTCAACGCCGCGACGTACGGGCTGGCCCGGCTGATCATGGTGATCAGCCGCTCCGTCGATACGCTGATCTGGGCGCTGCTGTTCATCATCATCGTCGGGCCGGGCTCGCTGGCCGGCATGTGCGCGGTCGCCGTGCGCTCCATCGGCTTCGTGTCCAAGCTGGTGGCCGAGGGCATCGAGGAGATCGACCGCGGACAGGTGGAGGCCGTCGCCGCGACCGGCGCCGGCTGGGGCACCACGCTGCTCTACGCCATCGTGCCGCAGGTGCGCCCGGTGTTCGCGGGCGTCTGCATCTACCGGTGGGACATCAACGTGCGGGAATCGACCGTGCTCGGCCTCGTCGGCGCCGGCGGCATCGGCTTCGCGCTCAACGAGGCGATCCTCGGGCTCGAGTGGAGCCGGGTCGGCATGATCCTCGTGATCGTGCTCGCCGTCGTCCTCGCGTCCGAAGCGGGCTCGGCCTGGCTGCGGAAGCGCGTCACCTGAGCGCGCCCGACCGTCGCGGGGCGGCACGGTCGCTCGGTATCGCGGCGATCACGCTGGCCATCGAGAACGGGATCGCCATGTCGTTCGCCGTGCTGTATCTGCCGCTCGTCGAGGAGTTCGGCGCCTCCCGCGCCGCCGTGGCCCTGGTGCAATCGCTGGCGCTCGCGATGTTCGGCTTCAGCGGGCCGATCATCGGCTGGGCGTTCGACCGGCTCGGTCCGCGCCGGCTGTTTCCCGCCAGCGCCCTCGTCGCCGCGGGCGCTCTCGTGATCGCCAGCCGCCTGCACTCGCTGACCGGACTCGCCCTGGCGTACGGGGTTGTGGCCAGCCTCGGCCTGGCGACGATCGGCGGCCAGACGAACATGATCGTGGCCACCCTCTGGTATCCGCAGGCGCGTGGCCGGGCCATCGCCGCCGTCGACGTCGGCACCGGCTTCGGCGCGTTCTGCTTCATTCCGCTTGGCCAGGTGCTCGTCACTGCGCTGGGCTGGCGCGGCACCCTGCTGGTCTGGGCGGCGCTGCTGGTGGCGGTCGTCGTTCCCTTGAACCTCTTCCAGCGGCTGCCGCTGCCCGAGCCGCGGCCCGTCACGCCGCCGGCCCCCGATGCTCCGCTGGTGTCCTCACCCGAGCGCGACGCGTGGACGCTGCGGGCGGCCCTGCGCTTTCCGTCCTTCTGGTGGCTCAACGCCATGCGATTCGGCGGCGCGTGCGCGTTTACGGTCATGAACGTCCACATGGTCGCGTATGCGATCGACCAGGGCGTGCCGCCGGCCCAGGCCGCGACGGCGCTCGGCGCGGTGAGCCTGGTCAGCCTGATCGGCCGCGTCAGCACCGGCCTGCTTTGCGACCGCATCGGCCGCGCGGTGACGCTCACCATCATGTACACGAGCTGCGCGATCGGGATCTCGTGCCTCGGCATGGTGGCCGTCACGGGTTCGCCGCAGTGGCTCGTCGCGTACGTGGTGTTCTACGGAATGTCGCAGGGCTCGACCGGCATCGTCACCGCGGCGCGCTCCGCGGACGTCTTCGCTGGCCCGGTGTTCGGATCGATCTACGGCTGGATGGGGCTCACGACGGGCGCGGGCGAAGCGCTGGGCGCGTGGGCGGGCGGGAAGATCTTCGACGTGACCGGCGGCTATCTGCCGGCGTTCGGCTTCGCGGTGGCGGCGCTGGCCGCCGGCGTCGTCTCCATCTGGCGTGTGCGCCCCGATCCGCGGCGCTCGCGCGCCGTGTCCTGATCGCCCAGACGGTTCTCGACGTCCACGTAGAGCTCGATCTCGTGGCCGTCGGGATCGCGGACGCAGAAGTACGTCTCGCCTTCCCCGAACGGGGCGAGCCCGTGGGCCTGGACCCGCGCGCGGGCGGCGTCCAGATCGGCGCGCGAGACGCCGACGTCGAACGCGATGTGATAGAGGCCGGGCACACCCTTGGGTTGCGGGCCCGGCCCGTCGGCCCGGGCCAGCTCGCAGGACACGTCGTGATGATGGACGCCGGCCGAGAAGAACACGACGCGACCGTTCTTGCCGGTGCCGGTCTCGGTCAGACCCAGCAGGTCGCGATAGAAGCGGCGGGTGGCTTCGAGATCGCGGACGAACAAGCTGACGTGGCCGAGCTCGCGGACGCGGAGAGGCCTCCCGGGCTCGGGTGTCTCCATTGGGCGGTTAGTGTACCATTGGATGTCATGGCTGACTCCAAGCCGGCGACCATTGCCGGGCCGGCGCCCGTTCTCCTCACCGACACCTCCGAGCGAAGCCGTCCCAACGTCAGGTTGATCGCGCTGCTCGCGCTCGGTCACTTCGTGATCGACTCCTACTTGCCGCGCAGCCCCGGCATGGCCTCGGGGCTGATCGTCGGTTTCGCCATGGGCGCCGGCGGTCTCGGCGTCACCGTGCTGGGCTGGGTGGCCGACCGTCACGGCGTGCCGGCCGCGCTGTGGATCAGCGCGCTGACGCCGCTGGCCGCGTTCGTGGCCGCGCGCTTTCTGCCGGCGCCACGGGAGCGCGCGTGACCGAAGTCCTGCCGTTCCAGGACGGCGAGCAGGTGCTCCTGATCGACCAGCGCGGCAAGCGCCACCTCATCTTTCTGCGCAAGGCCGACACGTTCCACTCCGACCGTGGCTGGATCGCCCACGACAGCGTCATCGCGCAGCCGGAAGGGAGCTGGATCCGCAGCTCGCTCGGCATTCGCTACCTTGCGCTCCGCCCGACGCTCGCCGACTACGTCCTCGAGATGCCGCGGGGCGCACAGGTCATCTATCCCAAAGACCTGGCCATGATCCTGTTCTGGGCCGACATCTACCCCGGGTGCCGCGTGCTGGAGGCGGGCACCGGGTCCGGCGCGCTCACCCTCGCGCTGCTGCGGGCCGTCGGTCCGGAAGGACGCGTCATCACCTACGAGCAGCGCGACGAGTTCGCGCGCCGCGCTCTGGCCAACATTCACATGCGCATGGGCGAGGTGGACAATCTCGTCGTGCGGCTGAGGCCGGTGGAGGAGGGGATCGGGGAGGAGGAGCCGGTGGATCGCCTGCTCTTCGACCTGCCCGAGCCGTGGAAGCTGACCGCGCTGGTGGCGAGCGCGCTTCGCCCGGGCGGCATCTTCCTGTCCTACCTGCCGACCATCATCCAGTCGCACCAGCTCTCGGAAGCGCTCCATCGCGAGCCGCACTGGGCCCTGGTGGAGACGTTCGAAACGCTGCTCCGGCCCTGGAACATCGAAGGCCAGTCCGTGCGCCCGTTCCACCGCATGGTCGCTCACACCGGGTTCATCACGGTGGCACGGCGCATCGTGCCCGAGAGCGGCGCGCGCGCCCCACGGGTAGGCGAGCGCGAGACCGGTGAGTAACACGACAGGCGACGACCGTAACCGAGGAGCGCCTCGGGTCCCCCGAGGCGCTTCCGAGCGATGGGGGTTTGGGGGCCATTTCGTGGCCCCCCAAAGGAGTTAAACCATCAAATGATCTCGCTCATGCGTCGATACCGAAGAACGCTGCAGATCGGCCTGCTATTCGTCATCGCGGCGTTCGTGGCCACCTCCGTCTTCGTGTTCGGGGCCAACAGCCTGCGCGGCGAAGGCAACGGCGACATGGTGGCGAAGGTCAACGGCGAGACCATTCCGACCGAGCGCTACCAGCGCCGGTACCGGGAATTCCTCGAGATGTACGCTCAGATGTTCCGCGACCGCTTCACACCGGAAATGGTCGAGCGCCTGGGCCTCGGCCAGCAGGTCGTGGACGACCTCGTGCAGGAAGCGGTGGTGGTGCAGCGCGCGCGCGCGGAGCGGCTCGACGTCAGCGACGAGGAGCTCAACGCCCAGATCCACGCGATCCCGGCCTTCCAGGAGGGCGGGCGCTTCTCGCTGAAGCGCTACGAGGACGTCCTGCGTCGCATCGGCCTCACCAAGACCGCCTTCGAGGAAGACGCGCGGCGCCGGCTCACCCGCATGAAGACGGAGTCGATGGTGCGCAACGGGATCAAGGTCTCGGACGCCGAGATCGAGCAGGCGTTCGTCCACACCCGCACCGAAGTGAAGGCGGCGTGGGCGCTGGTCGACCTCGCTCCGATCATGGCGGGCATCAACGTGCCCGACGAAGAGCTCGAGACCTACGTCAAGGGCCACCAAGCGGAGTTCCGCGAGCCGGAGCGCCGCCGCGTGCAGTATGTCGTCGTGAGCCCGCGCGATTTCACCAAGCCGGTGACCGACGCCGAGGTCGAGAAGTACTATTCCGAGCACGGGGCCGAGTTCGAGACGCCGCGCGAGGTACAGGCCGCCCACGTGCTGGTACGGGTCGGCGAGACCGGGGGCAGCGAGGCCGAGGACAAGGCGCGGGCGAAGGTGGCCGACGTGATCAAGCGGGCGAAGGCGGGCGAGGACTTCGCCAAGCTGGCCCGGGAGATCAGCGAGGATCCGGGCTCCGCCAAGAACGGCGGCGACCTGGGGTTCGTCAAGAAGGGCGAGATGGTCCCGCAGTTCGAGCAGGCGCTGTTCGCGCTCAAGAAGGGCGAGCTCACCGCCGAGCCGGTGCGCTCGCCCTTCGGCTTCCACGCTATCAAGGCCGGTGACGTCCGCGAGGGCGGCAAGAAGCTGCTGAAGGACGTCGCCGGGCCGATCAGCGAGCGGCTGCAGACCGAAGCCGCGGACCGCGTGGGCAAGGCGCGCGCCGACGAGGTCCGTGTGAAGCTGCAAGCCGCGGCCGATTTCAACGCCGAGGCCAGGACCTTCGGGCTCACGCCGGTCGAGGCGAAGATCGCGCGGCGAAGCGGCGGCGGCAACCCGTTCGCCCCGCCCGATCCCATCGAGGAGAACGCCTTCGCGCTCTCCGTCGGCGGCGTCTCGGTGCCGGTGAAGTCACCCGCGGGGTGGATGGTGCTGAAGAACGTCGAGTCCATTCCGCCCGGCGTGCCGCCGA
The DNA here is from genome assembly GCA_041492755.1 of Methylomirabilia bacterium. Lineage (GTDB taxonomy): Bacteria > Methylomirabilota > Methylomirabilia > Rokubacteriales > CSP1-6 > JBGPXN01. Next base: position 9,980 of record JBGPXN010000082.1, on the reverse strand, counting down.
TGGCCGAGATCAAGGGCAAGGTCGTGGCCGCCATCAAGCGCGAGAAGGCGGACGCGCTCGCGCTCGAGCGCGCCCGGCAGGTCACGGGCGACGCGAAGAGCGTCGACGTCGCGGCGGCCGCCAGGAAGGCCGGCGCGAGCACCGGCGAGACGGGGCGCTTCTCGCGCGCGAAGCCAGCCGAAAAGCTCCCTGGCGACGTACAGCTCGCCGCCCTCGGCGGCGTGCCCGGGACCGTCACCGACCCGGTGAAGACCCCGCAGGGGTACTACGTGCTCAAGGTCCTCGAGCGCGTGCCGCCCGATCTCGGGACGCTGTCGCAGGAGCGCGAGAAGATCTCCCAGGAGCTCTTGTCCCGCAAGCAGACCCAGGCCTGGCAGGCCTGGGTCACCGCCGCCCGCTCCAGGGCAAAAATCGAAGTGTCGCCGAAGCTGCCCGTGGCCCGGCGCGGCTGATCCACCCGGCGCTCTCCACGTCCAACTGACCCATCCCCGCCCGGGCCGGTGCCCGCCATTGACGGTGCCGTCCCTTGGAGCTATCGTCCGCGCACCGGCCTGACGGTATCGCCCTCCCGGCGTGGAGACGAGGATGCAGTTCCGTCCGCTCTCCTCCTGCTGCGTTCCGCTTCCGCTCCCGAGCCTGCGCGCGCCTCCGGCGCGATGACGCCTCCCTGGGAATGACAGACGAGGGTTCACGTTCGCCCGGTTCGGGCTCGCTCACGAGCGTCACGGAGGGAAGACGATGAACGGCACGCGGAGTCTCACGCGGTGGTTCGGGTTGGCCGTTGCCGGCGTGTTCAGCGCTCTGCTCGTGGGTGGTCCGTTCCAGGAAGCGACGGCCCAGCCCAGGCCCGAGGGCGAGATGCGATGGGCGCTCTACGTGACGCTGTCGCCCCAGTGGTTCGATCCCGGCGAGACGCTGGGCCTCATCACGCCGTTCTGGGTGCTCTACGCGATCCACGACGCGCTCGTGAAGCCCATGCCGGGCAACCTCTTGGCCCCCAGCCTGGCGGAGTCGTGGACGGTGAGCGCGGATCAGCGCGTGTACGAGTTCAAGCTGCGCGAGGGGGTCCGCTTTCACAACGGCGACCCCTTCACCGCCGAGGACGTGAAGTTCAGCTTTCAGCGTCTCAAGGGAGGCAAGATCCTCCGCGAGAAGGTCCGGGAGATCACGATCGTCGATCCCTACCGGGTGCGCTTCCATCTGCACGAGCCCTTTCCCGACTTCATGGCCTTCTACGGGACTCTGGCCACCGGAGCGGCCTGGGTCGTGCCCAAGAAGTACGTCGAGCAGGTCGGCAATGAAGGGTTCAAGAAGTACCCCGTCGGTCTCGGGCCCTACAAGTTCGTGAGCCACACGCCCGGCATCGAGCTGGTGATGGAGGCGAACGAGAGCTACTGGCGCAAGATGCCGTCCGTGAAGCGGCTCGTCTTCAAGAGCGTCCCGGAGGCTACCACGCGGGCGGCCATGCTCAAGCGGGGGGAAGTCGACGTCGCCTACCTCCTGGATGCCCCGCAGGCGCTGGAGCTCAAGCGGGATCCCAACCTCAGGCTGTCATTTTCCGGGGGGATCGGGGTGTTCTTCATGGATTTCTTCGACCAGTGGGATCCCAAGTCCCCCTGGCATGACCGGCGAGTGCGGCTCGCGGCCAGCCACGCCGTCGACCGCCGCGCGCTCAGCGAGGCGGAGACGTTGGGAGCCTCCAAGCCGACGGGAGGCATCATCCCCCGCGCCTTCGAGTTCGCGCTCTCCATCGAGCCTCATCCCTACGATCCGGTGAAGGCGAAGCAGTTGCTGGCCGAGGCGGGTTACCCCAACGGCTTCGATGCCGGGGAGCTTCATCAGGTCCCCCCCTACTTCTCGATGGGCGAGACGATCGTGAACTATCTGGGGGCGGTGGGGATCAAGCTCCGGATGCGGCCGATGGAACGCGCGGCCTTCTTCTCGATGTGGGCGACCAAGAAGCTGCGCGGGGTCTGTGTGTGCGCCAGCGCGCTCTACGGCAACGCCGCCACGCGCATGTCGGAGATCGTGCCGACGGATGGCGCGTACGCCTACGGCGGCTATCCGGATGTCGACGCGCTCTACCGGCAGCAGGCGGTCGAGCCCGACCGGCGCAAGCGGGAGGCGCTGCTCCACCAGATCCAGCAGATCCTGCACGAGCGCGTGCGGTTCGCGCCCATCTGGGAATACATCTGGCCGAGCGGGATCGGCCCGAGAGTGGCCGAGCCCGCGCTCATGCTGATCAATCCCTATCCGTGGTCGGCGCCTCTGGAGTATGTGCGGCTCAAGAAGAACTGACTACCCTACATGGGGGGCCCCGATAGGGCCCCCCTTGCCCCCCCTCGCTCGGACACGCCCCGGGAAACCGGGGGCGCGCCTCGATATCCCCCACACTCGGAGCGCCGCGGCGGAGCCGGGGCGCTCCTCGAATTCCCTCACACCCTCTGAGCGGCGTTGGTTAGTCGATTCCGTTCAGCCGTGTCGCGAACGATACGCTTGCGCGCCGCAGCGGTCGTGCATACGATAGCGATGCTCCTCAGGCGACCTCGATCTGGAAGACCGCGTGGAACCCGATCCCCGAGCGCTGCATGAAGAAACACGTCGCCACTTCGATGTGGTGGCGGAGCAGATGCGCGCCGAGATACGACTTCTGGCTGAGGGCATCGGCGCCTTTCGTGAGCGTGTCGACCGACTCGAGCAGAATCTTCGCGAAGACATCCTTCGAGCTCAGCGCGAGTTGAGTGCGATGATCAAGTTCTCTTACGCCGAGCTCGACAGGAAAATCCAGAGTCTCGAGGGCCGCCAGGAGGAGATGGAGGTGCGGCTACGCCGTCTCGAGGCGGCGCGCTGAGTGAGGTCGAGGCCCGGCCTGAAGCCCATGGCCGTCTCCGGTGACGTCAGCGCGTGAGCCGGCCTACGCGAAGATCTTCTTGATCTCCGTCTCGGCCCACTGGATGGCGGCCTTCGGCGTCGACGCGTTGGTGACGACCCGGGCGAACATGTTCGGGATGATGTAGCTGTTCGTCACGAGCTGGATCCGCTCGTCCGGCGGCGCGGGCCACCCGTACAGGTGCGAGTACTGCGCGAGGGCCTTGAGCGGCTTGTACTTGGCGTCGAGATCCCAGACGGGGTGGTTCTCCATGTCCCGCCACATCGGGTGATTGTAGTTGTCGCCCGACATGATCCATTCGTGGTACTGCGCCGGCTCGAAGAACCATTTCAGGAAGTCCTTGGCCAGATCCACGTTCTTGCTGAACTTCCAGATGCCGAGACTTCGAGGGACGCCGACCGTGTGCCGCCCCCCCGGGCCGGCCGGGGAAATGTGAAAGCCAATGTGCTCGGCGACCGGCATCTTCTTTTCCCTGGCGACGACGTAGTGGCTGATCGGGTTGTGGATCCACGAGCCCTTGCCCGAGTTCAGCCACTGGTTGTTCGCGGCGTTGTCCCACGACAGCACGGCCGGGTCCATGGCGTCGTTGTAGAGCGTGCGCACGTAGTCGACGGCCGTCTCGGTCTCCCGCGAGTTCAGGGTGACGGTCTTGCCGTCCGGGGCCACGTCCTTGGCGCCGTAGGACCAGAGGATCGAGTAGAGCGTGGACACGGCGTCGGTCGTCTGGCTGATCGCGAATCCCACCGGGTGACCGAGCTTCTTCAGCTTCCGTCCGGCCCGGAGCAGGTCTTCCCACGTGTCCGGCGCCTTCTCGCCGACCTTCTCGAACAGGTCGATGCGGTGGCTGCCCGGGAACGAGATGTACAGGTAGGGGACGCCGTACCACTGGCCCTTGATCAGGGCGTGGTCCTTGGCGAACGGATACCAGTCGCCGTGCTTCTTCGAAAGGTCGTTGCAGATGTCCGACACGTCGGCGAGCCCGGGATGGAAGAGATAGGGGTAGTGCATCTCGAGACTGACGATGTCGTGGCCCGACTTGGCCATGACCTCGGACGCGAGCTTGCCCGACATCTGGACGCTCTGGATGTGGTCGATACGGACGTTCGCCCCGGCGACTTTCCCGAACTTCTTGCCGAGCTCGGCCAGCTTCGCGTCCGAAGTCGGCGCGTAGTTGGCCGCGGTGAGCAGACTGAGCTCGCGCGCGGCCCAGCTCGCCGGCGGCCGTCCCACGGCGAGGATGCCGGCGAGGCCGGCGAGAGACTTGGCGCCGGTTCGGAGGAAGGCACGGCGGCTCGGGGACGCTCGTCGCGTTGCACTCATGGCAGCCCTCCAGAGCTTCGGGTCGTCGCGTGCACGACGAGTTCTTCGCGTGCGCCGCGAGTATAGTCGATGTCGCTCGCCTTCACGCGCACGTCACTCCCCGCCCGGTCCTTCCTTGGCGAACGGTGACTGCACCTGCCAGAACGGCGCGTCTTCCGTGGTCACCACGTCGAGCAGCACGGGGTCCTTCGCGTTCTTCACGCGGTCGAGCTCGCCGACGAGGTCCTTGACGGTCTCGATGCGGATGCCGACGCAGCCCATGGCCTGCGCGATCCGTGCGTAGTCTTGCCGGCCCAGCTCGGAGGCGATGAACCGATTGCCACGCCGCCGCTGGCCGTCCTTCACCCAGCCGAGCACGCTGTTGTTGAGCACGACGTTGACGACCGGGATGCGGTACTGGGCCGCGGTGAAGAGGGCGTTCATCGTCATGGCGAAGCCGCCGTCGCCGCACACCGCCACGCAATCACGCTCGGGGAAGACCAGCTTCGCGGCCATCGCCGCCGGCAACGCGTACCCCATGCCGCCGATCGAGGACGGCTGGTACACCGTGCCCGCCCCGTGCGACTGGAAGTAGTGGGTCATGTAGAGGCGGTTGGCGCCGGCGTCCATCGTGACCACGGCCCGGTCGTCGAGCCGCCGGGCGAGCTCGCTGATCACGCGCTCGGGGCGCAGCGGGACGTCGCTCGAATGCTGCTCGGCGTCGGCGAAATAGCGGTGCAGCGTTTTCAGCTCGGCGACCTGCTCGCGCCGCCGGCGCGCCGCCTCGCGCCGGGCCGGCGTGAGGCGCTGCGTGATCTCGGCGACCAGCGCCGCCAGCGCCTCGCGCGCGTCGCCCACGATGGCCGCGGCCACCGGGAAGTGCCGGCCGACGTTCAGCGGCTCCACGTCGATCTGCAGAAAGGTCTGACGGTCGGCGTCGAGCAGCTCGGGGTTCTCGAAGCACGTGTCGGTGGGCGCCAGGCGCGAGCCGACCACGAGCACGGTGTCGGCCGTGGACACCACCTCGTTGGCCGCGACCTGTCCCCAGTTCCCGAAGACGCCGAGCGCGAGCGGATGAATCTCCGCCATCGCGCTCTTTCCGGTCGCCGTCGTCGCCACCGGAATGGCCAGCAGCTCGGCGAGCTCGGCCAGCTCCGACCACGCGCGCGCCGCGTGGACGCCGTTGCCGGCGAGGATGACCGCGCCGGAGGACGCCAGCAGCCGGTCGGCGACGCGCGTGACGTCGGCGGCCGCCGGACGCGAGATCCCGTGGGCGAGCACACGATCGGTGGCGTGGACGCGGGGCGGCCGAGTCGTTTTCACGGTGCCCGCCAGCGATCGACTCGCGAAGATGACCGCGACCGGACCCGGCGTGCCCGTGGTCGCGTGCTTGATGGCGAGCTGGATCGTCTGCATCGCCTGCTTGGGCTCGTAGACCGCCGCCGTGTACTTGGTGGCGCTGGCCAGTAGATTTCGCAGATCGTGGTTGCCGTGCTCGCCGGTCCCGGCCTGGTACGGCGCGTGATGCTGGAAGGGCGCCATGTCGGTGAGATCGCCGAGGAGCAGCATGGGCGAAGCGCCCTTCACGGCTTCGAGCGTGCCGAAGAGCGCGTTGCAGGCGAGGAAGATGCCCTGGCCCATCACGACGCCGGGCTTGCCGGTGAGCCGGCCGTACATCTCGGCCATGATCGAGCCGACCTGCTCGTGGCGCACTAGGACCGTCCGGATCTGCGTGGAGTCGTAGAGCGCGTCGAAGATGCGGCCGGTATCGCCGCCGGGCATCCCGAGCACGAACTGGATGCCCGCTTCCTCGAGCACGCGCACGACGGCGTGAGGAACGTCGATCTCATCGGGGATCATTTCGGCACCTCCGTGTCGATGTTGCGGCCTGTGGTTGCCCATACCGCATAGAGAGGGTCGCTGTCGACACCGCGGGATCGGTTCTCTTCCTGGGCCTCGGTCCAGTTCCCGGCCGCCTGGAAGTACGCGCGGACGAGCATGACGTGCTGCTGGTCCGACATGCCGAGCCAGCCGGACACCGCCTTGGTGGGGAAGCAACGGTTGGAGAAGGCGACCACGAACGGCGCCCCCGGCCGGAGCACGCGATGAACCTCACGGAACACCAGCACCGGGTGGGTCACGTACTGGATCGACACCGCGCACATCGCGCCGTGGAACTCGGCATCGCCGAAGGGCAGCCGTGGATCGCGATTGAGGTCGTGCACGACGAAGCTCGAGAGCTGGGGATTATCGGCCATCTCCTCCGCGTTCAGCCCGAGGCCGACGGTCTTTGCCGCCCGAAGCGTCTCCGGCAGATGGCTGCGCCAGCTACTCATCAGGTCCAGGAGACGCCCGCCCGCGGGCAGGACGTCGCCATACAGACGTCCGAGCGCGGCAATGGCGCCGTCGTCGATGTGCACGACCCGACGAGGCATCGCGTAAAAGCGCTGGTCAGACGCCTCGTCCTCACGCGCATAGGCATCGGGCGGAAACAGGCCGTCTCCCGCGACCGGTTCGGACACCACGGCGGCCGATTCTACCCGAGTGCCGCCCGGGAAGGCAGCGGGTTGGCCGGCGGCCGATCGAGTAGAATGGCGGCCTCGTGGCACCACCGTTGATCGTCCTTTCGAGCGTCGAGAAGACTTACCGGACGAAGGGTCGGACGCTCGTACGCGCGCTCGGCGGGATCTCGCTCGACGTCGCCGAGGGCGAGTTCATCACGGTCGTGGGCCAGTCGGGCTGCGGCAAGACGACGCTGCTGAAGATTCTCGCCGGCCTGCTCCAGCGCTCGGCCGGGAGCGTGCACCTGCGGGGCCGGCCCGTCGACGGTCCCAGCCGCGACGTCGGCGTCGTCTTCCAGGACCCCGTGCTGCTGCCCTGGCGCACCGTCTTCGCCAACGTGATGCTGCCGGTGCAGGTGCTCGGGCTCGAGCGCGAGCCGTCGAGCCGGCGCGCGCGCGCCCTGCTCGAGCTGGTCGGCCTCCACGGCTTCGAGGACAAGTATCCGCACGAGCTGTCGGGGGGCATGCGCCAGCGCGTGGCCCTGGCCCGCGCCCTCGTCCACGAGCCCTCACTGCTGCTGATGGACGAGCCGTTCGGTGCCCTCGACGCGATGACCCGCGAGTTCATGAACCTCGAGCTGCTCCGGATCTGGCGGGAGTCGCGCAAGACCGTCATCTTCATCACCCACTCGATTCCCGAAGCGGTGTTCCTCGCCGACCGGGTCGTCGTCATGTCGGCCCGCCCGGGACGCGTCGTCGACGTGGTGAGCGTCGAGCTGACGCGGCCCCGTGACCTCGACATGATGGCGTCGGACGACTTCGGGGTCTATACGCGGAAGATCCGTCACCTGTTCGACGCTAAAGGATGGCTCGATTGACCGACGAGACGCTCGCGGCCCCGACCTCGTGGCGCCGGGAGCTCGCGGAGAACCCGGGCGGGTTCATCGCGGCCCGGCCGCAGATCGTCCTGATCCCGCTCGTGCTGGTGGTGTTCGTCGGGGTCTGGGAATGGGCGGTGCGCCAGTTCGACGTGCCGGCCTTCATCGCGCCGGCGCCCAGCGCCGTGCTCGCCTCGCTCGCCGGCGGGCTCCGGAGCCGGCTCTACCTGGAGCACTTCGGCATCACGCTCTACGAGACGATCCTTGGCTTCCTGATCGCCTCCGTGTTCGGCATCGTGTGCGGCGCGGTGGTCGCCCAGTTCCGTCTGGTGGAGCAGACCGTGTATCCGTATCTCGTCGCGCTCCAGACCCTGCCCAAGATCGCCATCGCGCCGCTGATCATCGTGTGGTTCGGCTTCGGCATCTCCTCCAAGATTATCATCGCGGCCATGGTCGGCTTCTTCCCGGTGCTGGTGAACGTGATCGTCGGCCTCAAGACGGTGGACCAGTCGAAGCTCGACCTCATGCGCTCGCTCAACGCCACCCGCTGGCAGACCTTCCGGCTCGTGAAGTTTCCGAACGCGCTGCCGTTCGTGTTCGCCGGGCTCGACATCGCCATCGTCTTCAGCGTGCTCGGCGCGATCGTCGGCGAGTTCGTGGGCGCGCAGCGCGGCCTCGGTGTCCTGATCCTCCAGTTCAACTTCAACCTCGACATCGCCGGCGTCTTCGCCGTGATGATCCTGCTCTCGGTGCTCGGGGTGGCGCTGCACCTGCTCATGCAGGCCATCCAGCGACGCGTGATCTTCTGGGCCGAGCCGGACCAGGTAATCGGTGCCTAGCGCAGGCCTAGCGCAGGCCGATGAAAAAGGGCCATCTGCGGCGTTGGCTCCTCGCTCCTCCCTGCGACGTGGCCGGGCCACGTCGCAGTCGTCGCTCGTCGCCGCCTTGCATCTGGCCCTTTTTGATCGGCCTGCGGCCTTGGTGGCTCGTCGCCGGTCGAGATCAATCTCCATGGGAGGTCTCATGAAACGGTTCGTCTCGCTATCGCTCGCCGCGGCTATCCTTGGGCTCGTCGTTGCCGGGATCGCGCCGGCGCAGGACAAGCCGCTGAAGAAGGTCATCTTCGCGGTGACCACGAAGGACATCTCCGTCGGTCACGCCGGGCATTCGTCGTTGCCGGTGGTGCTGGGGTACTGGAAGGCGGAGGGGTTGGACGTCGAGGTGACCAGCGTGGAGGGGTCGGCGGCGGGGTTGCAGCAGATCGGCAGCGGCAACATCAACGTCGTGTCGCTGGGGCCCGAGGAGATCGTCATCGGGCGTGAGAAGGGCGTGAAGATCAAGGGCTTCCACGTCCAGGCGCGCACGACGATCTACCGGATCGTGGTGCCGGCCGACAGCCCGATCAAGACCGTGGCCGAGCTCAAGGGCAAGACGATCGGCGTGCCGGCGCTCGCCTCCGGCTCCGTGCCGTTCGCCAAGGCGCTCGTCGCGTCGGTCGGCGTGGACCCCGAGAAGGAGATCAAGCTGCTCGCGGTCGGCGTCGGAGCGCCGGGAGCGCTGGCCCTCCAGCAGAAAACGGTCGATGCGCTGGCCCTGTGGGACACGCTGCAGGCGAGTCTCGAGAACCGCGGCCTCGCGCTGCGACGGCTCGACCTGCCGATGGTCCACGACATGATCGGCCAGACGCTGGCCACGAGCGACGCTTACCTCGCGGACAATCCCGAGGTCCTGGTGGGCTTCGCCCGCGGCATCAGCAAGGCGATCCTGTTCGGCCTCACCAACCCCGAGGCGGCGGTGCGCATCCACTGGAAGCTCTATCCACAAACGCGGCCTCAAGCCGGTGACGAGGCCAAGCTTCTGAAGGAGGCGATGCACGTCTTCAACGCGCGCTTCGATCTGCAGCGCGTGGACAACCGCCAGGACAAGCGGTACGGCGCGGCCACCCTCGCGCAGTGGACGTCGCTCCAGAAGATCTTCAAGGACCAGAAGATCGTCCAGGGCACGGTGCCCTCGGCCGACCTCTACACCGACAAGCTCGTGGAGCAGATCAACAAGTTCGACCAGCAGGCCGTGATCCGACAGGCGAAGGAGTACAAGCCATGAAGTTCGAGATCATCGACGGCGACGGACACGTCACGGAAACCTGGGAGCAGATCGCGGCGCACCTGGACGAGCCCTACCGAAAGCGCCCACTGCTCACGCCGTTCTTCCCGCAAGACGCGTGGGATCGGCGCCTCATCGGCACCAAGGGCAACTGGGCGGGCGACGGCAAGAGCTGGCTCGATGCACTCGACACCGGCGGCATGGCGATGGCCGTGCTGTACCCCACGCTCGGCCTGTTCAACGCGTTCCTGCGTGATGCCGAGTGGGCGGTGGCCCTCTGCCGCGCCTACAACACGATGCTCCACAAGG
>JBGPXN010000014.1:0-46072 GCA_041492755.1 Methylomirabilia bacterium | reverse complement strand
TCTTCCCCGAACTTTGCGATCCAACCGCCCGGTACCCAGGGGAGTAGAGGAGGCCTCCCGTTCAGGTTCCCTGGACAGCTCGCCGGCGCCTCTAGCGGCGTCCGCTAGCTCCTACGCCGACTGCTTACGCGGGCTAGCTAGACTGCTGACCTTGCACGCTCTAGCTCTCCATGCGGAGAAAGACCATGCAGAGAACCCGTATATATCTGGCTGCGCGATCGCTCAAGCGATTCGCGCCGGCGCTGCTGGCCATCACCATTCTCTTCGGATGTGCTCCGCTTCAGAGCCATAACGACGCCCGCACATACGCTGTCTCCACCGCACGCCTCAAGCAACTCTCGGCGCTGACCGCCGCTGATGTGCAGAAGGGGCAGTTCCCCGGCGTGGTGATGCTCGTAGCGCGCAACGGCAAGGTGGCTTATTCCGACGCGATCGGTGTGCAAGACCCCAAGACGGGCACGCCCATGCAGATGGATTCGATCTTCCGCATCGCATCCATGACCAAGCCGCTGGTCACTGTCGGCGCATTGACGCTCGTCGAGGACGGCCGGATTCAGCTCGCCGACTCGGTCTCGAGGCACTTGCCGGAACTCAAGGGGCTGCAGGTGGGCGTCGAGAAGCAGGATGCATCGGGCAAAGCATCGCTCGAGCTCGTGCCGGCGCAACGCGAGATGACAGTGCAGGACCTCCTGCGCCATACCTCGGGCCTGACTTACGGCATCTTTGGCAAATCGCTCGTCAAGGACGAGTACAACAAGGCGGGGTTATTCAATCCGGCACAATCCAACGCCGAGCTTGTGACGAAGCTATCGAAGCTGCCTCTTGCATTCCAACCTGGCACGACCTGGGACTACTCAATGTCCACCGACGTGCTCGGCGCGTTGGTCGAGCGTGTCTCGGGACAAACGCTGGACATCTTCCTTGCTGAGCGGGTCACAAAGCCCTTGCGCATGAAAGACACGGGATTCTGGGTCGATACGGCGCAGCATAGCCGCATCGCCGAACCGTTCGAATTGGATCCGGACACCAAGGTGCCAGCGCGCGTTCCGGACGTGCGCAAGCAACCCCGCTTTCTCTCCGGCGGCGGCGGCATGGTTTCCACCGCGCCGGATTACCTGCGCTTTACCCAGATGTTGCTCAACGGTGGTGAACTCGACGGCGTGCGCATTCTTTCGCGCAAGACAGTCGAACTGATGACCTCCCACCAACTCGGGTCGTCGATCGCGCGCGGTCCGCGGTATTTCCCCGGACCCGGCTACGGGTTCGGGCTCGGCGTTCAAGTGCGCATTGCGGCGGGCGAGGCGGCCAGTCTAGGGTCGGTTGGAGACTATGGTTGGAACGGGGTGTATGGAACGACGTTCTTCGTTGACTCTAAGGAGCGGCTGATTGCGATCTGGATGATGCAACGCCCGAATCTGCCCGCCAACGCATACTTCTGGCGGAGGATGCGGTCAGTGGTCTACACCGCGATCGAGTAATGAGGACGGCGCATAGTTTCGCTTCGAGCTCATGGCCTGAACCCGTGTTTCCAGTCCGCCACGCGCTAGCTGTCCCGAATTACGCATTTAGAGAGCGTTGACTCAACAACGTGTATCCGGGGATTTAAATTCTGCGAGTGCTCGCGATTCATCGCTGCGGCCGGCCCCTATGAGCGCAATGTAGGGCACCCCCACACGCTTCTGGAGGCGCGACCGACCGACTGAGTGAGTGGAGTAGGCCGAGCCCCGCTCGTCCCTCTCCCTCCACTGATGCTTCTTTCCGATCTCGTCGCAGGGCACCTTGGCGGTGGGCATGGCTGGAAAGCTACCACGCCATCGACGTGACGAACAGTCCTCGCGGCCCTCGCCACGGTCGGCGCCGACGGCCGCGCGCGGTTCCAGGCCGTGCAGCTCGGCCGCGACTTCGGCGGCAGCGTCGAGATCGTCGACGGGCTGAGCGAGCAGGACCGGCTGATCGCCGCGCCGCCCGACGGCCTGCAGGAGGGCGCCCCCGTGTGGGTGCTCACCCCGGCCGAGGCGGCGCGGGCGCCGCGCTCCTGATCGCCGCCGCCGCTGCCCGGCTCAGACGACCAGGTGGCGCGACTGGCCGCGCAGGCCGTGGCGCGCGCGGAGGCGGCGGTGCTCCAGCAGCAGGCGCACTGGGGCACGGTGGCCAGCGGCACCGCCACGATCATGCCGAGCACGCGATGCTGATGCGGTACGAAGCTCCGTAGCCGGCCGCGAGCGCTTCGCGGGGCCTCCACGTCGATAGCGACGTGGAGCAGCAAGACCTCGGTCAGCGTGACGACGCCGAAGGGGAAGGGCAACCGCAGGCGGAGGTCGCGAAGATGGAAGCTCGCGTCGCGGAGCGCGAGGGCGACGCTCACGGCCGGAGCCTCCGGCCGGTCACGCCCCCAGCAATTCCCGCGCGATGATCATGCGCTGGATCTGGTTGGTGCCCTCGTAGATCTGCATGATCTTGGCGTCGCGCATGAAGCGCTCGACCGGAAACTCGCGCGTGTAGCCCACGCCGCCGAACACCTGCACGGCGTCGGTGGCCACTTTCATCGCCGCGTCGCCGGCGAAGCACTTGGCCATCGACGCCTCCAGCACCGTGTGCGCGGTGCCGCGGTCCACGAGGGCGGCGACGTGGTGGACCATGAGTCGCGCGGCGTGGACGTGCATGGCCATGTCGGCCAGCATGAACTGCACGCCCTGGAACGCGGCGATCGGCTGATTGAACTGGTGCCGCTCCTTCGCGTAGCCGACGGCGGCGTCGAGCGCGGCCTGGGCCACCCCGACCGCGGTGGCGCCCGTCATCGGCCGCGTGTAGTCGAGCGTCCCGAGCGCGATCTTGAAGCCCTCGCCTTCCGCGCCCAGCCGGTTCTCCACGGGGACCTCGCAGTCCTCGAGATGGAGCGCGACGGTGGGCGAGGCGCGGATGCCCATTTTCCTTTCCTTCTTGCCCACCGCGAAGCCCTTGAAGCCGGGCTCGATCAGAAACGCGGTGATACCCTTCGGGCCCTTGGCCGGATCCACGGTGGCGAAGAGCGTGATGACGCCGGCGTTGGAGCCGTTCGAGCACCAGAGCTTGGTGCCGTTCAGAACGTAGCGATCGCCCTTGCGCACGGCGCGCGTCTGCAAGCTCGCCGCGTCGGATCCGGCGCCGGGCTCGGACAGCGAGTAGGCGGCGAGGATCTCGCCGCGCGCGAGTCGTGGCAGGTACCGCTGCTTCTGCTCAGCGTTGCCCGAAAGGAGGATCGGATACCCGCCGAGGGGGGTCGCGCCCCAGTTGGTGGCGGTGGCCGCGCACGCCCACGCGAGCTCCTCGGCCACGAGCGCGACCGCCATCGCGCCCATGTGGGTGCCGCCGTACTCCTCGGGGACCCAGATGCCCATGAGCCCCTGGTCGGCGAGCAGCCGCATGACGTCCGCGGGGTAGCTCTCCTCCTCGTCGTGGAGCGCGGCCACCGGGGCGATCTTCTCCCGCGCCACCTTGCGGGTGAGGTCGCGAATCATCCGCTGCTCGTCGGTCAGGTAGTAGAGGTCGTTCATGGTGCGCTCCGGCATCCGAAAATCGATCGAGCGGCCATAGTCTATAACGCGGGGCCGCCTCCGGCGTGGCCGGCGCGGCTATAATCCGGGTCCCAGGCCCGTACGACCGGGAGGAGATTGCATGAAGGGTGTGACCCTACCGACCGAGACCGTGTTCGTGATGGAGATGTCGCCGATCAAGTTCGGGCTCGGCGCCACCGACGAGATCGCCTACGACGCCCGCCGGCTCGGTCTCAAGCGCGTGCTGATCGTCACCGATCGGCACATTGCCGAGCTGGGCATCGTCGAGAAGATTCGCGGGCTGCTCAACGAGGAGGGGGTGAAGGCCGACGTCTACGACGGCGTCGAGGTCGAGCCGACCGACCGCTCGATGGAGGAGGCGGCGGAATACGCGCGCCAGCGCGACTTCGATGGGCTCATCGGGGTCGGCGGAGGCAGCAGCCTCGACACCTGCAAGGCCGTCAACCTCCTGACGACCCATCCGGCACCGCTGCTCGACTACATCAACCAGCCCGTCGGTCGCGGCTGCCCGGTGCCCGGGCCACTCAAGCCGATGATCGCCGTCCCGACCACGGCGGGCACGGGCAGCGAGACCACGGCGGTGGCGGTCACCCATGTCCTCGACCAGCACGTGAAGGCCGGCGTGTCGCACCGCCTGCTGCGACCCACCCTCGGCATCGTCGATCCGCTCAACACGCTCACCGCGCCGCCCGAGGTCACCGCGGCCGCCGGGGCGGACATCCTCACCCACGCCATCGAGTCCTATACGACGCGCCCGTACCACGCGCGCCCCAAGCACCATCCGCCCGATCGCCCGGCGTACATCGGCGCCAACCCCGCCAGCGACATCTGGTGCGAGAAGGCCATCGAGTACGTCGGCACCTATCTGCGTCGCGCCGTCCTCAATCCCCTCGACCTCGAGGCCCGGATCCACCTCGCCCTCGCCGCCAACTACGCCGGCATCGGCTTCGGCAACGCCGGCGTCCACATCCCCCACGCGGTGGCCTATCCGATCGCCGGCCTCGTGCGCGACTACGTGCCGAGCGGCTATCGCACGACGCAGCCGCTCGTTCCGCACGGCATGTCGGTGATCGTGACCGCCCCGGCCACGTTTCGCTTCACGTACCCGACGTCGCCGGCCCGCCATCTGCGTGCCGCGGAGCTGCTGGGCGTGCCGATCGCAGACCTGTCGGAGAGCGAGCGACGCGACGCGCTGCCGGGCGCGCTGACCGCCCTCATGCGCGACGTGGGCGTGCCCAACGGAATCACCGCGATCGGCTACGGCGAGCGCGACATTGCCGCGCTCGTCGCCGGCACGCTGAGGCAGCCGCGCCTGCTGTCCGGCGCCCCGCGGACGGTGGGCGCGATGGAGCTCGAGCAGATCCTGCGAGATTCGCTGCGTTGCTGGTGAGGTCGCGGTGACGCGCGCCGCGGCTAGCCCGCGATGACGACGGCGTCGACCGCGACGGCGTGGGAGCCGAAGGCGATCACCGGGTTGAGGTCGATCTCGGAGATCCGCGGCTCCGACAGCATCGCATCCGACAGGGCGAGGAGCAGGTCGACGAGCGGCGCCTCGTCGCACGCGGGCAACCCGCGCGGCCCGGCGAGCAGTCGCGCGCGCACGCCCTCGCGGAGCATGACCGCCGCGTCCTCGGGATCGAGCGGTGCCAGCGCGAGCGAGAAGTCCTGGAGCACCTCGGCGAGCACTCCACCCACGCCGGCGAGCACGACGGGGCCGAAGACCTCGTCCCGGCGCGCCCCGAACAGCAGCTCGACGCCGGGACCGACGCGCGGCTGCACGACGAAGCGCACCTTGCCGAACCGCGCGGCGAGATTCGCGCACGCGCGCCTCACCGCGCCGGCATCGCCGAGATCGAGCCGCACGCCGCCCGCGTCCGTCTTGTGCACGAGCCCGGCCGCGTCGGCCTTCACGACCACCGGGTAGCCAAAGCCGTCCGCCGCACCGACCGCGGCGTCGGCGGTCGCCACCACCGCCTCCGGACAGAAGCGCACGCCGTACGCTTCGAGTGTGTGGCGCGCCAGCGCGTACGGCAGCGGTCCCGACGTCATCGCGAGCGCTTGCGCGACGTCCGGAGGCAGGTCGCGTCGGCTCGGTGCGCGATGGTGCCGCCGCGGCCGCGCCTGCCAGAGCGCGCGCCACGCGCGCACGGCGCGCTCGGGGCTCGGCAAGACCGGCACCCCGCCCGCGCGCAACCGCTCGGTGATCCCCGGCGCGTCGGCCGTGAACGCGACGACGGGCTTGCCGGTGGCGGCGCCCGCGGCGACGAGCGCCGCGCCGAACTCCGGGATGTCGAGCCCGACGTTGATCGCGATCGCGCCGGCGATCTCCCCTCGCTCACACACGAGCCGCACCGCGGCGTCGATACGCGCGGGATCGACCTGGGGCGTGAGGTCCACGGGGTTGCTGAGGGCGGCGAACGGCGGCAGCAGCAACCTGAGCGCGGCGCGTGCCTCCTCGGGGAGCGGCGGGACGTGCAGGCCGCTGCGCTCGGCGGTGTCGGCCGCGACGACCGACGGGCCGCCCGAGACCGTGATGACCGCGACTCGGGGCGCCAGGGGCCGGCGGTCCGTCGTCGCGAGCGCCTCGATCGCGTCGAAGAACTCCTCCGTCTCCTCGGTGAGCACGGCGCCCGCGTGGCGGAGCGCCGCGCGATAGACCTCGTACGAGCCGGCCAGCGAGCCCGTGTGCGAGCCGGCCGCCCGCCGGCCGGCGTCGGAGCGCCCCCCCTTGAGCACCACCACCGGCTTGGTCTGCGCCGCGCGCTCCGTCGCGGCCACGAATCGCCGTCCGTCGCGCAGCGCCTCCACGAAGCAGGCGACGAGCGTCGTGGCGGGATCGTCGGCCAGATACTCCACAACTTCGGCCACGTCGACGTCCACCTGGTTGCCGATGGACAGGAAGCGCGCGACGCCGAGGCCGCGGCCGCCGAGGTGGCGGAAGATCAACCCGCCATACGCGCCGCTCTGGGAGATGACGGCGATGCCGCCGTCCACGCGTGGCAGATCCCAGAAGTAGGTGCCGTTGAGGCTGACCGGCGCGGAGTACACGCCCATGCAGTTCGGCCCGACCAGCCGCAGCCCGGCCGCCCGCGCGGTGGCGAGCAGATCGGCTTCGGTCTCCCGGCCGCCGGCGTCGACCTCGCCGAAGCCCGAGGACAGCACCACGGCGACGCGCGCGCGCCGTTTCGCGAGCGAGGTGATCGCCGCCGGCACCGCGGCCGCGGGAAGACTGATCAGCGCGAGATCGATGTCTTCGGGCAAGGCCTCCACCGCCGGCACGGTGGGACAGCCGAGAATCGCCTCCCCCGACGGATTCACGGCGTGGATCGTTCCCCCGAATCCCGCGGCCTTGACGTTTTCCAGCAGCCGGTAGCCGAGCTTGGTGGGCTGACGGGACACGCCGAGCACCGCGACGGATCGCGGGGCGAACAGCGCGTCGAGGCTCCTCATCGCGAGCGACGCCGATCCACCACGCGCACGGCCTTGCCTGGTGATCGCTCGATCTCGCCGAGCCGGCAGAGGCGGATCTCGGGACTCAACCCGAGGAGGTCGTGCAGCTCGCGCCCCACCCGGTTGGCCGCCGCCGGGGCGCCGCCGACGTCGGCTTCCATCATCACCGTCATGCGGTCGCCGCCCCCATCGGTGTCGAGGACGATCTGATACTCGTGGCCCAGTCCGGCCTGGGCCAACACGATCGCCTCGACCTGGCGCGGGTAGAAGTTCACGCCCTTGAAGATGACCATGTCGTCGGTGCGCCCGCGCAGCCGATCGATGCGCAGCGCGGTGCGGCCGCACGCGCACGGCTCGCGCGAGACCACCCGGGTGAGATCGTGAGTGCGATAGCGCACGAGCGGCAGGCCTTCGCGCGTGAGGGTCGAGATCACGAGCTCGCCCTCCTCGCCGTCGGGACGGAGGGCGCCGGTGGCCGGATCGACGATCTCGACGTAGTAGTGGTCCTCCCACACGTGGATCCCCGCGCGCGCCTCGCAGTCGATGCCGAGGCCGGGGCCACCCGTCTCCGTCATGCCGATGATGTCGAAGGCACGGATCGCCAGCTCTCGCTCGATCCGCGCGCGCAGCTCGTCCGACCACATCTCGGAGCCGAAGATGCCGACACGGAGCGCGAGCGCGCCGAGATCGAAGCGCTCTTCGCGCGCGACTTCGATCACGCGCAGCGGATAGGTCGCGATGGCGGCGACCACCGTCGTCTTCAGATCGCGCATCAGCTTGAGCTGCAGCAGCGTGCGGCCGGCGCCGATGGGAACGACCATCGCGCCCAGCCGCTCGGCGCCGTAGTGGAAGCCGAAGCCGCCGGTGAAGAGCCCGAACGACGGCGTGATCTGGATGACGTCCTCGGGCCCGACCCCCGCGGCCACGTAGCAGCGGGCCATCACGTCGGCCCACTGGGCCACGTCGCCGGCGGTGTAGGGATTGAGGATCGGATTTCCGGTGGTCCCGCTCGACATGTGCACGCGCACCCAGCCGCGCTCGTGGCCGCCGGCGAGCGCGAACGGGTACGCGTCGCGCAGCGCCGCCTTCGTGAGAAACGGCAGCCCGCTCCAGTCCTCGACCCGCGCGAGATCGCCCGCGGTGGCACCCTCGAGGCGCCGCGCCCAGCCCGGATGCGCATGCAGTCGCGCGAGCGTCGCCCGCATGCGCTCGAGGGTCAGGCGCATCAGGGCCGGGCGCGGCATCGCTTCGAGCTCCGGCTGGAACATCGTCACAAATCTAGCTCATACCCAGATACGCCGCACGGATGCGCGGATCGGCGGCCAGCTCCAGGCTATCCCCCGCGATCACGATCCGGCCGGTCTCCAGCACGTACGCGCGCGCGGCGAGGCGCAGGGCCTGGCGCGCGTTCTGCTCGACCAGCAACACGCTGACTCCACTTCGATTGATCTCGCGTACCACGTGAAAGATCTCACGGCTCAATCGGGGCGCCAGCCCCAGTGACGGCTCATCGAGCAGGAGCAGGCTCGGGTTCGCCATGAGCGCGCGGGCGATGGCGAGCATCTGCTGCTCGCCGCCGGACAGCGTGCCGGCCGGCTGGCGCTGCCGGGCGCGCAGGATCGGAAACAGCGTGAACGCACGCTCCATCCGTCCCGGCGCCTCGGCGGCGGGCGCCGTATGCGCGCCGACGAGAAGGTTCTCCAGAACGGAAAACTCGGTGAAGATCTCCCGTCCTTCCGGGACGTGGCACAGCCCACCGGCCACGAGCGCGTCCGGCGTCACCGCCGCGACGTCGCGTCCCTGGTAGAGGATCTGTCCATGCGTGGGGCGGATCAGCCCGGACACCGCGCGGAGCACCGTGCTCTTCCCGCTGCCGTTGGCGCCGAGCAGCGTCACGATTTCCCCGGCGGCCACGGTCAGTGAGACGTCGTCCAGCGCGCGCCGCTTGCCGTAGGCGACGCGCACGCCGCGCAACTCAAGCACCGGCGCCGTCATCGTCCTCACCGAGATAGGCGTCGATCACCAGGGGATCGGTGGCGACCTCGCGCGGGGTGCCCTCGGCGATCTTCCGGCCGTGATGGAGCACGGCGACCCGGTCGGAAATGCCCATCACGAGCTGCATGTCGTGCTCGACCACGACGATCGTCAGGCCATCGGCGTCGCGCAATCGTCGGATGACGTCCATCAGCGTGCGCGTCTCGGTCGGATTGAGTCCGCCGGCGGGCTCGTCCAGCAGCAACAGGCGAGGACGGGCGGCCAGCGCTCGGGCGATCTCCAGCCGCTTCTGCGCGCCCAGCGGCAGGCTGCCGGCTTCCATGTCGGCGGCATCCGCGAGCCCGAGCCGGGCGAGAAGCTCGTGGGCGGACCGGCGCGCCGCCGCTTCTTCCGCGCCGACCGACGGCCAGGCCACCGCGGCGCTGAGCGGGTTGCTCCGGAGGCGGGCGTGGCCGCCGATCAGCACGTTGTCGAGCGCGGTGAGCTTGCGGAAGACCTCCGTGTTCTGGAACGTGCGGGCGACCCCGAGACGGGCGATGCGATGCGGTGGCAGCGCGAGCAGATCCGCGCCGTCGAACGTCACCCGGCCGCGCGACGGGCGATAGAGTCCGCTCAGTACGTTGAAGACCGTGGTCTTCCCGGCCCCGTTGGGGCCGATGAGCGCGCGGATCTCGCCGGCGGCGACGTCGAGGTCGAAGTCGCTCAGGGCCGCCAGCCCGCCGAAGTGGATGGTGAGGCCGGCGATCCCGAGCAACGACAAAGCTACTCGGACTTGAGCCAGTCCGTGACCTGCGTGAACCGTCCCTTCTCGACGCGGACCCAGAACCCCTGCTTCTGCGTCTCGTGATCCGCGCCGATGCTGAGCGCGGGGAGGATCCCGCTGTCCCAGCCGCGGATCGACTCCAGCGCGCTCACGAGGCCGTCGCGGGTGAGCGTGCGTCCCGCCCGCTTGGCGCCCTCGGCGAAGAGCATCGACGCAAAGTAGCCGGACAGCGAATAGCGATTCGGGGCGTTCCTGGGGAAGTGCTTCGTCATGGCCTCGCGGTACTGGCGCACTCCCGCCAGCTCGGACGTCAGCGGGTCGGGCCACAGCGACAGCCCCTCGACGCCCTCGGCGGCGTCGCCGGCCAGCGCGAGATAGCGCTCGTCGGTGAGCGGGCCGGACGACACCATGATGGTGTCCGTCCAGCCGATCTTCTGCCGCTCCTTCAGCGCTTGCGCGCCCGGTCCGGGCGTCAGCACGAGGAACACCGCCTCAGGGCGCGCCGCCTGCAGCTTGGCGATCTGGGCGCTCACGTCGGTGGCGCCGCGCTTGATCGGCTCCGACGCCGCCAGCTTCAGCCGGTACCGGGCCAGGTCCTTCTCGAACGCGGTGAGGAACGCCTTGCCGTACTCGTCGTCCTGGTAGAGCGCGGCGAACTTCCTGAGCTTCCGCTGCCCGGCGAGGTGGTCGATCATCATGCGCGACTGCCGGTCGTAGAGCGTCATGCCGCTGAAGACGTACTTGCGGCCGCGGGTGACGGGCGAGCCCTGGAACGGGAACAGGAGCGGGACCTTGCTCTGCTCCAGGTACTCGAGGGTCGCCACCACCGGCGGCGTGCCCTGGGGGGCGATCACGGCGAAGATCTGGTCCTGCTCGACCAGCTTCTTGGTGTTCGCGACGGCGTCCTGGGGGCGATAGCCGTCGTCGTAGTACACCGTGCGGATCTTCCGGCCGTGGATTCCGCCGCTCTCGTTGGCGACCTTGAAATACAGATCCACGCCGAATTTCGTCGCCTGCTCGCCGGTATAGGCGAGCGGTCCCGAGAAGGAGTTGGAGCAGCCGACGGCGATCTCGCCCTCGGTGACTCCGGTTTCCGCGATGGCGACGGAAGCGCAGCCGAGCAGCAGCACGGCAACGACCACGGCAAACGCACGGCGGACCGTCATGACGCCCTCCTCCCCCCGCGCGCGTCGAGCGCGCTCACGATGCCTCCGGGCATGAAGAGCATACAGGCCACGAGGATGAGTCCGAAGATCAAAGGGCGGTACGCCTGGAAGGCCGCCAACCAGTCGTGCAGCACGGTCACCACCGCCGCGCCCAGCACCGCACCCGGGATCGAGCCGAGCCCACCGAGGATGATCATCACCACGAAGTCGACGGACAGGAACACGTCGAACGCGTCCGGCGACAGCTGCCCGACGACGAAGGCAAAGAGACCGCCCGCGACGCCCGTGTAGAACGCCGACACCGCGAACGCGATGGTCTTGTAGGCGGCGACGGGAACGCCACTGGCCTGGGCCGCGATCTCGCTCTCGCGGATGGCCAGGAAGGCGCGGCCCGTCCGGGAGTGGACGAGGTTCAGCGCGGCCCACACCAGCACCGCCGCCACGACGAGCACGAGATGGTAGCGCGCGCGGTCCGTCTCCAGCCGCCACGGCCCCAGGCGCGCGAGCGGCACCGCGAATCCGTCGGCGCCGCGGGTCAGCGTGTCGAGGTTCAGGATCGCCTCGATGACGACGAAGCCGAAGGCCAGCGTCGCCATCGTCAGGTACAGGCCCTCGAGCCGCAGGCAGGGCACGCCCAGCGCCACCCCGACCAGCCCGGTGAAGACGCCGGCCACGAGCAGGGTGATGGGCACCGGCAGGGCGGGCACGTGGGTCGTCACGACGGCGGCCGTGTAGGCGCCGACGGCGAGGAAGCCGGCGTGGCCGAAAGAGAGCTGATGGGTGTAGCCCGAGAGGAGATTGAGGCCGACGGCCACGATCGCGTTGACCAGCACGAGGCTCGCGAGGAACACGAGATACGACGGCGCCGCCCAGGGCCACCCGACGAGGATCGCGGCGAGAGCGCCCAGCGCGAGGCGGCGCATCAGACCTTGCGGGTCTGCACGCGGCCGAGCAGTCCGCCCGGCTTGAGCACGAGGATGGCGATCAGGAGCAGGAACGGCACCGCGTGGCGGATCCCCGACGGCAGGTAGAGCGGCGCGACGTTCTCGATCACGCCGAGGACCATGCCGCCGAGCACGGCGCCCGGCATCGAGCCGAAGCCGCCGAGCACGGCGGCGGTGAAGCCGTTGATCACGATCAATCCCATCTTGGTCGAGAGGAAGATCACCGGGGCGATGAGGACGCCGGCGACGGCGCCGACGACGGCGGCCAGCATCCATGACATCGAGGACACGCGCTCGACGCTGATGCCCACCAGCCGCGCGGCCCGCTGATTCTGCGCGACCGCCCGCATCGCGCGGCCCATGCGCGTGCGGGTGAAGACCACGTACAGGACGGCCATGAGCGTGAGGGAGGCGCCGATGATTCCGAGGGAGATCGGTACCACCCGCACGGGACCGAGGGCCACCGGCCGGCTCGGGAAGAAGGACGGAAACGGGAACTCGTCGTGGCTCCAGATCACGCCGGCCAGCGAGCGCAGCACGAGCGAGAGCCCGAGCGTGATGATCAAGACGTCCCAGTGGGTCGCGGCCAGCGCACGCCGGATGATCAGCCGCTCGATCATGAAGCCCAGCGCCGCCGAGCCGGCAACCGCGACGACCACCGCCACCCACAAGGGCGCGCCCATGCGCAGGGCGGTCCACGCGAGAAACGCGGACACCATCAACATCTCGCCCTGGGCGAAGTTCAGCGTGCGGGTGGCGTTGTAGATGATCACCAGCGCCAGCGCCATCAGCGCGTAGATGCTCCCGGTGGCGAGGCCGCTCATCACGACGTGTACGAGCGCGGCGGCCGTCACGCGATCGCGCGCGGCCAGAAGGACGACGTCCAGCCCTCCTCCATGAAGCCGCGGATCTCTCGCCGAGTGAGATCGCCGAGGCCGAGCCGCTCGAGCGCACGTCCCTGCCCGGTGAGCCGGCGACGCAGCAACGTGCCGAAGACGAGCAGCAAGCCGCTGATACCGTCCGACGGCGTCCCGGCGGCGCGCGCCGCGGACTCGAAGAGCGGCAGGCCGAGCACGGTGTCCTCGGTGACGTACCGGTGCTCGTAGGTGAGGACCTCGTTCCACAGCCCGCTGGCGGTGAGCTTGGCGCGCGCCCCGGCTCCGTACAGCCACTCGGCCGCCCGCGTCTCGTCGTAGTAGTGGGCCAGCTCGTAATGGGGCGCCGGATAGTCCCATCCGACACGCGCGGCCATCCGCTCGGCGTCGACGGCGTCGATGATGCGCCGCGGGCCGTCGGTCGTTCCGGCGGCGTGGACGTCGAAGCGCCCGCGATCGATCGCGCCCGCGTTGAGCAGCACGAGCGGCGGATGGATGACGATCCCCGCGTTGGTCAGCGCCGCGTCGAGCGCGTCCACGCACGGCCGCGTGGCCGGAAACAGCTCGCGCACCCGCGCGAGGGCGGCTTCGGCTCGCGCGGACGGAAACACGCCCACCGGAAGATTCGCGGCGCGCACGGGCGCCGCCACCTCCGCCGGCCCCGTCTTGCGCGCGAGATAGGGCAGCGTCCCCGTCTCGGCGAAGGCCAGCGGCATCCGGCCGCCGGCGCGCGCGATCTCGCGCGCCATCACGTAGCTGCCGAGCGTTCCCGGCGTGAGGAGCACGACTTCACGGCCAGTGAGGTGCCGACCCAGGCGCGGCGCGAGGTCTTCGTGGCTGGTCGCGGGCAGGGGCACGACGACGACGGCGGCGCCCTCGACCGCCTCCCCCAGATCGCCGGTGGCGCGCTCCAGACGGGCGACGCCCTCGGCGCCGTCCCCACGGAACGCGATGGCAGGCGGCGAGCCGAGCGCGGCGAGCGCCGCCGCGTCGCGGCGCCAGAGTCGCACCTGGTGGCCGGCGAGCGCGAGATCCGCGGCCATGGCGTAGCCGCCGTGACTGCCGCCGAGGACGGCAACACGCATGAAGGGTGCCGTTCAGCCGACGACGCCGGACGCACGCAGCGCCGCGACGCGATCGGTCGGATACCCGAGGATGTCGGCGAGCACGGCGTCGGTGTGCTCACCGAGCGTCGGCGGGGGCGCGACGTCGAGGCCCCGAGCGCCGTCCACTTTGATCGGCGTGCCGAGGGTGGGCAGGGCTCCATGCACAGGATGCCGAAGGTCCACGACCATCTCGCGTTGCTTCACTTGCGGATCCGCGAGCACGCGGTCCACGCCCTGGATGGGCGTGGCCGGCACGCCCTCCGCCTGCAGCCGCGTGAGCCACTCCGCCGTCGTGCGCGTGGCGAACAGCGCTTCCACCAACGGGATCAGCGCGTCGCGATGGCGCACGCGGTCACGGTTGGTGAGGAAGCGCGGATCGGCCGCCCACTGGGGACGCTCCACCGCTCGACAGAACGCGGCCCAGAACTTCTCGGTAAAGACCGCGATGATGAGGTTGCCGTCGCGCGTGGCGAGCGCCTGGTAGGGAACCACCGACGAGTGCGCCGAGCCCATCGCGCCCGGCACGCGGCCGTCGGTCCAGAAGTACTGCGCGATGTAGGTCAGGAGCGAGACCTGACAATCGAGCAGCGCGAGGTCCACGTGCGCGCCGCGCCCGGTCACCGAGCGGCGAAACAGCGCGCCCGCGACCGCGAACGCCCCGAACATCCCGCCCGCGAGATCGCCCATCGGCAGCCCCATGCGCACGGGTGGTCCGCCCGGCTCTCCGGTGAGGGTCAGGGCTCCGCCCATCGCCTGCAGTGCCAGATCGAACGCCGGCCAGTCGCGGTACGGCCCATCGGGGCCGTAGGCGGAGATCGAGCACATGATCAGCCGCGGGTTGATTTCCGCGAGGGCGTCATAGCCACACCCGAGACGCTCCATGATGCCGGGCCGGAAGTTCTCCCAGACGACGTCCGCCATCCGCACGAGGTCGAGGAACACCTCGCGTCCCGACGGCTTCGTCAGATCGAGCGCGACGGACTTCTTGTTCCGGTTGATGGCGAGGAAGTACGCGCTGGCGCCGTCGGGCAGGAACGGCGGTCCCATCACGCGCATCGGATCCCCGCCGTCGGGCTCCTCGATCTTGATCACCTCGGCGCCCTGATCGGCGAGCAGCATCGAGCCGTACGGTCCCGCCAGCATGCGGGAGAGATCGAGCACGCGCACGCCGGCGAAGAGCGCCGTCACTCGATCATCCGGTCGGCGCGGGCCTGCAACTGGGCGGCCCGGCCAGCGCGCCATGAACCGCCGCCGGCGTGATCGGCAGCTCCGTGAACCGCACGCCGATCGCGTTCTTGATCGCGTTGGCGACGGCGGCGGAGACCGGGATGACGCCGGACTCGCCGAGACCCTTGGCGCCGAACGGACCTTCGGCGTCCACGCTCTCGACGAAGCGCACCACGATGGCGGGCATGTCGTCGGCCTTGAGCACGGCGTAGTCCATGAACGACGCGGTCATGACCTGGCCGTTCTCGACCACCAGGCGCTCGCTGAGCGCGTAACCAAGCCCCATGTGGATGCCGCCGTGGACCTGGCCCTCGGCGGCGAGCGGGTTGAGCGCGCGGCCGACGTCGTGCGCGGACGCGACCCGGCGGACCACGACCTTCCCCGTCTCCGGGTCGACGTCGAGCAGGACCGCCTGGACGGCAAAGCCGTAGGTCGCGGAGACGTTGCCGCGCAGGTCCTTGTCGAGCATCACAGTCGGCGGATCGTAGAACGCCTCCGCGACGAGCGTGCGCCCGCCTCCACGGAAGTGGCCGGTGCGCGCCACCCGCTCGTACGGCAGCCGACGCTGCGGCTCACCGCGCACGTAGACGTGCCCGTCACGAAGATCCAGGCGATCCGCCGACTCGTCGAGCGCCTCGGCCCCCATGGCGAGCAGCTGCGTGCGCAGTTTCTCGGCGGCCTGGCGGGCGGCGTTGCCGGCGATGAACGTCGTGCGGCTCGCGTGGGCCCCCACGTCCCACGGTTTGACCGCGGTGTCGGAGTTGACGACCTCCACGCGGTCGAGCGGCACACCGAGAGTCTCCGCCACGATCATCGCGAGCACGGTCTCCGACCCTTGCCCGATCTCGGTCGCCCCGGTGATGAGCGAGACCTTGCCGAAGTCGTCGAGCTTCACGATGGCGCCGCAGCCGTCGGAGCGATAGATGCGGGCGCCGCCGGCGACGTGGAACATGGCGGCGTAGCCCACGCCGCGCTTCCAGCCCGGCCAGAGCGGCGGCGTGTCCCGTGCGATCTCGTCCGCCGCGGCCTCCAGGCACTCGCGCATGGCGCACGACGTGAGGACGAAGTTCTGTGGATTCACGTCGCCCGGGCCGCTGGCGTTACGACGCCGGATCTCGAGTGGATCGAGACCGAGGCGCTCGGCAACGTCGTCCATCTGCGACTCGACCGCGAAAGTCGACTCGAGGTTTCCGTAACCGCGCATCGAGCCGGAGTACGGGTTGTTGGTGTAGACGATCGTCGTGTCGAACCGGACGCTCGGGCAGCGGTAGAGGCCGGCGGTCGTCGAGAGCATGACGTACGGCGTCGTCGAGCCCCAGGAGACGTAGGCGCCGTTGTCGATGGTGACGTGCGCGTCGCGGGCCAGCAGCCCGCCGTCGGCGGCGGCCGCGGTGCGAAGCCGGATCGTGCACGGCTCGCGCGTCGGGCAGGCCACGAACTCTTCGGTCCGCTCGAACTCGATCTTCACCGGGCGCCGGACCCGCCGCGCGAGCAGCGCGGCGATGACGTCGATCGGGTAGAGGTCGAGCCCGCGCCCGAAGCTGCCGCCCACCGGCGGCTGCAGCACACGGATCCGGTCGCCGCCGATGCCAAGGGCGGCGGCGAGATCGCGCTGATAGAGGAAGGGCACCTGGGTCGTGCTCATCATCGTGAGGCGCCCCTCCGCGTCCCAGTCGGCGATCGCGACCATCGTCTCCAGGCACGCCGGCGTCACGAAGTTCAACCGGTATGTTCCCTCCACCACCGCCGCGGCGGCGGCGAACGCGGCGTCGACGTCGCCGTGGACGAACTGGTACCGCAGCGCCGTCCGGTTGGTCCCGAGGTCGTCATGGATGACCGGCGCGTCGGGGCGCAGCGCCGCTTCAGGATCGAAGACCGCCGGCAGCTCCTCGTACTCGACGTCGATCAGGGTTAGGGCTTCCTCGGCGATCGCCACGCTCTCCGCGGCAACCGCCGCGACTTCATCCCGGATGCACCGGACCTTTCCACGCTTGAGCGCGAGCTGGTCCTTCGCGAACCCGAACGGATATTGCTCGACGTCGTCGCCGGTGAGCACGGCGAGCACGCCCGGCAACGCACGCGCCCGGCTGGCGTCGATCCGTACGATCCGCGCATGCGGATGACGCGCGCGCAGCACCTTGCCATGCGCCATCCGCGGCAGCTCGACGTCGTGCAGGAACCGCGTCCGGCCGGTGACCTTGTCCGCGCCGTCCCGCTTCGGGACCGCCTTGCCGATGACGTCGAACGCCGACGTCACCTTGCCGAGCTCACTCGAGTCCGGGGAAGCGCTCGACGCATCAGAAGCGAACCGGCTCCTTGTGCTCGCCGAACACGTCCTTCATGGCCCGGCACATCTCGCCGAGGGTGGCGTACGCGGTGACGGCGTCCATGATCGGCTCCATGAGGTTGCCGGTCCCGCGCGCCTCGTCGGTCAGCCGCCGCAGTGCCGCGCGGGTGGCGGCGTGGTCACGGTCACGTCGGACACGCGCGAGCCGGGACACTTGCGCTTCGGCCACGGCGGGATCGAACCCGTAGAGCTCGAGCTCCGGCTCGTCCGCCGCGCCACCGTCGGCCACGTGGCAGTTGACGCCGACCTTCGGAATCTCCCCCGAGTTCAGCCGCTGCTCGAACAGGTACGCCTGCCGGGCGACCTCGGCCTGGAGGGCGCCCGTCTTCACGGCGTCCACGATGCCGCCCATGCGCTCGACCTGCGCCATCTCCTCGACGATCTTCCCTTCCATCTCGTTGGTGAGCGCTTCCACATAGTAGGAGCCGGCGAGGGGGTCGGCGGTGTCGGCCGCGCCGGATTCCTCCGCGCAGATCTGCATGGTCCGGAGCGCGATGAGCTGCGCCTTGGCCGACGGGATCGTGTACGCCTCGTCGTAGGTCGGCAGCGCCATCGTCTGGCCGCCGGCCAGCGCCCCCGCCAGCGCGATGTAGGCGCCGCGCACGATGTTGTTCTCCGGCTCCTGGGCCACGAACGAGGAGCCGCCGCCGCCGATAAGCGTGCGCAACATCCACGAGCGCGGGTTCTCGGCCCCGAAGCGCTCGCGCATCATCCGCGCGTACAGGCGCCGGCCCGCCCGGAACTTCGCAACCTCCTCGAAGATCTTGCCCCACGCCGTGAAGTTGAACGAGATGCGCGGCGCGAAGTCGTCGACGGCCAGGCCGCGCCCCATCATCATCTCCACGTAGGCGGCGGCGATGGCCAGGCCGTACGCCATCTCCTGCGCGGTCGTGCAGCCGGCCTCGCGGATGTGATAGCCACACACGGAGACGGGATTGGAGCGCGGGTAGCGCTGCGTCGAGAACTCGATGAGGTCGCCCACCAGGCGCATCGATGGCGCGACGGGATAGATCCAGGTGCCGCGGGCCACGAACTCCTTGAGGATGTCGTTTTGCGGCGTCGTCACCACCCGCTCGCGCGCCGCGCCCTGCTTCTCGGCGACGGCGTAGTACATCGCGGTGATCGGCGCCGCCATCCCGTTGATGGTGAGCGAGACGCTCACCCGATCGAGCGGGATGCCGGCGAAGGCCTCTTCCATGTCGGCGAGGGAATCGACGGCCATGCCGACGCGGCCAACCTCGCCCTCGGCGCGCGGATCGTCGGAGTCGAGGCCGAGCTGGGTGGGCAGGTCGAACGCGACGTTGAGCGCGTCCTGACCGTGGGCCATGAGGTATTTGAAGCGCGCGTTCGTCTCGCCCGGAGTCCCGAAGCCGACGTACTGGCGCATCGTCCACAGCCGGTCGCGATACATGTGGCGGTGGATCCCGCGCGTGAACGGGTACTCGCCGGGACGACCGATCTCGCGTTCCGCGTCCCCCGTCACGTCTTCGGGCCCGTAGACCGGCTTGACCGGGATGCCTGCGTGGAGCCTGATCTCCTTCATGCTCTCCTCCCTCCCGGTCTCGGAAGCCTAACGGTCCTTGAACGCCTTCACGATGTCCGCCAGCGGCGTGCCCACGGCGAAGACCTCCCGCACCCCGAGCGCCTTCAGCTCGGGAACGTCGCGCGCGGGAATGATGCCACCGACGACGACGGCGATGCTGTCGGCGCCCCTGGCGCGCAGCCCATCGATCACGCGACGGGTCAGCGGCAGGTGGGCGCCGGAGAGCACGCTCAGCCCGATGACGTCCACGTCCTCCTGGAGCGCCGTCTCCACGATCTCGTCCGGCGTGCGCTTGAGTCCCGAGTAGACGACCTCCATGCCGGCGTCGCGCAACGCCTGCGCGACGACCTTCGCCCCGCGATCGTGGCCGTCGAGCCCGGGCTTGGCGATCAGCACCTTCACGCGGCGACCTCGAGCGTCACCAGGGTGCCCGTGACGCGCCCGTCTTCGATGCGCAGCCGGCCGAGGGAGATCGGCAGCTTGAAGCGACGCGGCCCGGCGCTGCCCGGGTTGAAGTAGAGGACGCCGAGCCTGTCTTCCTGGCGTGGCCGGTGACTGTGGCCGGAGATCACGGCCGCGAAGCCCGCGGCGCGGGGGTCGACGGCCAGGTCGTTCACGTCGTGGATGACGTAGAGCTTCGCCGCGCCGAGGTCGAGCACGTCCGTTTCCGGAATCGGGGTCGCCCACGCGCCTCGATCGTTGTTGCCGCGGACGGCGGTGACGGGCGCGATGCCGGCGAGCGCGGCGAGCACGTCCGCGGAGCCGATGTCACCGGCGTGGACGATCCGGCGCACGCCGACGAGCGCGGCGACCGCCTCCGGTCGGAGCAGCCCGTGCGTGTCGGAGATCACGCCGACGTCGTAACGCATCGTCCCTCAGCTCACCGTGAAGGCCGGCAGCCAGCGGGCGCCGCCCTTGGCGTCGTCGGCGACCCTCATCGGACTGAGGCGGACGCGCTGGCCGATGCGCAGCAACGCGGGATCGGCATCGCGCACGATCGAGAAGATGCGGTGGCCCTCCACTTTGACGATCGCGAACACGCGGGGGCCGTCGAAGCCGGCCGGCAAGCCGGCCTCCTGCACCGTGAACGCGTGCACGGTGCCTTCGTCCGGCAGATCGACCCATTCGATCCGGTCGGCGCCACACTCGGCGCAGAATCCGCGGGGTGGCCACGCGGTGTGGCCGCAGCCGGCGCACCGGGTGGTGGCCAGGCGCCCGGCGCCCAGGCGCGCGTAGAACTCCGCCAGCTTGTTGTCGTCGGGGGACTCGAGCGGGAACGGGTCGACGGCGCGGAAGTACGTCGTCATACGCTCTCCGGCAACGACGCGCCGTCTCGCGCCGAGCCGCTCTCCCGCGGCGAGGCCCGCTCGCCGGACGACGCGCTCTCCCGGGTTGTCGCTTCGCGCTCACGCTTGACCTGTCGCAGCAACGCCCGGAGCTTGGCCGTCTCGAACGTCTCGCGCCGCTCGCCGGCGTAATCGAAGAAGCCGCGACCGGTCTTCGGCCCGAGCTCGTTGGCACGCATCTTCGCCGTCACCAGCGCGGCCGGCGCGAACCGCGCGTCGTTCGTCGCCTCCGCCATGTAGCAACTGGCACGGTAGAGGACGTCGACGCCGCCCCAGTCGATGAACTCGAAGATTCCGACCGAGGCGTAGCGAAATCCCATGCCGGCGCGGAAGGCCTTGTCGACGTCCTCCGGCGTCGCCACCCCCTCCTCCACCAGGCGCACCGCTTCGTTCATCAACAGCACCTGCAGGCGGGGGCCGATGAATCCCGGCGAGTCGCCGCAGCGGACGGGCACCTTGCCGAGCCGCTCGAGCAGCGCGAGCGTGCGCGTCACCGTCGCGGGCGCCGTGCGCGGGCTGGGCACGACCTCCACCAGCGGAATGACGTGCGCGGGGTTGAGCCAGTGGGCGACGAGGAAGCGCTCCGGTCGATCGACGGCGTCCATGAGGTCCGACGGCGAGATCGTCGAGGACGTCGAGGCGACGATGGCGTCGGGCGCCGCCGCGTCGGCCAGGTCCTTGAACAGCTGACGCTTGAGCCCGGCCGATTCCGGCAGCGCCTCCTGGATGAAGCCGTAGTCGGTGAGGTCACCGAGCCCGACCCGGTCCTCGATTCGTCGCAGCGCCGCCGCCGCATCGCCCTCGGCGATGACGCGTTCTTCCGCCATGAGGGCCAGGTCGCGGGCGATCTCACGCCGCGCATCGGCGAGCGCGACGTGTGCGTCGCGCTCCGGGCGCGCCTTGATGTCGACGAGCAGAACCTCACAGCCACCGAGCGCGAAGGCGAGGGCGATCTGACGTCCGATCCGTCCCGGCCCGATGACGGCAACGCGGCCGCTCATGCGTCAGTCCAGACCGACGGACCCGCGCGGCGGGCATGCGGCTCGACAATCAGTCGCGGCCATAGATCATCACGACGTGCTCGCCCATCCCGCTGTTGTTGTGGGTGAGAGCCGTCGCCGCGTTGGGAACCTGGCGGGCGCCGGCCTCGTCGCGGAGCTGAACGAACACTTCGGCGGCCTGGGCGACACCGGTCGCGCCGAGCGGATGGCCGCAGCCGATGAGCCCGCCCCGCGGATTCACCACCACGTCCCCGCCATAGTCGCTCCGCCCCGCCGCCGCGAACGGCCCGGCGTCGCCCTTCGCGCAGAAGCCGAGCTCTTCGTAGGCAATCAGCTCGGCGATGGCGAAGCAGTCGTGCACCTCGGCAACGTCGACGTCGCGCGCGGTGATGCCGGCCATGCGATAGGCCGACTCGGCGGCGCGCCCGAGGGCCGGCCAGCGGGCATAGTCCTCGGGCAGCGACGACAGCATGAAGCCGTCCAGCGCCTGGCCCGTGCCCCGGATCCAGACGGGCTTGTCGGTGAGCGCGCGCGCCCGCTCCTCGCTGGCCACCAGGACGGCGGCCGCGCCGTCGGTGATCGGCGAGCACATGAAGAGCCGCAGCGGGCTCGCGATCATGCGCGAGCACAGCACCTGATCGAGGCTGGCGCCCTTCTGGAAGTGCGCGTTCGGATTCCGGGTCGCGTGGGTGTGGTTCTTGACGCCGACCAGCGCCATCTGCTCCTCGGTCGTTCCGTACTCGAGCATGTGTCGCTGGGCGGCGAGCGCGAAGCACGGCGGCGCCGTGAGCCCGAACGCGGCCTCCCACTCGCGATCCACGCCCGTGCCCATGTTGAGGATCGCCTCGTCGGTCGAGGGCTGATTCAGCTTCTCGACGCCCAGCACCATCACGAGATCGGCGAGCCCGGCCGCGATGAACGCATAGGCGTACCGGATGCCCACCGTGCCCGACGCGCACATGTGCTCGGTGCGCGCGGAGAGCGCGCTGGGCTTGATGCCGAGCGCCTCGGCCGCCAGCGAGGAAATGTGACTCTGGAACGCCGTCCGTTCCGGCATCACGGAGCCGACCACGAGGCCCTCGACGTCGCGCGGGCGCAGGCCGGGCACGGAGTCGAAGCACGCCTTGCCCGCCTCCCAGATGAGGTCGCGGTACGTCGCCTTGCGCACCCCGAACTTCGTCACCCCGGCACCGACGAGCGCCACCCTTCTCATCCGGCCGTTTCCCCGCGCTCTTGCCCGTCCCCTTTGCGCTCCAGTCCGCGACAAAACGCGTCGAGGTCCGTCACGAACGTCCACTCGGTCGGCACCGCGGCGCCCTGTGCCGAGATCAACTCGGCCAAGCTCCTCAACCGCGTTCGGTGTAAAGAGTCGCGCATCTCAGGAGACGTATTCGTATACGGGTGCTGTCCGGTCAGGATCGCGCGACTCTCGCAACATTTGCTCGATGCGGCGGACACTTCATCTCTCATCTCCACGCTGGTAAGGAGTATCCCATCTCGGCGCTCACGACAGCACCTGGCCGCGGTCCCAGTCGAGATCGCGCCCGATGACCAGACGCAGGATCTCCGAGGTGCCGCCGCCCGGGAGCAGGAAGCGTGCGTCGCGGAAGTAGCGTTGCACCGGGTACTCGGTGGCCAGGCCATAGGACGCGAAGATTCGCGCCGCGTCGTCGGTGAGTCGCACCGCCATCTCCGACGCGAAGAGCTTCGTCATGGCCGCCTCGCGGGCCATCGGTCGTCCCGCGTCGATGCCGGCCGCGGCCTGGTAGGTCATCAGCGTGGCCGCGTGAAGCGACGTCAGCATGTCGGCCAGCTTGAAGCCGATGGCCTGGTGCTCGACGATCGCCTTGCCGAACGCCTGCCGCTCGCGCGCGTAGCCGAGCGCCGCCTCGTACGCCGCGCGCGCCAGCCCGACCGACAGCGCCGCCGTCATGACCCGGATCTCGGACAGGATGGTTCCGATCTTCTCCACGCCGCCGGTCTCCCCGCCGAGCAGATGTTCACCCGGCACCTCGACGTCGTCGAGCCGGATCTCGCCGGTCTCGGAGGCGCGCACCGACATCTTCTCGATCTTCTTGCCGAGCGTCACTCCCGGCATCGTCGCGCGGTCGACAAGAAAGAGCGCGATGTTTTTCATCCCGCGCTCGGCCGACGTCTTGGCGGCGACGGTCAACACGTCGGCGACCGGCGCGTTGGTGACCCATGTCTTCATGCCGGTGAGTACCCAGCGATCGCCCCGCCGCTCGGCACGCGTCACGATGTTCGCCACGTCCGAGCCGGCGTTGGGCTCGGTGAGCGCGAAGGTGGCCACCAGTTCGCCGCGGAGCGCCGGCACGAGATAGCGGTGGCGGAGGTCGTCGGAGCCGTACTTGTAGACGAAGTACGTTCCCATCAGCGACTGCATCGCCGCCGCCGCCGCCAGCGACATCGAACCGCGGGCCAGCTCCTCGGCAAACAGGCAGTAGGTCACCATGTCGGCGTTCGCCCCGCCGTACGCTTCGGGATACCGGAGACCGAAGTAGCCGAGCTCGCCGATCCGGCGGAAGAGCTTCGTGGGGAACTCCGCCCGCTCGTCGAGATCGGCAGCGGCCGGCACGACCTCGGCATCCACCCATCGTCCGACCGCACGGCGGAACTCCTCCTGCTCCCCGGTGAACCGGATCATCCGCTGACCTCGGCCCGAGCCATGTCCACCCGAAGCCGCCATCTCGACCCTGCCGCCACGTCCGCCCGGCCCCCCCGCATCACCTCCGCCTCCGGTTTGCCCGCAGCGCCACGGTCGCCGCCTCATCCACGCGGAGATCGGGATCGGCGCCCGTGATCACGACGCCGTAGTGCTCGCGCGCCGCCTCCACCGTGACGTAGTCGTCGAGCACGTCCTCCAGCACCCGCGTCGGGTCGCGTTCCAGCGGGTCGCCGTAGCCCCCGGCCCCCGACTGCTGGAACGAGATCACGTCCCCGTACCTGAACTCGCGCGACTCCTTCGCGTGCACCACCTGCTCGTCCGTCCCCGGGTTGAGCACGGTGCGCGCGAGCCGGCCGGCGCCGCCACCGAACAGCCCCCAGGGCGCGAAGCGGTGGCGTTCGGAGAGGTTGGTCAGCTTGCCGTCGTCGGCAAGGAAGCGCAGGTCACGCCGGAGCCCGCAGCCGCCGCGGAACCGTCCGGGCCCCGCGGAGTCGCGCATCAGCTCGAAGCGCTCCACCACGATCGGGTGCCGCGCCTCCTGCACCTCCACCGGGATGTTCGACGCGTTGAACGCCCACGCCATCCCCTCGCAGCCGTCCTTGCCGGCGCGCGCGCCGGTACCCGAGAGCACGAGCTCGTAGGCGACGAACCGCCGGCTCTTCGCGCGATCCCATCCCCCGAACGTCGGGTTGGCCATGTGGGAGGCGGCGGCCGCCACGCGCTCCGGGACGGCGGCCGCGAGCGCGCCGATCACCGCCTCGAAGATCCGGTAACAGATCACCGCCCGCGGCCCCCCGCCCGCGGGCGGGCGCGGGTTCAGGAACGAGCCCTCGGGCGCGCGCACCGAGACAGGACGCAGCGCGCCGTCGTTCATCGGTCCCAGCGGATCGGTGAGGCACTTCACGGCGGCGTACGAGTACGATCGCGTGTAGTTGATGTAGGAGTTGAGGCCGGACGCCGTCTGCGGGCTCGATCCCTCGTAGTCGATGTCCACGCCCTGGCCACGCACGGTGACGGTCACGCGGACACGCAATGGTTCCGTCCCCGGCCCCCAG
Source organism: Methylomirabilia bacterium (assembly GCA_041492755.1). Lineage (GTDB taxonomy): Bacteria > Methylomirabilota > Methylomirabilia > Rokubacteriales > CSP1-6 > JBGPXN01. The sequence continues at coordinate 21,014 of JBGPXN010000014.1, read as the reverse complement.
TCGTCCATGAAGTCTTCGAACGAATAGACGCCGTCGGGCAGCGCGCGAATGGCGGTGCGCATGCTCGTCTCGGTCCGGGCGAGGATCTCCTCCATCGCGGCGAACACCGTGTCCCGTCCGTAACGCTCGACCAGCTCCATCAACCGGAGCTCGCCCACGCGCAGCGCGCTGCGCTGGGCGCGCAGGTCGCCGAGCACGCGATCGGGGGTGCGCGTGTTGGCCGCGATGATGCCAAGCACGCCCGCGTCCTCACGGTACTCGCGCCAGACCTTCGTCGGCGGCACCCGCAAACCTTCCTGGAAGTAGTCGAAGATGCCGACCACGCCCTGGCTGCCCGGCCGCTGGCCGCCCACGTCCGTGTGGTGGACGATGTTGACCACGAATCCGACGAGGACGTCCTCGTGGAACACGGGCTGGGTGATGAAGAAGTCCGGGAGATGGCCCGACCCGAGGAGCGGATCGTTCAGGAGGATGCCGTCACCGGGACGCAACGTCTCGACCGGGTGGGCGGCCAGGGCGTTGCGCACCGCGAACGACATCGCCCCCATGTGGCCGGGCGAGTACGGCCCCTGCGCGACCATGCGGCCGTGGCGATCGAACACGGCGACCGAAAAATCCTGGCCCTCGCGCGCCTGCTCGGAGTACGCGGTGCGGTGGACGGTCGTGCCGATCTCGAGGGCGATCGACTGGAGCGCGCCCCACACGACGCCGAGCGTGATCGGATCGACGCCGCTCATGCGGTCACCCGCCCGGCCGCGAGACCACGCGGCGGCCTGTCACGACGGGCCCACCGCTACGATCAAGTTCGCGTACTCGTCGACCTCGCCGACGACGCCGGGCGGCAGCACCGTCGTCGACTCGCGCTCCTCCACGATCGCCGGCCCGGTGAGCGATTGGCCGGGTGCGAGCGAGTACCGATCGTAAATGGGAGTCTCGGCGTAGCCGTGCGTCTCGGGAAAGTACGCCCGCCGCATCGCCTTGCGCGCTTCCACCCCGGGCGCGGGAGCGGCCTTGGCGAGCGCCATCCGCGGCGCGCCGCCGATGGCGGCGAGCTTCCACGTCACCGCCTCGACCGGCTCCGCCGGGCTCGCGTAGCCGTAGCGCGCGGCATAGACCTCGTCGAAGGTTGCGCGCACGCGCGCCATCACGGCCGCGTCCAGCGGACCCGACGGAACGGGCACCGTGAGCTCGTAGCCCTGACCGACGTAGCGCGCGTCCAGCTCGCGGACCAGCCGCACGTCGCCGCCGACCGCAGACTGGCGCACGACCGCGAGGGCCTGGGCCGCCATGTCGTCGTACATCGCGCCGAGCGCGGCGGGATCGAGCGCCTCGAGCCGGCCGACGAACGTGCGGGCCACGTCGAACCGCACGTCGGCGGCGAGCAGACCGATGGCCGCGGTCACGCCGGCCGACGCCGGCAGGATGACGCGCGCGATGCCGAGGGCGCGCGCCAGCCGGCAGCCGTGCACCGGCCCCGAGCCGCCGAAGGCCACCAGCGTGAGGTCGCGCGGATCGCGCCCGCGCTCGATGGAGACCACGCGCGTGGCCAGCTCCATGTTGCTGTTGACGATCGCGTGGATGCCCCACGCCGCCTCGTCGACGCCGATGCCGAGCGGCCGGGCGATCCGCTCTTCGATGGCGCGGGCGGCGGCCCCGAGCGACAGACGCATGGTCCCGCCCGCGAAGGACGCGGCGTTGAGGTAACCGAGCACGAGGTTGGCGTCGGTCACGGTCGGCTCCACGCCGCCACGCTCGTAGCAGGCCGGACCCGGCGTCGACGACGCGCTCTCGGGCCCCACCGCGATGACGCCGAGCGCGGCCCGCGCGATCGAGCCGCCACCGGCGCCGATCTCCACGAGATCGATGGCCTGGATGTTCATCGGCAGCCCGCTGCCCGGTGCGTTCAGCACGCGGTGCAGCTCGAAGCCGGTCGTGGTGAGCGGTCGGCCGCCTTCCACGAGGGCGAGCTTGGCGGTGGTGCCGCCCATGTCGAACGCGATCAGGTCCCGGTGTCCGGTCAGCTCGCCGTACGTCGCCGCCATGAGCGCGCCCGCGGCCGGGCCCGACTCGATCATCCGCACGGGGTAGCGCTCCATCGCCTCCGCCGTCGCGACACCGCCGGAGGACTGCATGACGAAGAGCCGGCCACGACAGCCGCGCGCCGCCGTGGCCGCGCCGAGCGCGCGCAGGTACGAGCGCACGGCCGTCATCACGTAGGCATTGACCACCGTCGTCGACGTCCGCTCGTACTCGCGAAACGTCGGCGACACCTCGTGCGACAGCGTCACCGTCACCGACGGCGCCGCCGCCGCCACCAGCTCGGCCAGCCGCCTCTCGTGGGCCGGGTTGAGATAGGCGTGGAGCAGACACACGGCGATGGTCTGGACACCGCGGGCCACCAGCTCGCGGATGGCCCGGCGCGCATCCTCCTCGTCCAGTGGGTCACGGACCGAGCCGTCGGCCAGGATCCGCTCGTGCACCTCGCCGATGAAGCGGCGTGGGATCAGCGGCACCGGCTTCTCGATCTGGAGGTCGTAGACTTGATACCGCTTTTCGCGGCCGATGACGAGCACGTCGCGAAACCCGCGGGTCGTGAGCAGACCGACGCCGCGCGCCTTGCGCTCGATGACGATGTTGGAGCCGAGGGTGGTGCCGTGCACGAGCTGCGCGACGTCGCTCCAGGCGATGCCTCCGCGCTCGACCAGCTCGTCGAGCCCGGCCAGGCACGCCTCGGACGGATCGGGGTACGTCGTCAGCCGCTTGCCCGTGGTCAGCTCCCCGGCGGGCGACTGCAGCGCGAAGTCGGTGAACGTCCCGCCCACGTCGAACCCGATCCGGTACGCCACGTCAACTCCGACGGTCGAGGCGCGACAGGACGACGCGATATGGATAACGGCGGCCGCTCTGGTAGCTCACCGCGTGCTCGATCGGCTCGCCGGTGGACGACACGTAGGTGCGCTCGAATAACAAGACGGGCGTGCGCGGCTTGATCTGAAGCAGCTCGGCCACGTGGCGCGGCGCCAGCGCGGCGTCCGCCACCTGCTCGAGCAGCTTGATGCGGACGTGGAGCACCCGCTCGATGGCGGCGATCATCGAGGTGTTGGAGAGGTCCTCCTCGCTCAGCGCTTCACCGATGGCGGGCGGCAGGTACGCGGTGACGTGCTGGAAGGGCCCCTGGTCGGCATGGCGGACCCCGATGATCCGGTAGGCCAAGGACCCCGGGGGCAGCCGCAAGGCCTGGGCGATGTTGGCGGGCACCGGGACGGTCTCACGCGAGACCAGCTTCAACCAGGTCTCCTCGCCGAGCGCGATCATGTCGCCGACCGAGCCGATGACGCGCAACCGGGGATCGCCCCCCGGGGCCGGCGTGCTGAACGTCCCCCGGCCGGCGTGCCGGTAGAGCAGCCCTTCCTGGACGAGCACGTCCAGGGCCTGGCGAACGGTCGGCCGACTGACCTTGAACTCGGCGCAGAGCTGGTGCTCCGAGGGAATCCGCTCGCCTTCACCGCGCAACCGAGCCCGGAGGACTTCGGCAATCTGGACGTAACGCGGAACGCCTGGACGGTATTCCATGCGGCTTGGGCCTCCCGCGGCAAGATTGTCTAGACATGTACACCCCGGACCTACGCCCGGTCAACCGACCGCTCCGGATGGCCCGCCGGGGGCCCGGAGGTGCAGGGCCGCCGCCCCAGGCGTGTGGATGCCGATTCGAGCGCGCTACCAGGACGCCGGAGCGTCCAGGCCCACTTCGAATCGCCGGGTCGTAGCCGCCACACGGAGGCGAAGCTCGGCCGGGTCCACGCCGTGGGGAAGACGACCGCGGTAGACGCCGGCGTCGGTCGTCCCTTGCAGCGCCACGCGCACTGGCGCGCCGTCCGCCCCGCGTCCGTCGACGGTCAGTTCGGCGCCGGTGACGGGACGGCCAGCCACGTCGAGCAGCCGGACTTGGTAGGTGACGTCACGCGGGGTGGACCAGCTCTCGATCTCGACCCGGATATCGCGCACCGTCGTTGCGACTCGCCGCGGGCTCACGCCGGCGGGTAGCGCGGCCGGCGTCTCATCGCTTCCCCCGCGCCCGCGCGCCTGCGACGCCTCGCGCGTAGAGTTGCCGCGCGCGGCCGTGGGCGATCGTTGCGGCACATCCTGCATGCTGTCCTCGGACGCCGGCGCCGTGCCGCGTGCCGGTGGCGGCGTGGGGGGTAACTCCGGTGAAGGTTGTCCCTCGGATGGTGTCGCGGCCGGCGTACCGGCGCCGAGGGCCAGCTCCTGCATCCGGGCTCGGAGATCCCCAACCTCTTCGCGCAGCCGCGCCAGTTCCGCGCGCTCATCCCGGGTCGTCGCCGGAGAGGGCCCCGGGGGCGCGGGCGGGGTGCCCGTCGATCCGCGAAGGATCACGACCGCGAAGACAGCGCTCGCGGCGAAGCACACCGCTGCCACCGCGTGGCCGAGACGCGTCGCCAGCACGCGTCGCGCGCGATCACCAGGGTGCTCGTCCTCGTCCTCGGTCGCGAACCCGTAACGCAGCACGAGGGCACACATGATGAGCGCGCCCAGCGCGGCCGAGACGACGATGGCGGGTGCGGCGAACCGAACCGCGTGATCCATGCGCTCGGGCGCACCAGGGTGAGCACGAATCGGGCCGGTGACTCACTCGAGCCGTGGCTGTAAGGTCTTCATCCGGCGCGGCGGCGCCGGCACTGGCGCGTCGCGCTCACGCGGCGGCGCGACTGGCCCCAGTTGCGCCGCCGCGCATTTTTCCCCCCGGATCGGCTGTGGTCAGAGGATCCATCCACCCGTCTCCGGCCGCGCCGCCCGTTCGGCGCCCCGTCGCCCGTTCATGAATAGTTCGGGCTAGAACCGGAAGCGGACCCCGTACAGAAGGTCGAACCCTACCGGATCTTCGCTCGCACCGTTCCGCCCTCCGAGCACGTTCGATTCGCGCGCGCCGCGAATGAAACGGTACTCGCTGAAGAACGAGCCGCTGCGATCGAAGCTCCACGTCACGCCAGCGCCGGCGCGGACGCCGAGCGACAGCGCGGTGTCGGCGCGCGAGTTCAGGATCTGGCTGGAGACGTCGGGCTCGGCCAGGAATAGCGCGGGGCCGACAGCGACATAGGGCTGGAGTGCGCCCGCGCCGGCGAGGTCGACCGGAGACGGCCAACGCAGCCGGAGATCGAACGAGATCGAGGTGCCGCGGTCGTCGAGGAGTCGGTACGGCCCGAGCAGCGCCTGGGCTGCGCCGGGGAGCGCTGCGCTCGTGGAGCCACGGTTGCCGTGCAGCGGCTGCACGCCCACGCCGAGACCAAGGCCCGGCACGCTGTCGAGCCACATGCCGCTCAGGAACCCGAAGAGGGAGGGAGCCTCGATCGGTGGGATGCCGGAGTCGAATCGCTCCAGATCGCCGGGGCTTCGCTGGGGGACATCGCCCGGCGACAGCCACTGGGACCACGCGGGAGTGGAAGGCCCTAGCACGCTGACCGCCAGGGCGAACGTCAACGCCAGCCACTTCATGACGCCAGAAACATAGCACGCGGCCGGGACCGGGGCGGCGGTGACATTTTCTGTCAGCGGAGTGCGGCCTGCCGTCACCGGAGCGCGACGGACAGACGACCTGGCGGGATGTAAGGTCCCGAGATCTCGGCCGTCTCTATCTGGCATTTGCCGTGCACTCAGCCGGCGTCATGCTGAGGCTCGTGGAAACCGTCGGTCCGCTCGAACTCCTCATCTCCGCCGGCATAGTCGGCATGCTGTGGGCGATCGTCATCACCGAAGGACTCTGGCCATGACTCCTGCACCGCTCGCGCTGCCCGTCGTCACGCCGAAAGTGGTCGTGGTCATGCCCGCATACAACGCGGGGCGTACGCTCCGCATGACGTACGAAGAGTTGCCCAAAGACACGGTGAGCCTGGTGATCCTCGTCGACGATGGCTCCACCGACGCGACCATCGACGTCGCGCGGCAGCTCGGCCTGGAGATCTTCGTTCACGACCAGAACTACGGCTACGGTGCGAACCAGAAGACCTGCTATACGGAGGCGCTCCGCGCCGGCGCCGACATCGTCGTCATGGTCCATCCGGACTATCAGTACGACCCCACGCTGCTGCCCCAGATGATCGAGCCGGTCGTTCGTGGCGACGCGGACGTGGTGCTGGGCTCGCGACTCAAGGCCGGCTCCGCCGTCGCCCAGGGCATGCCGTGGTGGAAATACGTGTCGAACCGCTTCTTGACCGCGCTCGAGAACCGCACGTTCGGTCTCGCGCTGTCGGAATTCCATACGGGCTACCGCGCATTCCGGCGCGAGGTGCTCGAGACGGTGAACTTCGGGCTGAACTCGGACGGCTTCGTGTTCGATCAGGAAATCATCGCGCAGATCGTGGACGCCGGGTTCCGGATCGACGAGATCCCGGTGCCCACCCGCTACTTCGCCGAGGCATCGTCCGCCAGCTTCACCGCCTCGATCGTCTACGGGCTGAAGATTCTGTCGCTGCTCGCGCGCTACGAGCTGCACCGTCACGGCCTCAGCTCGCCACGGTTCGAGAGCCTGCGCGCCCGCTACACGCACCTGCCCCGCCCGACCCGCCTCCCCGCCCGCGCCTAGCTCAATACTTGTAGAAGCCCCGGCCGCTCTTGCGGCCGAGGTGGCCGGCCATCACCATCCGCTTCAGGAGTGGCGGCGGCGCGTAGCGCGGCTCCCGGAACTCCTCGAACATCACCTCCGCGACGTACATCGTCGTATCGAGCCCGACGAGGTCGAGCAGCGTGAACGGCCCCATCGGATAGCCACAGCCGAGCTTCATCGCCTGGTCGATGTCCTCCAGGGTGGCGAGTCCCCCTTCGTACACGCGGACAGCATCGAGCAGGTACGGCACCAGCAAGCGGTTGACGATGAACGCGGTCGAATCCTTCGCTTGCACCGGAACCTTGCCGAGCGCGCGCACCCATTCCGTCGCCGCCTGCGCGCTGCCGTCCTCGGTGAGGATCGTGCGCACGACCTCGACGAGCTTCATGAGCGGCACCGGGTTGAAGAAGTGCAGACCGAGCACGCGACCCGGTCGCGTGGTCGCGGCCGCCATCGCGGTGACGTTGCACGATGACGTGTTGCTCGCGAGCAATGCGTGGGACGGCACGATCCGGTCGAGCTTGGCGAACGTCTCGTTCTTGAGCGCCTGGTTCTCGGTCATCGCCTCGACGACGAGATCGCAATCCTTCAAGTCCTCGAGACGCACGGTGCCGCGGATCCGACCCATCATCTCGTCGCGGGCGCGCGCGTCCAGCTTGCCGCGCTCGACCAACCCGCCGAGCGTCGTGCGCAAACGCTCCAGGCCACGGGCGAGGAACTCGTCATTCGCCTCGACCACGACGGTGAAGAATCCGGCCTGAGCGCTGACCTGGGTGATGCCGCCGCCCATGAGCCCACACCCGATCACTCCGACGAGTTCGATCGTCATGAAAACCTCCTGCAACACTCAGCCAACGGTGAGCCGGCCAACTGCCGTGCGGGTTTCTGTTCGGGGAGGAAACGGAGGGGGCGTTGCGCCCCCTCCGTCGTACTAGTTGCGCGCGCGCCGGCCCGGCAGCGGCGGCGGCTCGTAGTGAGCCGTCCCCGGTGGGCACGGATTCCTCACGCTGACGGTGACCTTCCCGTAGCGTACGCTGCCGTCCGGCTGTACCTCGCCCTCGGACGATCGCGGCGCGGGGCCCTCGTCCTTGAGCGAAGCGTCGAACGCATCCGCGCGCAGGGCGGACGGTGCCGAGAGGATGTTGAGCATCATGCCCGCGCTCACCGGCGTCTTCACCTCATCGGCCGCGACCGGCGTGGCGGCGAGGGCGAGCGCTCCGAGCGCTACGGTAAACCCGAGGAGTCCACGTAGGTGGCGCATGTCTCTATTCATACACGATCAGCGAGTGCAGTGGGTAGTTCTTGAGTTTTTCCCGTCCGTGCAGGAACGCCAACTCGATGAGGAACGCGACGCCCGACACCTTGCCGCCGAGCAGCTCGATCAGTCGTAGCGTCGCACCCATCGTCCCGCCCGTCGCGAGCAGGTCGTCCACGGCGAGCACGCGCTGCCCGGTCTGAATGGCGTCTTCGTGGATGGCCAGCGCGTCCCGTCCGTACTCGAGCTCGTATTCCACCTCGACGGTCTTGCCGGGAAGCTTGCCGAGCTTCCGGACCGGCACGAAGCCGGCGTTGAGCTGGTGCGCGAGGGCGCCGCCGAAGATGAATCCGCGCGATTCGACCGCGACCACCACATCGATGCGATCGCGCTCGTACCGCTCGGCGAGGAGGTCGACGACGCGGCGGAACGCCGCCCCGTCCTTCAACAGCGTGGTGATGTCTTTGAAGAGAATCCCTTCGGTCGGGAAGTCCTTGATGTCTCTGATCTTTGCGCGCAGATCGGCCACGTTCATGACGGCCCATACTACCGGCAACGCGCCGGACGGCACAAGACACGGTCCGTCCGTCAAGCTGTCGCCGATGGCATGTCACCCTGTCACCGCTCGTGAGGACCGCCGAAGTGTAACGTGCCTGATTTCCGCGATTCGCGCGATCGCCGGCTCTGGCATTCGAATTGCGAGCCCGGGCGCGCGAGGTCGCATGAGAGTGGCGGACGGGATGACTCTGAGCAAGCCGGCACCGGCGCGGATGCGCCAGTTCATCAGCGAGCTGATGACCGAGATCGCGCTGCACGGCAGGGTCGTCTCGGTCGAGGTCGCGGACCAGAGTTACCTCGTCACGCTGGAGTTACCCCGGCGCGGGGTGAGCGTCCATTCCTTGTCTGCCTGGGACATGAGCCGCAGCCTGCGCGGTGACCCGGAGGCGCGCGCCAGCATCAGCGCCGACCTGCTTCGGGGCGCCGCTGCGCGAGCATAGCTTCGAGAGGAGACGACGATGCTGCTGAGAGAAGACGCGGAACAGCTGTTGGCGATGGCGCTCAAGGAATTCGCGCCGGACTGGGAGATCGTCGATCCGGTGACGGAGGTCACCATCCGCGATCAGGATCACTGGCTTTCAGGTATCGGCACGTACGGAACGACGCTGCGCAACCGGCACACGAGCGCCGTCAAAGTCCTCGGCCGGCGTGGCGGTGACGACCCGGCCAACCATCACCGGGGCGTTTCGTACCTCGTGCTCGAAGCGTATGGCGACCGCAATACCGATCCCATCTGGCGCTACTTCCAGGAAGTCTGCGTCGCGGAGTGCCAGAAGGGTCCGCGCCGTGCCGGGCTCCGCCTCGGAGCGGGGCGGTAGCCGGGAAGCACGTCCGAGCCCGCGCCGTCGCGCATCACGAGGCGAACGGGTAGCTCGGCAAGATCGGTGACGACGATGTCGGCGTCCGGTGAAGGCGTGCGGCCGGGCGCGACGTAGTGCGCGGCGCGCATCCCGGCTCCACGCGCGCCCTGGCTAGTCATCGTAGGGATGGTCGCCCACGTGGACCGCGCGGGCGGCGGCCACCCCAAGCCCGGTCAGCGTGTCCGTGAAGATGCCCACCCCCCGGTTTGCGGTGGCGCACCCGTCCGAGTAGCTCACCGACTGGAAATGTCGCAGCAGATCACCGCCCTCAATACGTCGGCGGGCCTTCGAGTCGGGCCACGGCGGCGGGCAGCTCCGCGAGACTCGCAATGACGGCGTGCGCCTTCGGCGCACCGCGAGCCGGTGTGCCGACCTTGATCGCCCGCATACCGGCGGCGATGGGGCCCGCCACGTCGAGGATGGCATCGTCACCCACATGGACGGCGTGCGCGGGTTCCGTGCCCAGCGCGCGCAGCGTCTCCACGAAGATGCGCGCATGCGGCTTCCGCACCCCGACCTCGTCGGAAAACGTCGCGTGCTTGAAGAACGACAGCAGCCCGTGCCGCTCGAGGAGTCGGCGGAGGACGACGCCGGGCGTGCGCATGATGTTCGAGACGACGGCGAGCGTGTAGCCGCGCCCGGTCAGCGTCTCCAGTGCAGCGCGCGCTCCCGGATCCACCGCCGGCGGCACCAGCAAAACGGGCCGGCCGTACGCCTCGACGAGCGCCGCCGTGATGGAACCCGGGAGCCGGGACGGCAAGCCGGGGTCGGCGGCAACGAGGATGGCGCGCACGTGCTCCGCCACCGCCACGTCGCGCATGTCCCTCCAAACGGCGGCGAGGAATCGACCGGACGCATGGTAGCCGCGATCGAGCGCGGCGCGGCCGACCGGCTCTCCGGCCCCGCGAAGGATCGCGTCGAACGCATCGACACGGGGGCGCCGGTAGCGCTCGTCATCGCTCGACGGGGGATCGAGCATGACCGTTCCCCAGAAGTCGACCGTGACCGCCTGGATCTTCAGTCCCGGCTCCCGGTGGTGGGGACGTTCAGTCCGGCGGCCCGAATCGCGGCGGGCGCTTGGCCAGGAACGCCTCGGCGCCTTCGCGGGCTTCGCGCGAGGCATAGCAGGTGGCGAAGGCGTTGATGCCGTACTGGATGGCGGTGGGGAGGTCGGTGTAGCGCCACCGGAGCATCAGCTCCTTCTGCAGACGAAGCGCCCCCGGCGCACACCCGCGCAACCGCTCGATGACTTCGTCGACGGCACTGGTCAGCGCGGCCGCCGGAACGACGCGGTTCACGAGCCCCCACCCGAGCGCCTGCTCGGCCTCGACCGCGTCACCCGTGAGCAGCATCTCCGCCGCGCGGCCGGGACCGATGAGCCCCGGCAGCAGCGCGGCCTCGATCACCGAGGGCACGCCGACCCGGACCTCCGGCAGTCCGAAGCGCGCGCCCGCCGCCGCGACCCGGAGATCGCAGGCGAGCGCGAGCTCGAAACCCGCGCCCAGGCAGGCGCCGTTCACGGCGGCGATCACCGGAAACGGCGCATGGTGCACCGCTTCGATGGCGGCGTGAATCGCCGTGATCAGACGCTTGGCGCCGGGGACGTCGAGGTCGCGCAGCACGCGGACGTCCATACCCGCCGTGAAGGCGCGCCCGCTGCCGGTGAGGACGGCGGCGCGGATCGAATCGTCGCCGGCGAGGTCGGTGAACGTCGCGCGGATCGCGTCGATGAGAACGGGCTCGAGCAGATTGAGCGGAGGCCGCGCGAGCGTACACCAGACGACGTCGCCCCGCCGCTCGCGGCGGACGGGCGCGTCACCCATCAGTACCGGCGCATCCGGGGATCGACGGTGCGCGCCCACAGATCGAGGCCGCCGGCGAGATTGCGCACGTTCTTGAAGCCGAGCTGGCGCAGGTACTGGGCGACGGCGGCGCTGCGCACGCCCTGATGACAGTAGACGACGATGTCGTCCTCCGGGTTCAACTCCTCCGTGCGCAGCTCGATCTCCTCGATCGGGATGTGGACCGCGTTCTCCAGCCGGCAGAGCTTCGTCTCCCAATCCTGGCGAACGTCGACGAGCACGGGCGGCGTGCCGCCCGCGAGCCGGGCCTGGAGCTCCTGGGGTGTGATCTCGGTCATCGGCTTCTCAGCTTTCTCGCTCCGGGATCGATCGCGGCCCGGCCTCGGGCATCGACGACGCCGAGCCCGCTCACCGCGGAGCCGGGCGACCCGCCACGAACTCTGCAAGCAGGTCGTTGACGACCTGAGGATGCTCGACCTGCGGGAAGTGACCGCAGTCCTCGAGCCACCGCACGGCCGCGCGCGGCACGCCGCGGGCGATGTCTTCACAGTGGTCCGTCGGCACCACGGGGTCCTGCCGTCCGTGGATCAGCAACACCGGGCTACCGAACGTCGCCATCACCCGGCGGTAGTCGGCGGCGCGGATCTCGAAGTCGCGGCGCACTTCGCGGAGCGTGCTGAGGTACGCCGCGCGCGCGATCCACGCCGTGCGCTCCGCGTAGAAGCCGTCGACGAAGAAGTCGATCTCGTCCTGGACGGCCCGGTGGAAGCAGCGCGCGAGCGCGGCCTTGTAGACCCGGGCGGAGCCGCACAGCGCGAGCGTCTCCCCCACCCCAGGCAGCATGAGCAAGCGGAAGATCCACGAGGGGCGATACGAGAAACCGGGCACGATCGACGCGATGAGGGCCAGCCGCTCCACGCGGGTGGGATGGATGAGCGCATACGTCATGGCGACGGCGCCGCCGAGCGAGTGACCGACGAGCGAGGCGTGGGGGATCCGCAGCGCGTCCAGGAACCCGTGCACGGCCCGGGCGAAGAACGTCAGCCCATAGCGCGCGCGGGGTTTCCCCGACCGGCCGAACCCGGGCAGGTCGAGCGCGTACACGGTCGCCCGCTCGGCGAGGGGCGCGATGTTCAGGCGCCACGTCTCGGCGAATCCGCCGAGGCCGTGGATGAGCACGACGGCCGGGCCGCGCGGCGGCCCTTCCACCAGGTAGTTGACGAGGAGACCGTCGACGTCTCCGCCCGACAGACGAAGCTCCGGCATGGGCTAGGATTCTACCAGAGCGTCATCGTCCATCAGCCGGCGCAGCGCCCGCCGGAAGGGGAACAGGCTGAAGATGCCGCCCGTGTGCACGAAACACACGCGGCGGCCGAGCGCATGGGGATCGCGGCGAAGCGTGTCGACCAGTCCGGCGAAGGCCGTGCCCGTGGACTGCGGATCCAGAACGACGCCTTCCTGGCGCGCCACCATCACCACCGTCCGCAACACCTCGGGCGAAACGCCGCCATCACCGCCGGCCTGATAGCCGTCGAGCAGCCGGACGTCGTCCGGCACCCGCAGGCCAAGACCGTAGCGGCGCCGCGCCGCCTCGAGGAGCCCGACCACGGCCGCGCGGACCTCGCTCGCCGAGCGCGCGATCGGAATGCCCACGACGTCGCTGGCCAGCCCGGCGAGCTGCCGCGCCATCAGCAGGCCGGCCTGGCTGGCGCCGCTGAACGCGGTGATGACCACGCTGTCGAAGGCGGGGGCTCCGTGATGGATTTGCGCCGTCAGCTCCTGACCGCAAACGAAGTAGCCGAGGGCACCCGCCACGGAGGCGCCGCTCTCGGGGATCAGGTACGGCACGCCCCCACGACGCCGGACGCCGACGGCGAGATCTTGAAGTCTCTCGTCGATGCGCGTCCACTCGTCGTCGGAAAAGCAGTGGACGTCAGCGCCGAGCAGCCGGTCGAGCAGATAGTTGCCGTCGTCCTCCTCCGGCCGCGCGCCTTTCACCGCGAGCACCGCCTTGAGACCGAGGCGGGCCGCCACCGCCGCCACCGCGCGACAGCCGTCGGATTGCAGGCGGCCACACGTCACCAGCGTGTCCGCGTTCTGCGCGAGCGCCTCGCCCACGAGGAACTCCAGCTTGCGGATCTCGTTCCCGCTCTCGAGCAGGCCGGTGAGGTCGTCGCGCTTGATCCACAATTCCACGCCGAGCTCGCGCGACAGACGCTCGAGGTGCAGCAGCGGCGTGGGCCCGAACGCCAACTCCACCCGGGGAATGGGCGGCGCGGAAGTCGTCATGCCCGGACTATCTCAGGCAAACAGGTCGCGCGGCAAGGCGTCGGACGAGGGCGGCGGCGGGAGGACGGGGTGCCCGAGCAGCCGGCGCATCATCAGCGCGTTCTGCACGGGGAACGCGCGATTGTTGTTGTTGAACATGACGTGCACCTCGCTCGCTTCCCCGCCGAGCCCATCGACCTCGGGCAGGAGTGCGCGCAGCTCGTCCTCGCCATAGAGGTAGTCGTACTTCTCGCGCACGGACGGCTCTTCGCCGCGGAGCTGCTTGAGCCAGCCCTCGGCGTTGCGCCCGTGCAGGCGCAGCACGGCCAGCGGCGCCGTCACCGCCGGCACGCGCGGCACCGCGCCCGCCGACACCGGACCATCGACGACGACGTGCGTCAGCCCGGCCGCTCGCAGCGCCGCCAACGTCTCGCCGGCGTGGTCGGGGAACCACGAGCGATCGCGGAACTCCACGGCCAGCCGCCAGCCCGGCAGCCGCGTCGGCAACGAGGCGAGGTACTCGAGCCGCGCCGGCGCGAAGCGCACCCACGGCGCGAACTGGAAGAGCACGTAGCCGAGCTTGCCGGCGGCGGCCAGCGGCGCGAGCGCCGCGCGATAGATCACGAAGGCGGCGTCGAGCGCTTCGCGCGGGAAGTTGGCCGTTTCGATCTCGCCCCGGCGCGTCGTGCGCGGGCGGACCGGCAGCAGCGCCTTCAGCTCGGCCGGGAGCGTCTGCGGCCGCGGATGGTGGCCGGTCATGAGCGAGTACGCCTTGACGTGGAAGGTGAACCCCGGCGGCGTCCGCTCCGACCACGACTTCGCGTGCCGCGCATCCGGGATCGCGTAGTAGGCGGAGTTCACCTCCACGGTGTCGAAGACAGAGGCGTAGTAGCGCAAGCGGGCCTCCGCGCTCATCGATCGCTTGGGATAGAAGGAGCCGTCCTCGATGAGCGCGGAATCCGCCCACGAGCAAATGCCGACCCGCACCGCCGCCCGTTCGACCGCCATCCGCCCGGCGCCCTCCCCACCATCCACGAACCTCAGGATAACCGCCGTCCGATTCCGGCACGAACGGGCACGGCTCGCCCTCGAGCTGCTCCGGGAGCGTCCGGCCACGCGAGGCAGCCGGCCCCGAAGATGTGGTACATGTGAGCGACATGCGGCTCGGGCTGCGGCAGAAGCTGGTGCTCGGCGGTCTCGCCATCGTCGTCGTGGTGTCCTTCGGCTTCACCCTGCTCCAGCTCGCGCTGTCCCGGAAAGCGGTCGAGGAAGACCTGCAGGCGCGGGCCGTCTTCTTCGCGCGGGAAGTCGCCGCGTCGATCGGCGACCGTCGCGCGCTCCAGAACGTCGGGCGGCTCGAGCGGCAGATCCGGCAGATCATGGGCGTGCGGCGGAGCGTGCTGCAGCTCGACATCATCGCCTTCGGCGACGAGGCCGCCCAGATCGCGGCGACCAGCGACCCGCGCACCCGCCTGCCGTTCACGCGGGCGGACGCCGACCAGGTCCGCCGCGGCAAGGTCGTGTCGAGGCTGGCGTCCGATCATCGGGGACGGTACTGGGAGATCATGGCGCCCGTGAGCATCGAGGACGCGGTGGCCGGCGCCGTCGCCGTCAAGTTCTCGTTCGATCGCACGGACGCCCTCGCCGCGCGAACCCGCAACTGGGCGCTCGCGCTGACGGCCGTCTCCGTCGTCGTGATGGGACTCCTCATGACCGTGGCGGTGCACGTCGTGGTAAACCGTCCCATCCGGCGCTTCCTGGAGGCGATCCGGCGCGTGCAGCGGGGCGACCAGTCGGCCGCCGTCAACCTTGCCACGACCGACGAGTTCGGGGTGCTCGCCGAGCACTTCAACGAGATGATGGCGCGCCTGCGGACCTTCAACGAGGAGCTCCAAGCGCGCGTCAAGCAGGCGACGGGAGAGGCGGAAGAGCGCTACCGCGAGGTGGAGCGCCTGCACGAGGCGCTCTTTCGGATGCAGCGCAACCTGAGCCACGCCGAGCGCCTGGCCCTGGCCGGGCAGATCATGGCCGAGGTCGCGCACGAGGTGGGCGCGCCGCTACAGTCCGTGGCGGGCCACGTCCAGCTCCTCCGGAAGGATCTCCCGCCCGACGTGCTGCGCGAGCCGGTGACGCGGCACTTCGCGATCATCCAGAGCCAGCTCGCCCGCGTGACCGAGATCATCACCCAGCTGCTCGGGCTGACCCGACGCCATCCCGGCGAGCCGGTGTCCGTCGATCTGAACCGGCTCGTGCGTGACACGGCGGAGCTCGCGCGCCCCAGTCTCGTCGCGGCCGGCGTCACGCTCGAGATCGAGCCGACCCTGCCCATCCCCGGCGTGAGCGGCCACCCGAGCCGCCTCCAGCAGGTCGTGCTCAACCTCTTCACCAACGCGATGGACGCCACGCCGCCCGGCGGGACGATACGGGTCGCCACCCGGTCCGTCGCCGGCGACACCCACGTCGAGCTGGAGATCGCCGACTCCGGCCGTGGGATCCCGGCCGCGGACATCAAGCAGATCTTCGAGCCGTTCTTCTCCACCAAGGACCCCGACCGCGGCACGGGCCTGGGACTCTTCATCTCGTCGCAGATCGTCCGCGAGCACAAGGGCCGCATCGACGTGACGAGCGAAGAGCGACGCGGCAGCACCTTCACCGTCCGGCTGCCCGCCGCCGGAGCCGTGGCATGACGGCGAGCCCGGTCCTGCTCGTGGCCGACGACGATCCCGTGGTGCGTGACTTCCTGGCCGAGGTGCTCGTGCGCGAGGGCTACCAGGTGCGCGCGGTCAGCGGGGGCGAGGAGTGCGTGCGGGTCGCCGAGACCGAGGCATTCGACCTGGCGCTGGTGGATCTCCGGATGCCCGACCTCGACGGGATCGACGTGCTCAAACGCCTCGCGACGCTGCAGCCCGGGGTGCCCGTCCTCATCCTCACGGCCTTCGTGACGATGGAGACCGCGATCGAGGCGATCCAGGCCGGCGCGTGGGACTACCTCAGCAAGCCGCTCCGGGTCGAGGAGATCGAGGTCACCGTTCGGCGGGCGCTGGAGGTCCGGCGGCTCGTCCGCGAGAACCGTCAGTACCGCGAGGAGCTGCGCGAGCGCTACCGCGTCGAGAACTTTGTCGGCCAGGCCCCGGGGATGCTGGCCATCTATAAGACGGTCGCGCGGGTCGCCCGGCTCGACACGACCGTGCTGATCCAGGGGGAGACGGGGACGGGCAAGGAGATGATCGCGCGGGCCATCCACTACGCCGGCCCGCGGGGCGCCGGTCCGTTCGTCGTCGTCGACTGCACCGCGCTCCCGGAAGCGCTGTTCGAGTCCGAGCTCTTCGGGCACGAGCGCGGCGCCTTCACCGGCGCCGTGCGCACGCGGCGAGGGCTGCTCGAGACGGCGAGCGGTGGCACCTGCTTTCTCGACGAGGTGGGCGAGCTGTTGCCCGCGCTCCAGGCAAAGCTCCTCCGGGTGCTCCAGGAGCGGGTTGTGCGCCGCGTCGGCAGCAACGAGACCATCCCCGTCGACCTCCGCCTCATCGCCGCCACCAACCGGGACCTGCGGAAGCGCGTCGAGGACGGCGAGTTCCGCGAGGACCTGTACTACCGGCTCAACGTCGTCACCGTTCGCGTCCCGGCGCTCCGGGACCGGCCGCTGGACATCCCCCTCCTCGCCCAGCACTTCCTCGCGAAGTACCGGCAGGCGAGCGGCACGCCGGTGAGCGGCTTCGCGCCCGAGACACTGGCCCTGCTCGCCGACCACGACTGGCCGGGGAACGTCCGGGAGCTCGAGCACGTCGTCGAGCGCGCAGTGGCGCTCGCGTCGTCGGAGCTGATCCTGCCCGAGAACCTCCCGCCCGAGGTCCGGCCCACCCCCGCGCCGCCGCCCGAGCTCCCCGCGCGATGGATGACGCTCGAGGAGCTGCGGCGCTGGTACGTGGACCGCGTGCTCGAGCACACGGAGGGGAACAAGCAGCGCGCGGCCGACATCCTCGGGATCGATCGCCGGACGCTCTATCGGATGTTCGAGCGCGAGAGCGAGCCGCCCGAGGACGAATGAACCTCGCCCCCACTGACCTCGCGTCGATCCACCCGACCCCCTTCGTCCGATCAGGTTGCGAGGGTGCGCGCGGGGAGAGCGCTACGCGATCTTCTCGTATACTCCCGGCGGAATCACGCGGAACACGTTGATCGGCTGCGACACGTTCTTGAAGGTCCGCGCGCCGAGGCTCTCCAGCACGAAGTAGTTCTTGATGCGATCGGAGGTGGTGGGTCCGACGACGATCTCGCCTCCCTCCGCGGAGCCGGCGAAGCGGGCGGCGACGTTGGTGACGGGCCCGGTGGCGGTGAACGTCCAGCGCTGGGCGCCGGCGCCGCCGAGCTTGGTGGCGCCCACCAGCGCCTCTCCGGTGTTGATCCCCATGTGGAGCTGCACGGGCGGGAAGACGCCGCCGTACTCCTCGTTCAGCGCGGTCGTGCGCTGCCGGATGTCGAAGGCGGCGCGGGTGGCGTTGAGCGCATGATCGGTGGCGGTGGCCCGGTCGGCCTGGAAGATGACCATGAGGCCGTCGCCGGCCGTCTCGTTGATGTCGCCGTGGTGCTTCTGGATGATCTCGAGGAAGCTCGAGAAGTACGTCTGCACGAGCTGGTTGAGCTTCTTCGGGTCGAGCTGCTCGGAGAGCTTCGTGTAGCCGGCAATGTCCAGGAACAGCACCGAGACCTCGACGGTCTTCTTCTCCAGCTCGATGGCATTCGGGTTCTGCTCGAGGAGCTTCTTGACGGATTCGGGCACGAACTTGGACAGCTCGCCCTTGAGCTGCTCCAGCAGCTGCAATCGCTCGCGCGACTCCTGCAGGTTCTGGAGCGCGTTGGCGAGCTCCGCGTTCTTGCCCTCGAGATCGGCGTAGGCCCGGGTCAGACGCTCCGTCATCTCGTTGAAAGCGGAGCCGAGCTGCCCGATCTCGTCGCGGGAGACGACCGGGGCCCGGGCCTGGAAGTCTCCGCCGCCGACCCGGCGCGCCACCTGCGCGAGCGACACGATGGGGCGCACCACGATGCGGCGCATCTCGAACGTCAACACGGCGCCGGCGGCCAGGATCGTCAGCACGGCGATGAGGGCCTGTCGATTCCGGTGGCGGCGAACCTCCGCAAAGACCGGCTCCATCGAAGTGGCCACCCGCACCACCGCCCGCACTTTGTGATCGCTGCCGTGACAGCCCTGGCACTTCTCCTGGTTCGCGACGGGCTGATGGAGCGTGAAGAAAGTGACGCCGTCGCGCGTCTCGAGCGACTCCTGGGTCTGGAGCGTCTCCACCGCCCGGGTGAAGAGTGGCCCGGTCATCGTCTCGCCGGGAGGCCGGGCCATCTTGCGGATGTTCTCGAGCACGTCCTTGGCGAGCCCGGCGTTCTTCTCCACCTCGAGCGCGGTGGTGAGATCGGTGAACGCCTCGACTCCGTTGCGCCGGTAGATGGTGAGGCCCTCCACCGGAGTGGACGTCTTCAACTCCTGGACGACCGTGCGGGTGACGTCGGGCCGCTCCTGGAGCATGGCGCCTTCGATGCTGGCGACCAGCGTGGCCGTGAGGCGGCGGGCCGAGATCTTGCTCTGCTCCACGAGCAGGTCGGCTTCACGCCGGATCGTCCACACCGTGGAGGCGCCGAATCCGATGATGAGCACGACCACGATCAGCAGCGTGATCTTGGTGGCGAGGCGGGAGCGGAACATGTCAAGCGTGATCCGGGGACCCCTGCGCCATCGAACCTCCTCGACGCGGCTCACGTGCCGCAGATCGCGCCGATCCTATCACGACGTCCCACGCGCGGTCGCATCCCCCGGCAGCGCCGAGGCACCGCACGGGCTCGGCGTCGTCCTGCGGGCCTGCGCCTCGTGTACACTCACGCCTGATGGCCTCGCGCGACTCGTTCGAGGAATTCGAGGCGACGAGCCTGTTCTGTCCGCGCTGCAAGCGCGCCACGGAGGCCCGGCGGCGGTTGCTGCTGGTGCTGCCGACGGGTAACAAGTACGACTACCTCTGCGCCGAGTGCGGGACGGCCGTCGGCGGCAAGACCGACAACAACGCCGCCGATTTTTACGCCCTCGGTCGAGGGCTACGCCAGGCACCGGAGGCCCCCGCGGAGGGTCCGCCGCGGCCGAAACGCCGGCCGAATCTCGGCCTGTCCCCGCGAACCTGACCGACGGCCGGGCAGGGGCCAAAATGGCCCCCCGAATGCGGTCCAACCCCGCCGCTGGGGCGTCGATGTTGTAGAAGCAACAATCACTTGCGTACTTCCCTCTCCGATGTCACACTTCGCCTACTTCATTCGCTCCTGCCTTTTCAATCCGGCTCGACCTGTCCAGTAGCCCAAGCAACCTTAAGGAGGACACGCATGAGCCAACACAGCAAAGTGCTCGCGATTTTGGCGGTTGGCGTCGCAATCGTCCTGAGCGGACTGGCGCTAACCCAACACGTGCGGGCGGTCGCAGGCGAAGTGGAAACCGAGCGGCTGAATCGTGCCATCCTCGAGTACGTGGCGGAAAAGAATCCGCAGGCTCCCATCTCGGCATTCCGGGAGTTCCCGGGGACCCTGGTCGCCGAGGCACAACGGACCAACCTCGATCACTGCCTGGCGCTCGCGCAGGCCGAGGTCGAGTCAGAGTTCAAGCACGATGCGGTCGGCTCGGCCGGCGAGATCGGTCTCTTCCAGATCCTGCCCTCCACGGCCGCGCTCTTCGAGGCCAACCTCGGCGCCTTCCGCCGTCCAGCCAGGAACACCACGCCGAACAACAACTTGACCAAGCGTGATCTCGGCGACCTCGCCGACCCCGTGGTCAGCACGCGGTTCGCCATGGCCTACCTGCGCGACATCCTCACGCGCCGGCCGTCCGTCCGCGAGGCGCTCACCGAATACAACGGCGGGCCGCTCGGCCGCCATCCGCACTACTACCGCATGGTCATGGGCACCTACGTGGAGATCCTCGAGCACTCGGAGCTGCGCTGCCGCTTTCGCGAGACGCCGAAGGCCCAGCCCGTGCTCGCGCTCCGGGTGCGTGCGTAGCGCGCGTGACCTGGCTGCTCGTAGCACGGCCTAGCTGCTGAGCGGGAAGAAGCGGCCGCGCGCGGTGGCGAGGAGGCGGTCGGTGCCGAACTCTTCCAGCCGCGCCTCCACGTCCACGTAGCGCGCGTGGGTCGCGACGAGCGATCCACGGGCCACGAGCGGTATCTCGAGCGGCACGGGCTTGACGTACCGCACGGTGATCTCGCCCGTGACGGCGGGACGACCGCTCGCCCGCGCGGCCATCGCGCCCAGCACCTCGTCGAGGTAGGCGGCGACGATGCCGCCGTGGCTCGCGCCCGGCGGCCCTTCGTACACGGTCGGGATCACGATCGGCGCGATGACGCCGTCGGCCGTGCGGAAACAGCGCACGTGTAACCCCGTCGGGTGGGCGGGACCGCAGCCGAAACACCGGTCGTAGAGCCGCCCACCGTCCCCATACCCCTGCTCCTCGAGACCGGCGAAGTACTCGCCGAAGGCGGGGGGGACCCAGCTCGCCTTCGGCGTCACGCGAGCGCGAACTTCTGCAGCGACCGGATCTCCCGGGGCGGCACGTTGTCCTTGCTGTCGACGGCGACGCTCGTCGCCTCCACGAACGACCAGCCCTCGGG
>JBGPXN010000043.1:0-31121 GCA_041492755.1 Methylomirabilia bacterium | reverse complement strand
ATGATGTTGTACCACTTGGTCGGGATCTCGCGTTCGTCGAGGAGGTACTTGACCCGGTTGCGGTCGGACGCGGTCGCCATGCCGGCCTCCTTCGGCCCATCGCAGCAGACTCGGGCGGGGACGTCCGCTCACCATACCGATCGTGCCGCGACGCTGTCAACTGGCGCTGGCACTTCGCTTGGATCACGCTGGCACTTCGCTTGAATCAATCGATACTGATGGCGGTCAGCCATGACGTCCTGAGGGCGATGACTCCCGAGGCGGTGCCACTGCGCGCGTCGCCGTGGCGCCTGGGCGGCCTCGGCATCAGCGGGCTGGCTCGTCGGGTGTGGGACCAGATCGGCGAAGACGAGATCGCCGACCGCGCCGCCGCCCTCTCGTACTACTTCATCTTCGCGCTCTTTCCCACGCTGCTGTTCCTCACGACCCTTCTCGGCCTTCTCCCGTTTCCGCGACTGATGGACCAGCGGATGGACTACCTGGGCCGGGTGCTCCCGGCCGACACGGTGTCCATCGTGCAGAAGACGATGACGGAGATCATCCGGGGCGCGCGGGGCGGTCTCCTCTCGGTCGGCGTGCTCGGCGCGTTGTGGGGCTCGTCCAACGGCATGACGGCGGTCATCGCCGCGCTCAACGTGGCCTACGGCGTGAAGGACCCGCGGCCGTGGTGGAAGCGCAAGCTCGTCGCCCTCCTCCTGACCGTGGGCTTCTCGGCGTTCATCATCCTGGCCCTCGTCCTCCTGGCCTTCGGTCCGAGGATCGGCGAGACGATCGCGAGCGCGCTGGGGCTGGGCCGGATCTTCACGGTGGCCTGGAACGTCGTGCAGTGGCCGGCGGTGGGGGCGGCCGCGCTCGCCGGGCTCGCGATGGTGTACTACTTCGCGCCCGCGGTGAAGCAGACGTGGTACTGGGTGACCCCGGGCTCGCTGTTCGCCCTGGTGGCGTGGCTCGCGATGTCGATGGCGCTGCGCTTCTACGTGGCCCACGTCGCCGACTACAACGTCACCTACGGCTCCATCGGCGGCGTAATTTTATTGATGCTGTGGCTGTACCTGAGCGGGGTGGTGCTGCTCGTCGGCGCCGAGATCAACTCGGAAATCGAGCAGGCCGCCTCCCGGCGCGGCGCGCCGACCGCGAAGGCGGAAGGCGCGCGCCGTCCTCCCACCGACGGGGGCGCGCCGCCCGCGGCCTGAGGGCGTCGTTGGTTCTCCGGGGGGCTTCCGCTTGTGTTCAGCGGTGGGCTGCGGCATAAGTGGACATCATGACTCCGGGACGCGCGGCGTGGCGGGTCCGGTGCCGGGACTGCATCTGTCGTCTCCCTGAAGCGCAGGCATGGGAGGCGACGCGCAGGTAACGGTTTTCGTGTGGAGGGGTCATGCTCTCGACGATGGTCGACGACATCCGAGCGGTGAAGCGTAACGATCCCGCGGCGCACGGCTGGCTGGAGATCCTGCTCTGCCACACGCCGCTGCACGCCGTGCTGCTGCATCGCCTCGCCCACTGGCTGCACGCGCGGCTGGGACTTCGCCTGCTGGGCCGGCTCGTATCGGTGGCCAGCCGGTTCTGGACCGGGGTCGAGATCCATCCGGGCGCGCGCATCGGCCGCGGCTTCTTCATCGACCACGGCACCGGCGTCGTGATCGGGGAGACCGCGATCGTGGGCGATCACTGCGTCATCTTCCACAACGTCACCCTCGGCGGCACCGGCAAGCACCACGGCCAGCGCCATCCGGTCATCGGCGACCACGTCTTCATCGGGACGAACGCGATCCTGCTCGGGCCGATCCGCGTCGGCGATCACGCCCGCATCGGCGCCAATGCGTTCGTCATCAACTGCGACGTCCCCGCCGGCGCCACCGTGGTCGGCACTCCGGGTCGCATCGTGAAGATCCACGGTCGCCGCGTCGACGAGGACCTGCCGCGCGCCGTGCTCCCGCCGGGCGCGGTGGCCGTCGAGATCGATCCCTGAACGCCCTGCGACTGCACGAGCGGTCGCTGCACGTCGCGGCCGCCTTGCCGAACGCGTTCCTGGTCGAGTGGATCGACTGGGCGCCGGCAGGCCGACTACAATGGCGCGGTGACCCGCCTCGCTCGCTCCCGCCGCCCGCGCCCGTGACCTCGCCGGCCGTCTTCGCGCTCGTGGCCGCGCTCGGCTTTTCGGTGAGCGGCGTCTGCCTCAAGCGCGCGCTGCAATACGCCACGCCGCTGACCGCGGCCGTGATCTCCGTCGCCTTCACGACCGGATTGGTCTGGGTCCTCGCCGCGGCGACGGCGCCGATCGGACAGCTATTCGACCGCGGCATCGTGCCGTTCCTGGTGGCGGGGCTCGCGGCGCCGGGCCTGGCGCGTCTGGTGTTGTTCCTCGGGGTGGACCGCATCGGCGTCGCCCGCTCGTCCGCCATCACGAGCTGCGCGCCGCTGTTCGCGGTCACCCTCGCCATCCTCTTCCTGGGCGAGCGGCCGTCGGCGATGCTGCTGATCGGCGTCGGCGCCATCGTGATCGGTGGCGCGCTGCTGTCGGCGCGTGGCCGGGGGGGCGGCTGGCGCCGGCGCGACATGGTGTGGCCGCTGCTGGCGGCGCTGGGATTCGGGATCCGCGACACCATCAGCCGCTACGGCTTCAGCGAGCCCATTCATCCTCTGGTTGCCGCCGCCGCAGCGACGGTCAGCTCGCTGGCCGTCATGGCCGCCTGCGCGGTGGTCCAGCGCCGGCAGTTACGCCTGGCGCTGGCCGGGCTGGGATTCCTGGCCGTGGCCGGGTTCGCCGAGGGCATCGCGTACCTCACGATGTGGCGGGCCCTGGCCGTCGCGAGCGTGTCGCTCGTGTCGCCGCTCGTCAACTCGCACTCGGTCTTCACGGTGGGGCTGGCCGCCATTTTCCTCCGCGACCTGGAACGGGTGGCCTGGCGCGTCGTGGTGGCGGTCGTCTTGATCGTCGCGGGAGCCGCCGCCGTCGTCCGCTTCAGCTGAGATGGGGGGCCCCGACATGGCCCCCCATACCCCCCCTTACGCTCGGAAGCGCCCCGGGGAACCCGGGGCGCTCCTCGAATTCCCTCACACCCTCTGAGATGGGGGGCCCCGACATGGCCCCCCATACCCCCCACGCTCAGAGCGCCCCGGGGAACCCGGGGCGCTCCTCGATAACGCTCGAAGGTCCACGCTGGACCCCGCGTTTCACATCGGGCGGGGTGTGGTGTCGTATAGGGTGCAGGGAGAGGGATGGGGCAAGAGCCCTTCGAGACGATCGTGGCGGCTCACCATCCGGAGATCTATCGCTATCTCCGGCGGGTGACGGGCCGCGCCAGCGAGGCGGAGGATCTGTCGCAGGAGACCTTCTTGAGAGCGTTCCGCGCCTATCGCCGGCTCGCGCCCGACGCCAACGTGCGCGCCTGGCTCTTCGCCATCGCCACCAACCTGCGCCGCAACCATGCGCGCGGCGAGCGGCGGCGGCGGGCGGCCCACGAGAGCATCAGGAGCCGCGGGCGACAGATCGAGGGCGAAGGGCCCGAGGGCGAGGCCCTGTTCAAGGAGGCACGGTCCGTGATGGAAGGCGTGATCGAGGCACTGCCGCTCAAGCAGCGGCTCGCCTTCGTGCTCCGCAAGGTCCACGACCTGTCGTACGACGAGATCGGCCGCAGCCTGGAGTGCTCGGCCGACAGCGCCCGCGCCAACGTGTTCCAGGCGTTTCGCAAGCTCCGCGCCGGTCTCGACGGCCACGCGTCGCCCCGCCGGGAGGACTCGGCATGACCCCCAAGCCGTCCGTCTGTCGCGAGATCGAAGACGACCTCGTCGCCACCGCGGTCGGCGAAGCCGGCGCGGGGGTGGCACGGCGGATCGAGGAGCACGTCCGCGTCTGCGCGCCGTGCCGCGTCGAGCTCGGGCGCTATCAGGAGATCGACGCGCTGACCGGCGGCCTGCGCACCACACTGACCGATGATGATCCGGCGCCGGCGCGGGCGACGCTGGAGACGCGCCTGGCCGATCTTCGCCACCGCTCCGTGGTCTATCGCGTCTTTCCGTCGCCACTGGGCTCGATCCTGATCGCGCGCTCGGAAGAAGGCGTTGCCCTCGTCCAGTACGTCGCGGATGAGGCGGATGCCGCGACCCGATTGCAGCGGATGCCGGACCTCGAGGTGATCGAGGACGGCGCCGAGCTGGAGCCGCTGCACCAGCAGCTCCTCGAGTACCTCGGCGGTCAACGGACCCGGCTGGGGTGGCCGCTCGACTTCCGTCTGGCGCGCAGCGGCTTCTCCCGCGACGTCCTCCATGCGACCGCGGCGCTCCCCTACGGCGGCGTGACGTCGTACGGCCGCATCGCGAGGGACATCGGCAAGCCGTCGGCGGTGCGGGCGGTCGCGCAGGCGCTGCGCTGGAACCCGCTGGCGATCGTGGTGCCCTGTCATCGAGTGATCGGCAGCTCGGGCTCGCTGACCGGCTACGCGGGCAGTCGCGTCAGCCTCAAGCAGCGTCTGCTCACGCTCGAGGGCGTGCCGACGGTGGCGGCGCGGCGCGACGTCCGCATCGCCCGCGAGACGATGTACGCGCTCGGCGCGGGCGAATCCGAGTACTGCTTGCCGACGTGCGGATCGATCTCGTCGACGCCGCTCGCGCGTCTGACGCTGTTCGGCGCGCGCGAGCGCGCGGAAGCGGCCGGCTTCGCGCCCTGCACGACTTGCCGCCCCGACCTGCATCCGCTGTCCGCCTGAGATGACTACAACACGTGCAGGAAGCTCCGCGCGCGTAGTTGATCGGCCGGCCAGAAGCCGGTCTCCGTGAACCAGCCGGCCGCTTCAGCCCCGTCCGCTGATCGCGCCACCGCCACCGTTTCGCCGCCTTCCAGGAAACCGCCGAACGCGATTCGGCCGGCACCCCGCATCTCCACGAGGGCGAGCTGCGCCATGTCGAGATCGCTCACCGGCCCTTCGACGATCGTGGCGGGGCGGGAGCCGTCGAGGACAACCGGCACCATCTCCCACGGCTCGACGAACTGCGAGTAGCTGCGCGGGGTGTAGTCGGTCCACACGCCGCCCGTCCAGTACGGGTCCTCTTCCATCGCGTACTTCAGCTGCTCGGGCTTCTGGAGGCGATAGAAGAGATCGGCGGTGCGGCCGTCGGGCGCCGGGCCGCCGCCGATCAGGATACCGGCCGCGCGCAGGCCCTGGAGCCGCTCGATGTGGGCGCGCCGGTGGACTTCCCGCTTGGCGATGTAGTCGTCGACGGCTTTGACGGCGATGTGGTAGAGGATCACGCGCGTTCCTCCCGTGGCCCCGATTATGGGGCCAGACCTTCGTCATCGGGGGGCGCGACCGCCGCTCCCCCCGATACCCCCCACCGGCGGAACAAAGACGATGGCGCCGGCGGAGCCGGCGCTCGAAGCTTCCGTGATACTTTGGAAAAATATGGAGCTTTTCGAGCGCTTTCGGGCGAGCTTTCCGTTTGCGCTCGACGACTTTCAGGTCGAGGCGTGCCGGGCGATCGCTGACGGCCGGTCGGTGATCGTGTCCGCGCCCACGGGCGCGGGCAAGACCCTGGTCGCGGAGTTCGCCATCCAGGCCGCCCTCGAGCGCGGCCTGCGCATCGCCTACACCACGCCGCTCAAGGCGCTGTCCAACCAGAAGTTCAACGACTTCACCCGCGTCTACGGCGAGGACACCGTCGGCATCCTGACCGGCGACGTCAAGGTCAACCCCCGCGGCCGCGTGCTCATCATGACGACCGAGATCCTCCGCAACATGTTCTACACCGGCGGCCTCCACGAGCTCGGCTACGTGGTGCTCGACGAGTGCCATTACATGGGCGACGAGGGCCGCGGGACCGTGTGGGAAGAGATCATCGTGAACGCCCCGCGCGACGTGATGCTGGTGGCGCTCTCGGCCACGGTGGCCAACGTCGGCGAGATCGCGGAGTGGATCTCCCTCGTCCACCGTCCGATCGTGCCCATCTTCCACCCGCACCGTCCGGTGCCGCTGTCCTACGTGCTGGCCGATCTCGCCGGCGAGATCCACGATCTCGACAAGGTCCGGGCCGGCCGGGCGCGCATCGTCGGTGACGAGCCGCGCGGCCAGGACGACCGCGGCCGCTGGTACACGCGCCGGGTGGTCGGGCCGAGCGTCCTGGTCGAGGCGCTCGAGGCGCGGGGCTGGTTGCCGACCATCTACTTCATCTTCAGCCGCGTCGGGTGTGAGCGGGCGATGCAGGAAGTCCTCACGGAAGGACGGGCGTTGATCGGACGCGACCAGCGGCGGGAGGTGGACGAAGCGATCGCCGAGGCGACCGCCGAGAGCCCGACGCTGGCCGACTCCGAGCTGAACCAGACGGTGTTCCAGGCGCTGCGCCTCGGCGTGGCCGTGCACCACGCGGGGATCTTGCCCGGCCTCAAGCGGCTGATCGAGCGGCTGTTCGCGCGCGGGCTCTGCAAGGTCGTCTTCGCGACGGAGACGATGAGCCTCGGCATCCACATGCCGGCGCGCAGCGTCGTGCTGCAGGGCACGACCAAGCGCACCGAGCGCGGCTTCCGTTCGCTGAGCCACAACGAGCTGACCCAGATGGCGGGCCGGGCCGGGCGGCGCGGGATCGACGCCGAAGGGCAGTGCGTGATCGCGCTCGACGCGCGCGACGGCGTCGACGAGATCGTGCGCCTGGTCGACGCGGCGCCCGAGCCGATCGAGAGCCGGTTCAAGCTCGGCTACGGGTCGGTCGCGCTGCTGCTCGCGACCGGCGCGCCGCCCGAGGTGCTCCGCAAGCGCATCGAGGCCTCCTTCGGTCAGCACCAGAACCTCAAGACCATGCAGGAGCTCGAAGCCGACGTCCGCCGCCTGGAAGCCGCGGTGGCCGAGGCGGAAGCCTTCGCGGCGCCGTGCGGGGAGTTCCCCCGCATCGGGCGCTATCGCCAGCTGCGCGGGGAAGCCGAGGCGCGCCGGCGCGCATCGGGTCGCGGGGCGCGCGAACGGGGCACCATCGAAGCGGAGCCCGGACGGATGGCGCTCGTGCGGCGGCGGGGCGGACCGAGCCTCGCGGTCGTGCTGGCGGTGCATTCGATCCGCGGTCACCGCGCCCTCGTGGATGCGCTGCTGCCGCACGGTGCCGTCGTCCGGCTCAAGGCCGGCGCGATCAAGCAGATCTTCTGGTCCACGCCGCCGCTGCCCGTGCCCCGCGATCGCAGCAACCCGCGCGACCTGCGGCACCTCGCCGAAGAGCTGGAGCGCGCGGACGTACGCGGACTCGTCGACCGCGAAAGGGCGCAGCGCCCCGAAACGGCGCTGGCCTCGATCGAGTGCCATCGCTGTCCGTGGGGCTCGACGACCCGGTGCGACCCGGCCTGGCGTGAGCTCGAGCGCGGGCGCGAGCGGCTGGCCCAGCGGCGCGCCGCGCTCGACGCCGCCCGCAACGCGTACTGGCAGGAATTCCTGAGCGTGGTCGAGGTGCTCGATCAATTCGGAGCCGTTCACGACCGCGCGCTCACGGCCAAGGGCCGGCTCGTCGCCGGCTTCCGCCACGACAACGAGCTGTTGGTGGCGGAGGCGGTCACCCGCGGCGTGCTGGAGGACGTCACCCTGGCCGAGGCGGCGGCGACGTGCGCCGCGCTCCTCGAGGAGGCGCGCTCCGGCGAGCCCGGGCTCGCGCGGATGTTCCTCCGGAAGCGACCGAAGCTCCGGCGGAAGCTCGAGCAGCTCGAGGCGGCCGCGGTGGCGGTCGAGCAGGCGCAGCGCGCGCGGCATCTCGCGATGCCCGTCGCCGTGCACGCGGGCTTCATGCCCGCGGTGTTCCGCTGGGCCTCCGGCGAGGACGATTGGCCGGCGATCGTCGCGCAATCGTTCGGCGGGCACGAGGGCGATCTCATCCGCGCCATGCGCCGGCTCATCGACCTGCTCCGCCAGCTCGCCGAAAGCGCCGAGGTCCCGCCGCTGACCGCGCGGCTCTGCGCCCAGGCCGCCCGGGTCATCGATCGCGGCATCGTGCTCGAATCGGCGCTGATTTGATGCCGTACGACGACGCGCTGCTGGCGAAGCTCGCGGCGGTCCTCGAGGCGCGGGGCGAGATCCTTGAAGCCTATCTCTTCGGCTCCACGGCTTCGGGACGCGCCCAGGCGCACAGCGACGTCGACGTCGCCGTCTATCTCCTCGACGATGCTCGACCGGTGACCTCGGCGTTCGGTTACGTCGCCGACCTGTCGACGGCGCTGATCCGCGCGCTCGCGACCAACCGCGTCGACGTCGTCGTCCTCAACGCCGCGCCCCCGCTCCTCTACCATCGCGTTCTGCGTGACGGGGTCCGCGTCTTCTCGCGCGATCTGCGGGCGACGACGACCCGCGAGGGGCGCGCGCTCTCACGGTACTGCGATTACCTGCCGCAGCTCGCGAAGATCGACGCCACCCACCGGGCGCGGATCGCCGCGGGCCGTTTCGGTCGATGAGCCCGGGTCAGGTCGACGCCGCGGTCATCCGGCGTCACCTGCTCGCCCTCGACGCCGCCGTTCAGCAGTTGCGGCGCCATGCCGGCCGACCTCTCCCGGCGTTCCTCGCCGACTCCGACGAGCAGTGGACCGTGGAGCGAGGACTCCATCTCTGTGCCCAGAACGCTCTCGACATCGCCACCCACATCGCCGCGGGTACCGGACGCGACGCCCCGGACTATGCCGGCGCCATCGATGTCCTGCGGGAGGTTGGGGTGCTCCCTGTCGACTTCGCGGCACGGTTTCGCGGCATTGCCGGCTTCCGGAACGTCCTCGTTCACGGGTATCTCGGCGTCGACGTCCAGCGGATCCACGAGCTGTTGAATTCCGGGCTCGAGGACTTCGTCGAGTTTGCGCGGCACGTCGACGCGTACCTGGCACTTAGCCTGGACTATTCGTGAACGCGCGACGCGTTCGCCGACTGGGGGGCACGGCCGGAGATGGGGGGACGGGGTCCTCTGACCACAGCCGACGGCGTACCGATCACCGGGGAGCCGTTCCCATTCCATACGGCGATGTCGTCGTCTCGCGTGGCGGGAAATGGGTCACCCGGACCCCATCCCCCCATCTCCGCCCGTGCCCCCCCGGTCGATCGCGGTGCGCGTTCACGAATCGTCCAGGCTAGGGTCGCTCTGGTCGATCGGGCGGGGAAGTCGTGGAGCGGGCCGAAGTTCCACGGCCGGTCGGAATGGAGGCGGTGCCTCCCTCCGACGCGGTGACGGCGCCCGCCACCGCGGCCGCCGTCGCGGCTTGACGGGCGCGGCGGCGCGCGAGACGGCGTTGCTGCACGAGGCGGAGCAGGACCGGCAGCACGACGAGGGAGGCGATCAAGCTCGTCGCCGTCCCGAGCGTGAGCAGCAACCCCAGTCCGAAGATGCCGCGGTGGTGCGCGATCATCAGGCTGCCGAAGCCCACGATCGTGGTCAGCCCGTTGACCAGCACCGCCATCACCGTGCTGCGTGCCACCAGTGGGGCATCCTCCTCACGGCTGTGCTCCATGAATCGCAGCACGACGTTGAGTCCGTACTCGGCGGCGGCGCCCAGGATCAGCGGCAGGCCGAAGACGTTGCCGAGCGTGAACTTGAGGTCGAACAGGGACATGAGGCCGGTGGTCCACAGCAGGCCGAGCCCGAGGGGCAGTAACGCCAGCATCGTCTCCCGCCATCGGCGGATCGTGACCGCGGTGATGGCGGAGACGAGCACGATGGCGTAGAGCGTGCCCTGCTGATACGCGCGCTCCATGAGACGGATCGCCTCGTACGTGATGACCGGCGTGCCGGTCACCTCGGGATCGACGCTTCGCAGGTCGCTCACGAACTTCCGCGCGCCCTCCCGATCCCAGATGTCGACGGCCGGATGGATCTGCATGAGGAAGCGGCCCTTGGCGCTCACGAACTTCTGGCGCAGCTCGGCGGGCAGGTCTTCGAGACCGATCCGCCGGGGATTGAGGTTCGCCTGCACGCGCTGGAAGCTGCGCACGAAGTCCTGGTAGAGCTGGCGCTGCAGGAGGCTGAAGGCCGCATCCACCACCTCGCGATCGGTTTGCCGGATCTTGAGGATCAGGCGGCCGATGTCGCCGGTGACGCGAGCGAGCCGGTGCTGGGCGTCGCCCGGTGGCGCTTCGGTGGCCGCGATGTCGAGCCGGCGGCGCAGCGTCTCGAAGCTCGTGAGCAGGCGCTCGATGTCCAGCGGAACCGGTCGCGCGATCCGCACCGGCGCCACCACCGGCGCGAAATCGCGGATGATCTTTTCCTTCTCCGCCTGGTCCGAGGGAAGGAGCAGGAGCGCGGAGTCGATCTCGGACACGCTGGTGAGCTTGGCGAACGCCATGTGCTTGCGCCGCAGCTCGTCCACGTTCTCGGCGGAGGCGAGGGCGGCGAAGCCGGACCGGTGGGCGGTGGCGAGGA
This sequence comes from Methylomirabilia bacterium, assembly GCA_041492755.1. Classification (GTDB taxonomy): domain Bacteria; phylum Methylomirabilota; class Methylomirabilia; order Rokubacteriales; family CSP1-6; genus JBGPXN01. The sequence continues at coordinate 20,762 of JBGPXN010000043.1, read as the reverse complement.
TGCGCTTCTCCCAGACGACGGACTCGGTGCCCTCCGCCTGGAGGTTGAGCAGGTTGTAGTCGAAGCGGACGTAGCGGAGTCCCCAGGCCGAGGCGAGCGTGAGCAGCGCGGCCAGGACGAGCACGACCCGCGGCTGGCGGGACAGCCGGTCCACCAGCGGAACGTGCACGCGCTCCAGTTGCAGGGCGCGCGGCATCGGCCGGGGGGCCCCGGGCGCCCGGCGCCGGTCGACCAGGACGAGGGTGGCCGGGAACACGGCCATCATGGCAAGCCACGCGAACAGCAGGGCCGTGCCCGCGATGAGCCCGAGCTCCTGGACGCCCCGAAAATCGGTGAGGGTGAGGACGTAGAAGGTGCCGGCGGCCGTCACCGCGCCCAGGAGCATGCCCGGCCCGCTACGCGCCGCGGTCACCTCGAGCGCTTCCGACAGCGTGCGCCCCAGGAACAGCTCCTCTTCGTAGCGGAAGAGGAAGTAGATGCCGTAGTCGATCCCGATGCCGATGACGATCGAGATGAACATCACCGAGAAGAGCGACAGGTGGCCGACCAGCAGCGTCGCCACCCCGATCGACCAGCAGAGGCTGAGGGCGAGGACGACCAGCATGATGATCGGCTTGCCGATGCGGAGGAATGCGACGAGGAGCAGTCCGAGGGTGAGGGCGAAGGCGACGAGCGTGGCCTTCTCGCTGTCGCCGAAGGCGGCCGTCATCTCGTCGTTGGCCAGGGCCGGCTTGCCGGTGACCCCGACCTTGACCTCCGGGAACTCGCTTCGGAGCGATATGACGACCGCACGCACGGCGTCGATGGCGCGTCGGTCGCCGGTAAAGCTGTTGGCGTCGCTCTCGATCTCGGCCAGGATGAACAGGAGCTTCTGGTCGTCGGAGAGGAAATACCCGGCGCTCCCTTCCTCTTCACCGCCCCCACCGACCGAGAACAGGGCGCCCCACGGCGACTGGTACGGCGCCGGGCGCTCCAGGCGGCCCCCGACCTGCGCGACGAGATCCTCGATGAACTTCAGGTCCGCGCCGCCCTTCTTGTCCTCGAGGCCGAGATCGAAGAAGCCGGTCACGAAGGCGTTGGCGATCTGGGTGGCGATGCCTTCGACGAGCTGGTCCAGGGCCGGCCGCGTCGCGAACGCTTCCATGAACTCCTGGTAGTCGTAGATGCGGTCGCGGATCTCGGCCAGCTTCTCCTTCGACAGGTAGAGGAGCGCGCGCCCCTCGAACTGCTTGGGGTCGATCCGGTAGGCGACCCGCCGCAACGGCGCGCGGTTGGCCCGAAGCTCGCGCACGAGCCGGCTCGCGTAGACCTTCGCCTCGGGCAGGGACGAGGCCTCCACCACCACGACGAGGTCGTCGAGCTCGCCGAACTCTTTGTCGTACTGGACGTAGCGCTCGATATAGGGCTGGTTGCGCGGGAGCAGCGCGCGGGTGGAGGTCGCGAAGGCGAGATGCGTGAGCGCGTAGACGACGGACGCGGCGGCGAGGCCGACGGCAAGGAGAACGGTCAGGGCGGGATATGCGCAGGAGACCCGCACCAACCGGCGCAGGAGGCGCCCGGTCCGGGAGAGCGGAACCAACTACTCTTCGCCGGCGATGAACCGCTCGAGCCGCTTCCGGGCGGTCTCGTCGTCCCACTGCTCGGGTGGCGACTTCATGAGGTAGGCGGAGGGCGCGGCCAATGCCCCTTTGATTCCCCGGTCCAGCGCGATCTTGCAGGACCGGATGGCGTCGATGACGACTCCGGCCGAATTCGGCGAGTCCCACACCTCCAGCTTGAGCTCGACCGAGATCGGCTGATCACCGAACCCGCGGCCTTCCAGGCGGATGTGGGCCCACTTGCGGTCGGCCAGCCAGGGTACGTAGTCGCTGGGGCCGATGTGCACGGCATCGGCGTCGAGCTCGTGGGCGAGCTGCGAGCGGACCGAATCGGTCTTGGAGATCTTCTTGGAGGCGAGCCGATCCCGCTCCAGCATGTTGTAGAAATCGGTGTTGCCCCCGAAGTTGAGCTGGCTGGTGTGATCGAGCCGCACGCCGCGCTCGCCGAAGAGCCGGGTGAGCACGCGGTGCACGATGGTGGCGCCGACTTGTGACTTCACGTCGTCCCCCACCACGGGCAGGCCGCGCTCCTCGAAGCGCCGGCGCCAGTAGGCCTCCCGCGCGATGAAGACCGGAATACAGTTCACGAACGCGCAGCCGGCGTCGAGCACCTGCTCGACGTACCACTTGGTCGCCATCTCGCTGCCCACCGGCAGGTAGTTCACGACCACGTGGGTGCCGGTGTCGCGCAGGATGCCGGCGATGTCGGCCGTGCTCCCGGGCGCTTTCTTGATCATCTGCGCGAGGTAGGTGCCGAGGCCGTCGTGGGTCATCCCGCGATGCACGGGCACGCCGAGGGGCGGGACGTCCGCGAAGCGGACGGTGTTGTTCGGCGCCTGCCAGATCGCATCCGCCAGGTCGCGGCCGACCTTGCGCTCGTCGATGTCGAAGGCCGCCGAGAACTCGATGTCGCCGACGTGGTAGTCGCCGAGGCGGGCGTGCATGAGGCCGGGAATGAACTGGTTCTCGGCGGCGTGGCGGTAGTACTGAATACCCTGGATCAGCGAGGAGGCGCAGTTGCCGACGCCAACGATCGCCACTCGGACGGAGCTCACGGCGTGCCTCCCTCACCGGCGTCGAGCGGACACCGGCGCGCTGATCGCAAATCAGCGGGGAACGATGTGATGCGGAGGTGAGTGTAGCACAGTCGTGTATGATGCTCCGGCGGCGCGGCCGCGTATCCGCGATGCCGAGCGGAGGAGGAAGGCGTGGAGTCGGTGCGGGACGCCGTCGACGACCTGCGGGAGGAGATCGCGGCCGCGGTGCGCCGGCTCGACGTGGCCGCCGCGCGCGCGACGTACTGGGCCCAGAACGAATTCCTCGTCCTTGAGCGCGCGCTACCGGCCGCGCTCGTCGAACGGTTCGTCGCCGACGTCGACCGCACGCGCCCGCTCCTGCACCGCAACTACATTCCGCGCCACAAGAAGGGCGGCAGCGTCAGCTACCACACGCTCGTCGAGCAGGCGCCCGCCATCCTCGCCCTCTACCGCGCGCCCGCGTTCCTCGAGTTCCTCGGCGCCGTCACCGGCCGCGGCCTCACGCGCTGCCCCGACCGCGATCCGCACGCGTGCGCGCTCTACTTCTACACGGAGCCCGGCGATCACATCGGCTTTCACTACGACACGTCCTACTACAAGGGCAGCCGCTACACCGTGCTGCTCGGCCTGGTCGAGCGCTCCTCGAGCCGGCTCGTGTGCCAGCTCTACAAGGACGATCCGGCCCGCCCGATGCAAGAGCTCCGCCTCACCACCGACCCGGGCACGCTCGTGTTCTTCAACGGCGACAAGCTGTGGCACTCGATCACGCCGCTCGGTGCGGACGAAGAGCGCGTGAGCCTGACCATGGAGTTCGTGACGGACCCGGCGATGACGCCGGTGAAGCGGCTCTTCTCCGATCTGAAGGATGCGTTCGCGTACTTTGGTCTGCGGTCGGTCTTCCGTTCCCGCCGCCGATAGCTCACGCGCGATCTGCCGGCGGAAGAGGTGAAGCCCGTGCTCGACCGCGGGTGACGGATCAGCGCCGCCGCCGAAGCACCTCGAATCCCTCGTCGCCGGCGGCAGCATCGAGGTCGTCGTCCCAGGAGGCCAGGGCGACGCGATCCTCCAGCCGGCGACGCAGGAGGACCGCGGAAGCGAGATGGATGGCGTCATACCCACGGAGCGCATGGACGTCGGCGAGCCGCACCGCTTCTTCGAGGACGACGTCTCTGGCTTCGATGACGACATATCGCTGCCAATCGAGGTCCAGCGTTCGGACGATGGTGCGGTGATCCGCCGGCGATAGCTCTCGCGCCCGCCGACGCCGCGCGAGCGCGGAGCGCGCTTCGACGTAGGTCAGGGCCGAGGTCGCCAGCCCGCTGGCCTCGGCGAGCCAGCCACGGACGGCGCCCGAGCCCGCCTCTTCCACGTAGAGCTTGAGGAGCGCGCTGGTATCGACGTAGACGGTCAGCGCCGGCCCTCGATGACCGTGTCCGAAATCGGTCCGCCTCGGATACGCACCCTTCGTTTCGGCAGCTCCGGCTTACCACCACCCCAGCGCGCGAGCCCTTCGCGGACCATCGCCCATAACGCCGCGTCTTCCTTTCGCTCGTCGACCGGAGTCAGCAAGGCGACGGGGCGGCCGCGATCGGTGATGGTGATGCGCTCGCCATCGGAGACCCGCCGCAGCACGCGGCTCAAGTGGTTCTTCAGCTCTCGAATCCCAACCGTGGTCATGGGGCCACATCTTCACGTCGATGTGGCCCCGAGTCAACCCCCGAGCAGTCAGCCCTCGATTGCCGCCTCGTGTGAGCCGGAAGGTCGCCCGCTCGATGCCGCCAGTCATCGGGGACCGACGAGTCTCACGACCAGGCGGGTGAGCCAGTAGGCGTGGGTGCCGATGGCGACGACGAGCATTAGCGCGGGCAGGAGGGACGGGCGGAAGGCCAGGAGCGCGATGAAGGCGAGGAGCATGGTGTAGAAGCCGTCGCGATTGCCGACGGCGTCGAGGAGACGAGCGACGCCGGGTGTCGTGGAACGGGTTGCGGTCTTGGCGGTGGCGGAGCTGCCGAAGACGCCGGCGGCGGCGATCGGGCCGAGCACGATGCTCGCGCCACCGGTCGTCACGCCCATGGCGAGGACGAGGGCGGCGTGGACGAGCGTGTCGTTCAGGACGTCGAGCCACTCGCCGAGTCGGGATTCGGTCAGGGTCAGGCGTGCGACCTGCCCGTCCGCGTGGTCGAAGACCACGGACGTCGCGTAGAGGGCCAGGCCCACGAGGGCAAGACCGGGCGTGGCGTTCCAGAGGCACCACGCGCCGGCGAAGCCGACCCCGACGCTGGCCACGCTGACCTGGTTGGGACCGATGCCGGCGGCAATGGCGAGCCGGGTGACCGGACGCGCGAGTCGGCGATGGAAGTTTCGATCGAACCACGTGTCGACCGCCGCGCCGACTTCGCGCTCGAGCTCGTGTTCCGCCTCACGGACGTCGGCCGGCGTGGTGACGTGCCGGTACCGCGCGGCCGCAGGCTCGACCGCCGGCGGCTTGTCTCGAAGCGCGCGGGCGAGCGCGCCGGCGATCGGCCGGCCGCCGCAGACGTCGGGCCACAGCGACTGCGCGAGGACGGCATCGACGCTGACGACCGGCGCCGGCGAATCCATCGAGGCGGAAAGGATCCGCGGAGGATCGCCGGCCATGAGCGCGCGGAGCCCGGCCGGCGTCACCGCCGCGGCGGCGGGCACGAGCAGGACACCGCTGGCCGGCGGCGTGGTGGCGGGCGTCAGCCAGACGGCGCCGTCGCGCGCCCGCGTGCTCGCGGCGACCGCGCGTTCCAGTGCCGGCACGCGGAGGGCCGGCGGAATGGCGACGCGGAGGCCGGCCCGGATGCCAGCGGCGAGGGCGCGGAAGGCGAGGGGACGGCCCGCGAGCGGGAGGAGAGCGGTGCGGGCGTCGTCGGCGGTGCCGAGATAAAGAACGGCGTCGCGGATCACGCGCCGTCGAGCCGCGCGACGAGCGGCCACACCTCGTCCCGGGCCCGGCGCAGATCCTCGGCGAAGTCGATCTCGGTCCAGGGCAAGCCGGTCACGTCGACCCACCCCACGTGATGGTCCTGGACGAGCAGGTTGAACGCGTCCTCGTATTCGCTCAGCCCGTCGCTCTCGGCGATGACACGCGCCAGCAGCCGGACGAGCTCGAATCCCGCCTCGGCCCCGCACTTGAAGAAGCCGATCCCCTCGCCGACCTGCTCCCAGCTTTCCGGCATCACCTTCTTGCCGAGGGCGATGACCCGGTCGCCGCGCGTGTAGAACTTCACCTCTTCGCCGGTGTCCTGGAAGCCCTGGTCGACGAGGAACGCGCTGGGCGCGGGCGCCCGCAGCAGCCGGCGCAGGAACTCGCGCGGGAAGATCACGTCGGCGTCCATGATGAGCACGGGTTCGGTGAGGCGCGTCCGGGCCGCGTACAGCGAGAGGACCGAGCCCTTCGTGTATTGTGGATTTTCCACGTAGCTGACCCGCATCCGGCCGATCTGCGTTCCCGCGGCCTGCCGGATCTGCTCCGCGCAGTGCCCGACGACGAGCGTCGACTCGTGGACCCCGACGGACTCCAGCGCGTACAGCATGTGGGTCAGCGTCGGCCGGTGGCCCACGGGCAGCAGACACTTGTGGGTTTGGTCGGTGAGCGGAGCCAGCCGGCGGGCGACGCCGGCGCACAGGATGATCGCGTTCATGATGCCAGTACGCTGGCGCGGAACCGGTCGCGAATGGCCTCGGTGGTGTGGGGGATTCGCGGCACCTCGGTCTCCTCTGCGGTGACCTTCACGAGCAGGAAGTGCGGCCCGGGCGTCCGGAGCATCCGGCGCATGTGGTCGGCGATCTCATCGGCCGCGGTCGCGGTGGCGACCGACGCATACCCGGCGGCGGCGGCGAGACGATCGAGCCGGACGTGGCCCGAGGGGGAGCGCTGGTTGCCCGTCGACCCGTAGACCTCGTTGTCGAAGACGCAGTGGACGAAGTTCGCGGGGCGGAGCGCGGCCACGTTGGCGAGGACGCCAAGGCTCATCAACAAATTTCCGTCACCGTCGAACACCACCGACGGCCGGTCCGGGCGTCCCAGCGCGAGGCCGAGGCCGATGGGTGCGGCCATGCCCATGGAGCCGATCATGTAGAAGTTCTGCGGGCGATCGGCGACGGAGAACGACTCGCGGCAGATGTAGCCGTTGGCGTGGACGACCGGCTCGCGTCCGAGCGTGCCCACCGCGGCCCGGAGCGCGGCCAGACGCGACAATCGCGGCACCAGCACGGTGCCGTCCATTCGCGGGACCGCATCGGCCTTGGCCACGACGGCGGAGGGCGCGTCGTCACCGTGGGCGGCCTCGAGGAGTCCCGGCGGCACGACCAGCGCGACCGGTCCCGATCGCCGCTCCATCTCGGCCGTCGCCCAGGCCAGATCGGCCGCCGTCGACGCCGGAGCGAGCACACGATGCGGAATGCCGAGGAGCTCGAGAAGCGCGGGCGTGATCCGACCGGTGAGGACGTGCTCGGGCGCGTCCTTGCCGTGCCCCCGCCACGTGACCAGCAGCAGGGCGGGCAGTCCGTAGAGCAGCGTCAGCGAGGCGAGCGCGTTCATGCTCGTGCCGAGCCCGGAGTTCTGCATGAGCACGGCCGGGCGCCGCCCGGCGAACCACGCGCCGGCGGCGACACCCACCCCCACGTCCTCGCGCACCGCGGCCACGTACGGCCGGGCGGGGCCGGAAGAGGTTTCGAGGGCGGTGATCAGCCCCTGGAACAGGGAGCAGGGGACGCCCGCGAAGAAGTCGAAGCGATGTTCGTCGAGGAGACCGAGAAGCTCGCTGCTCTTCACTACAGTTTCTGGGAGGTGCGCTTCTCCTCCTCCTGAGCCTGCTCCTGCTTGCTCTTCATCTTCTTGACGAGCTCCTGGTAGGAGGAGGTCTGGATGATCTTGTTGAACTGGGTGCGGTAGTTCGAGATGAGGCTCACGCCCTCGATGACGACGTCGTAGACCAGCCAGCGCTCGCCGCGCTTGTGCATCCGGTAGTCGACGGGAACTTCCGTCCCTTGCTTGGTGATGATCTTGCTCCGCACCAGCGACTGATCGCCGTCGATGATTTCGCCGCCGAAGGCGATCTTCTCGCCGCTGAAGAGCTCGACCTTGGAGATGTAGGAGCGCTCGAGGAGGTCGGCGAAGAGCCGGACGAACTCGTCACGCTCGGCCGGCGTCCGGCCATGCCAGTGGATCGCGAGCGATCGTCTCGCGGTTTCGGAGAAGTCGAAGATGTCCTCGGCGACCTTGCGGACCATCTTCCGGCGCTCGCGAGCCCGGCTCTCCTTCTTGAGCTCGGGATCTTCCAGCGTCTTCAGCACCCGGTCGATACTCGCCCGGAGTTGGTCGGTGGGAGGGCCGCCCCAGGCCGCCGGGGTCGAGGCCAGGAAGCCAACCAGCACTGAGACCGCCATTGCCAGCACGCCGCCATGCCAAGCCCCCTTCATCCTCGCCCTCCGCCCCCGATGCGGTCGTAGACCTTTACGGCCCTAGACCTTGCCGAAGATGTACTTCGACAACAGCTCTTCGAAATCGACGGGGGCTTCGACTTCGCGGATCCGCCCGTTCGGCGGGATGATCTTGTCCGAGCCCCCCGGACTGATACGCACGTACTTCTCACCGATCAAGCCCTTCGTCTTGATCGATGCGATCGCATCCTCCTGCAACAGGATTCCCGGCCTGATCCGGAGAAGCACCCGGGCCTGATAATCGGCGAGGCCGATCGTATCAACCCGGCCCACTTCGACTCCAGCAATCTCGACGGTGGAGCCGGTCTTCAGACCTCCGACCGACGGGAAATCGACACTGATGATGTAGCCGTTTCCGCCCAGGAACGAAACCTTGCCGAGTTTAATCGAAAGGTATCCCGCTGCCAAGATGCCCACGACGACGAAGAGCCCGACCGCGATGTTGACCTTCGTCCGCTCCATGACGCCCTCCTGGTCCCGGCCCGTCAGTGGCTACGAGCTTCGGGTTCGCCGCGGATGAACTGTCGGACCACGGGGTTCGCCGAGGCCTGGATGGCCGCCGGTGGCCCCGACTCCGCGATGCGGCCATCGGCCAGCATCGCCACCGTGTCCGCGATCTCGAAGATCTCCGGGATCTCGTGGCTCACCACCACCGCCGTGAAATGCAAGCGCTGGTGCAGCTCGAGGATGAGCCCGTGAATCGTGTTGACGAGGATGGGATCGAGCCCGGTGGTGGGCTCGTCGAAGAAAATGATCTCGGGCTCGGTCACCAGCGCGCGCGCGATGGCCACGCGCTTGCGCATGCCGCCCGAGATCTCGGCCGGGTATTTTTTCTCGACGCCCTCCAGGCCGACCTGGGCCAGCGCGCGCGCCACGCGCGCGGTGATCTGGGCCCGCGGCAGGCGCAGCCGCTCACGGAGGGGGAAGGCCACGTTGTCCGCGCAGGTCAGCGAGTCGAACAACGCGCCGCCCTGGAAGACCACGCCGTAGCGCTCGCGGATCCGGTCGAAGCCGGCGCCGTTGAGCGCGGTCAGGTCCTCGCCGTCCACCAGGATGTGCCCCGCGTCCGGGCGGATCAGCCCGAGCAGATGCTTGAGGAGCACCGACTTCCCGCCGCCGCTGCGGCCGATGATGATCGTGATCGAGCCGGTGGGGACTTCCAGGTCCACACCTTTGAGCACTTCCTGGCCGCGGAAGGACTTTCGCAGCCCCTCCACCTTGATCACGGCAACACCGAGGTCATCACGGCCGGCGCCGGCGCACTCACGGCAGGACCGTGCCCAGGAAGTAGTCCCAGACGAGGATGAGAACGGAGGCCAGCACGACGGACTGCGTGGTGGCGCGCGCCACCCCCTCGGCCCCATGCCCGACGTGGAAGCCCTTGTAGGTGGCCACCCACGTGACGATCACGCCGAAGCTCAGCGACTTCCAGAAGCCCATCATGATGTCGCCCATGTCGACGAACGTCTGCATCTCGCCGAAGTACGTGCCCTCGGACAGCCCGAGCAGCCGCACGCCGACCAGGTAACCGCCGAAGATCCCCACCACGTCGAACAGCGCCGTCATCATCGGGAAGGTCACCAGGCCGGCCAGGATCGACGGCGTCACCAGGTAGCGGAACGGGTTCAGCGCCATCACGGTGAGCGCGTCGATCTGCTCGGTGATCTGCATGATGCCGATCTCGGCGGTGAGGGCCGAGCCCGCGCGGCCGGTGACCATGAGCGCGGCCAGCACCGGACCGAGCTCGCGGATGAGCGACAGCGCGACGGCGGGGCCCAGGAACGCTTCCGAGCCGAAGCGCGACAGCGTGAAGTAGATCTGCAGGCCGAGCACCATTCCGGTGAAGGCGCCGGTGAGCAGGATGATCAACAGTGAGTTGAAGCCGACGTAGTGGATGCGGCCGACGAACGCCCGCAGCTTGAAGGGCGGCGTGACCATGGACACGAGGGCGAGTCCGAAGAACGCCCCGAAGCGACCGAGAGACTCCACCACGAAGATCGTCCAGCGGCCGACCGCCTCGAACGGCCGGAGCGGCAGCGCGGTGGGTTCAGCCATGGAGGGAGCGGCGATAGACTCCCAGCGCCCAGAGAGGGAAGTACTTCGCGTACAGGTGGTACTTCAGCATGAACACCCGCGGGAAGCCGGTCCCGCTCCAGAACGGATCGTCCCAGCCACCGTCCGGCCGCTGCGTCGCGAGCAGGTACTCGATGCCGCGCTCGACCGCGGGGCCTTGGGTGGTGCCCACCGCCATCAGACCGAGCAGCGCCCACGCCGTCTGGCTCGGCATCGACGGCCCGCGCCCGGCCAGGGCCGGATCGTCGTAACTCTCGCACGACTCGCCCCAGCCGCCGTCGTCGTTCTGATGGCGCTCGAGCCAGCGCACGGCGCGCCGGACGTATTCGTGGCGCGGGTCCACGCCGAGCGCGCCGAGGCCGCGGAGCACCGACCACGTGCCGTAGACGTAGTTGACGCCCCAGCGCCCGTACCAGGGGCCGTCGTGCCGCTGCTGGTGCCGCAGGAAATGCACGGCGCGGCCCGCGGGCTCGAACTCCGGCCGGTAGCCCAACGTGCCGAGCAGCTCCAGGCCGCGCCCGGTGAGATCCGCGGTGGACGGGTCGAGCAGCGCCCCGTGGTCGGCGAACGGGATGTTGTTGAGGTAGAGGCGGTTGTTGTCGGCGTCGAAGGACGCCCATCCGCCGTCCTGCCCCTGCATGCCCAGCAACCAGCCGAGGCCGCGCTCCTTGGCCGTCCGCACGCGATCGGGATCGAGCGCCGCGATCTTCTCGAGCGCCATCAGGACCACCGCGGTGTCGTCGAGATCGGGATAGTAGTCGTTGTCGTACTGGAACGCCCACGCGCCCGGTTGCACGTACGGCCGCTTCACCTGCCAGTCGCCGGGCGTGAGGACTTGCCGGTCGAGCAGCCACTCGGTGGCCCGGCGGAGCGCGGGATGATCGGCGGGCAGCCCGCTCTCGACGAGCGCATTGAGGGCGAGCCCGGTGTCCCAGACCGGGGAGAAGCAGGGCTGATACCGGATCTCGTCCTCGGTCTCCACCGCCTGCGCCTCGATCTGCTTGAGCTGACCGGTGATCAGCGGGTGCTCGTCAGGATACCCGAGCAGCCGCATGGCGATGATCGAGTTCGCCATCGCCGGAAAGATGCCGCCGAGGCCGCCGGGCAGGGCGAGGCGCTCCTCCAGCCACACGCGGGCCGCCTCCACCGCGCGCTTGCGCAGCGGGCGCGGCGAGAAGCGCTCCCAGATCTTGAGGCCGTCGTCGACCTCGATGAAGAAATTCTTCCAGAACAGCGCGCGCCAGGAGAACGGCGCCGGCAGCCGCGGGAAGCGCAAGCTGGCCCGCTCCGGCGGCACCGGCCACAGCTCGTCCAGGGACTGGTGCGACGGCAGCCACTTCACGGGCTTGCGGTCCATGATGACGAGCAACGGCACGATGACCGTGCGCGACCAGTACGAGACCTCGTAGATGTTGAAGAAGAACCAGGGCGGCGACAGCATGATCTCGACCGGCATTGCCGGAATGCCGTTCCAGTCGTACTCCCCGAAGAGGGCGAGCTGGATCTTGGTGAAGACGTCGGCCTTCACCGGCCCGCCCATCTCGAGGATCTGCGCGCGCGCCCGCGCCATCGCCGGCTCGTCGATCGGCACCCCCGCCAGCTTCATCGCGAAGTAGGCCTTGATGGTCGCGGAGAGATTGGTGGGGCCGCCCGGGAACAGGTCGAAGCCGCCGTCCGCGCGCTGCCGCCGGCGGATGAAGCGCACGGCCTTGCGCTCGCGCTCGCGGTTCACCCGATCGATGAGGTGACAGAGCAGCAGGTACTCGGTGGTGATGGTGGTATTCGCCTCCAGCTCCCCGATCCAGTGCCCGTCCGCTTGCTGGAGCTGGAGAAGATGCGTCTGCGCGCGAGCAAGAGCGGCGTCGACGGTGGTCACGACCGGGGATGGTAACATGCGGGTTCGGCTGACGGAACCGCGATGGATCTCCTGCTCGGCACCGTCCTTCTCCGTCCCTACGTCTTCGGATTTCTCGTCGCCTTCCTCGTCGCCGGGATCGCCGATCTCGGCTGGCGGCGGACGCTGCTCTTCGGGGGCATGCTCTGGCCGCTGGCGTGGCTGGCCGAGTTTTCCTCGACGCGGATCGGCGTGCCCTTCGGCCTCTACCGCTACACGGGAACGACGCGGGGCCAGGAGCTCTTCATCGCCGACGTGCCGTTCATGGACTCGCTGTCCTTCGCGTTTCTCGCCTACGCGGCGTTCTGCCTGGCCCGGCTGGTCCGCGGCGCGGCGCCGCCGCCGCGCGCCGAGACGCAGGTCGGGACCTCCCTCTCGGTCGGTCTGGCCGTGCTCGCCGGCTTCCTCATGATGGCGCTCGACGTGGTGATCGATCCGCTCGCCGTGCGCGGGGAGTGCTGGTTTCTCGGGCGGATCTTCTACTATCCGCACGGCGGCGCTTACTTCGGCGTGCCGCTCTCGAACTTCCTGGGCTGGTGGGTGGTGGGCACGGCCGGCGTGCTCGCGTACCGGCTCGCGGGAGGCCCGAGGGGGCGACGTCCTGGCCCCGGCGTCGCGCTATACTACGCCGTGCTCGCCTTCAATCTGGTCGTGACCGCGTGGATCGGTGAGTGGCTGCTGGCGGCCATCGGCGGGGCGCTGCACGCACTGCTCGCCCTGTCATTGTGGTTGGTGTCGCGCCGGGCCGGCGCCGCCGCGACGCCGGCGCGACGGGAGATGGAGAGGGTATGAGCGTTCCGGTCTCTCAGATGTGGGCCGTGGCCTCGTACGTGCTCCGGCAGAAGCTGGCCGGGCGCAAGCGCTACCCGCTGGTTCTCATGCTCGAGCCGCTGTTCCGCTGCAATCTCGCCTGCGCCGGGTGCGGCAAGATCCAGTATCCGGCCCATATCCTCAAACGCCACCTGAGCGTCGAGCAATGCCTGCGCGCGGTGGACGAGTGCGGCGCGCCGATCGTGAGCATCCCGGGCGGCGAGCCGCTCATGTATCCCGAGATCGGCCCGCTCGTCCGGGCGCTGGTGGCGCGGCGCACGTACGTCTACCTGTGCACCAACGCCATTCTCCTCAAGGACAAGCTCGACGAGGGGCTGTTCGAGCCGTCGAAGTACCTCTCGTTCAGCGTGCACATGGACGGCCTGCGCGAGGAGCACGACGAGGCGGTGTGCCGGGACGGCGTCTACGACCAGGCGCGGGAGGCGATCCGCGCGGCGCTGCGCCGCGGGTTCCGCGTGACGACGAACTCCACCCTGTTCGACGGCGTGTCGCCGCTGCGGATGCGGCAGTTCTTCGACGAGATGATGGACCTGGGCGTCGAGGGCATGATGATCTCGCCCGGGTACAGCTACTCGAAAGCGCCCGACCAGGAGCACTTCCTGCGCCGCCGCCGCGCCAACGAGTTGTTCTCCGCCATCCTCGACAAGCCGCGCCGGCGCTGGCGCTTCAATCAGTCGCCGCTCTTCCTCCGGTTCCTCATGGGCAAGCAGGACTTCGAGTGCACGCCGTGGGGGAATCCGACCTACAACATGTTCGGCTGGCAGCGGCCCTGCTACCTCCTCCAGGAGGGCTACGCGGCGACGTTCCGTGAGCTGATGGAGGAGACGGCGTGGGACCAGTACGGCCGCCGCAGCGGCAATCCCAAGTGCCGCGACTGCATGGTGCACTGCGGGTACGAGCCGAGCGCGGTCGACCACACCTTCGGATCGTGGCGGGGCTTCCGGGACACCGTCGTGGCCACGGTCACGAGCCGACTGTGAGCGCGGAACCCGAAAGTACGCTCGAGGGCTGGGCGCCCGAGATCCACGATACTGCCCATCTCGCCGAGCTGATCGATCTCGCCTTCGACTACCGGGGCGACGTCACGCTCACCCCCATCCACGGCGCGGTGCTGACCGGCTACCTCTACAACCGCAACCGCGCCGTCCCCGAGCCCTTCGTGCAGGTCTTCGACGGCACGGGCGGCTCGCACACCTTCCGCTACGCGGAGATCCGCGCGATCGCCTTCACGGGCAAGGACACGGCGGCCGGGAAGTCCTGGGAAGCCTGGCGGCAGCGGAAGGCGGAGAGCGCGGCCAAGCCGGGCGCGTGACGCACGTCCTCGTGCTCACCGCCGTCGACGTCGAGGCCCGTGGCCTCGCCCGTCACCTGAGCCTCAGCTCCGTTCCCGGCGCCCAGTGGCCGCACTACCTGAGCGGCGCCATCGAAGTCGCCTGCGTCGGTCTCCGCGCCGCGTACCTGTCCGCGCGCGCCGCGGCGTGGCGGCGCCCGGCGCTCGTGCTCGCGGCCGGCGCCTGCGGCGCGCTCGCGCCGCAGCTCGCCGTGGGCGATCTCGTGGTCCCCGACACCGTCCGGACTGAAGACGGGACGACGTACGCCACGGCCGCGGCCGCCCCGCTGGCGCGCGCCGGCACCGTGCTCACCGTCAGCGAGGTGGTGTCGACCGCCGCCGACAAATCGCGCCTGTGGCTCACCTCCGGTGCCGTGGCCATCGACATGGAGTCCGCGCCCATCCTCGAATGGGCACAGGCGCAAGGCTTGCGCGCGGCCGTCGTTCGCGCCGTGTCCGACGGTGCCGACTTCGGCGTGTCGCCGGCCCTGGCGCGGTTGGTGGGCGACGACGGTCGGGTGCGCGCGGCGGGCGCACTGCGGCTCGTCCTGACCGAGCCGGCGCGGCTCGCCGATGCCGTCGCGCTCGGGCGCGGGACGGCCGCCGCGATCCGGACCGTCGCCACCGCGGTGGCGCGGGTGGCGCGCGCGTGAGCACGGCGCTGGTCACCGGCGGCACCGGTTTCGTCGGCGCCAACGTCGTGCGCGCGCTGCTCGACGACGGCGCGACGGTGCGCGTGCTGGCCCGTCCCGGCGGTGACCGGCGCGCGCTGGCCGGGTTGAAGGTCGAGATCGCCGAGGGCGATCTGCTCGATCGCGCCTCGCTCGCGCGGGCGTCGAAGGGCGCCGACCCCGTGTTTCACGTCGCCGCGGATTACCGGCTGTGGACGCGCGATCCCGCCGCGCTGTATCGCACCAACGTCGAGGGTACTCGCGCCGTGCTGGAGGCCGCTGGCGAGGCGGGCGCGCGCCGGATCGTCTACACCTCGACCGTCGGCGCCCTCGGCCTGCCGTCGGACGGCAGCCCGGGGACGGAAGATACGCCGTCCGTCCTCGCCGACATGGTCGGGCCGTACAAGTCGTCCAAGTTTCTCGCCGAACGGGTCGCACTCGACTTCGCCGCGCGGGGGCTGCCGGTCGTCGTGGTCAATCCGTCGGCGCCGGTGGGGCCGTGGGACGTCAAGCCCACCCCGACGGGCGAGATGGTCGTCGACTTCATGCGCGGGCGGATGATCGCCTCGCTCGACACCGGCCTCAACGTCGTGCACGTGCGCGACGTCGCCCGTGGTCATTTGCTGGCCGCCGCGCGCGGGCGGGTCGGGGAGCGCTACATCCTCGGCCACGCCAACCTCACGCTTTGGGAGCTCTTCGACCTGCTGGCCGGGATCACCGGGCGGCCGGCGCCGCGCTGGCGGATGCCGTACGCGGTCGCGTGGCTGGGCGCGGCGTGCCTGGAGGGGCTGGCGCGCGCCGGCGGCGGCACCCCGCGAGTGTCGTTGACGGCCGTCCGCATGGCGCGCAAGCGCATGTTCTTCAGTCCGGCCAAGGCGGTGGCCGAATTGGGGCTGCCGCAGACCGACGTGCGGGAGGCGCTGCGCGAGGCCGTCGAGTGGTTTTCGACGCATGGCTATGCCACACTTGCGCGAGTGGGTGTCGGGGTGGCGTCGTGAACGCGGCCGCGCTCGTGTCCCAGCTCACGCGCCGCAGCCGATCCAACTTCTACTACGCCTTTCTCACGCTGCCGCGCCCCCGCCGCGATGCCCTCTACGCCGTCTACGCGTTCTGCCGGACCGTCGACGACGTCGCCGATCTCGGCGCCGAGCGGGGCGCGAACGCCGCCACCCAACGTCGTCAGCTCGCCGACTGGCGCGCGGTCGTCGGCCGCTGCTTCGAGCCCGCGGCCCCGGCCCCGGCGCATCCCATCGCCCAGCGACTGGCCGCGGCGGTGGCGGCGTATCCGATTCCGCGCGCGGCGCTGGAGGCCATCGTGGACGGCTGCGAGATGGACCTCGACCGGCGCGCCTACGAGACCATGGATGACCTCTATCCGTATTGTTACCGGGTCGCCTCCGCGGTCGGGCTGTGCGCCATCGAGATCTTCGGCTACACCGATCCGCGCGCGCGGGACTACGCGGTCAACCTCGGGGTCGCCCTGCAGCTCACGAACATCCTGCGCGACGTCGGCGCCGACGCGCGGGCCGGCCGCGTCTACCTTCCCCAGGCCGACCTGCGCCGGTTCGGCGTGAGCAACGACGACCTGGCCGCCGGCCGCTACACCGATGGGTTCGTTCGGCTGATGAGCCACGAGGCGGCGCGCGCGCGGGACTTCTACCGGACCGCTCGCCACGCCTTTCCGGTGGCCGACGCGCGCGCGCTCGTCGCGGCCGAGATCATGGGACAGATCTACGCGGCGCTCCTGGCCGAGATCGAAACGCGCCGCTTCCGGGTGTTCGGCGAGCGGGTGAGCGTTCCGGCCGCCCGCAAGATCGCCATCGCGCTCCGCTGCTGGCTCAACGGCCGGCTCGGCCGGACCACCGCGGCCCCGATGGCGGCATGAAAGCGGTCGTCTTCCGCGGCGGCGACGCGCTCCGCGTCGAGGACTGGCCGCGCCCGCGCGCCGGGGCCGGCGAGCTCTTGCTCCGGCTGCGCGGCTGCGGTCTCTGCGGGTCGGACATCGCCAAGCTCGTCGAGGCGGCGCCCACGCGCCCGGCCGTCTTCGGCCACGAGCTGGTGGGCGACGTGGTCGAGGTCGGCGACGCGATCGGCCCCCTGGCCAGCGGCGAAACGCCGGTGGTGGGCGATCGGGTGGTGGCCGCGCATCACGTGCCGTGCGGCGCCTGCCACTACTGCCGGCGCGGCAGCCCGTCGATGTGTCGCGGGTTCAAGGCGAGCAACCTCGACCCTGGTGGTTTCGCGGAGATGATCCGCGTGCCGGCGGCCAACGTCCGCCACGCGACGTTCCGGATCCCGCCCGCGGTGTCGGACGAAGCCGCCTCGTTCGTGGAGCCGCTCGCGTGCTGCGTGCGCGCGGTGCGACGCAGTCGGGTGGAGCGCGGCGACACCGTGGCCGTGGTCGGGCTCGGCTCCGTCGGCAATCTCTTCGTGCAGCTCTACGCGCGAGCGGGCGCCGCCGTCGTCGGCGTGGATCCGATCGCGGAGCGACTCGACCTCGCCCGCCGCCTGGGCGCCGCCGATGCGGAAGGTCCCGACGCGGCGGCCGCCGCCGTGCGCGCGCACGCCGATGGGCGCGGCGCCGATCACGTGCTGGTGACGGGCGGGGGAGCGGCCGTGCTGCCGTGGGCCATGAGCGTCGTGCGTGACGGCGGCACGCTGCACTTCTTCGCGGGCGGCGCTGGCGACGGCCTGCCCGTTCCGCTGCAGTCGATCTACCATCGCGAGATCACGCTGACGACGACGTACTCGTCGTCGCCCGCCGATCTCGTCGAATCCTTCCGACTCATCACGCGTGGCGACGTGACCGTCGAGCCGCTCATCACCCACCGCCTGCCGCTCGCGGAGCTGGCGGCCGGTGTCGAGCTGATGCGTCGCCGGCAGGCGCTGAAGGTCTACGTCACGCCATGAGGGCGATGGTCTTCCACGGCCCCGGAGATCTGCGCTACGAGGACGTGCCGTGGCCGACCCCGGCCGCGGGCGAGGTCGTGATGCGCATCGACGCCGCCCTCACGTGCGGCACTGACGTCAAGACGCTCCGGCGCGGCCACCCGGTGATGATCCCCCACGTACCGACGGTGTTCGGTCACGAGTTCGCGGGCACGGTGACCGCCGTCGGCCGGGGCGTGCCCGCGGTGCGCGAGGGCGACCGGGTCGTGGCGGCGAACTCGGCGCCATGCGGCGCGTGCCCGTCGTGTCGCGGGGGGCGCCCGAACCTCTGCGAGGACCTGCTCTTCGTCAATGGCGCGTACGGCGAGGCGATCGCGCTGCCGCCGCGCCTGGTCGCCCGAAACGTGGTGCGACTGGGGACGGTGTCGGCGGCGCGGGCGGCGTTCGCGGAGCCGCTCGCCTGCGCCCTGCTCGGTGTCGAGCGCGGGCGGGTCGAGCCGGGCCAGACCGTCGTGATCTTCGGCCACGGACCGCTGGGCTGCTTGCTGGCGATGGCCGCCGCCATCCGCAAGGCGCGCGTGATCCTCGTTGGCAAGGGCGGCTGGCGGCTGGACGTCGTGCGCGCTCTCGGGGTCGCGGAATGCCTGGACGCCACGGCGACCCCGGGCGGACTGGAGCAATTGCGGAGCGAGGTCGGACCTCGCGGCGCCGACGTGGTGATCGACGCGACGGGCCGACCGGAGGTCTGGGAACAGGCCGTGGCAACGGTGGGTCGGGGAGGCACTGTGGTATTCTTCGGGGGCTGCGCACCGGGGACCACGATTTCCCTCGACACGCGGCGAGTGCATTACGAGGAGTTGAACCTCGTCGGGGCCTTTCACCATACCCCGGCGCTGATCGCGCGGGCGGTAGAGCTGCTCGAGTCACAGGCGGTGGTCCCGGACGGGCTGGTGACCCACCGGATGGGACTCGATGCGGTCCGCGAGGCGCTCGAACTCATGTCCCGGGGGGGCGCATTGAAGGTACTGATCGAGCCATGACGGGTCGCCGAGCCCTGCTCCTCGCCGTCGCTCTCGTCCTCCTCTCCGTCGTGCCCGCGGCCGCCTGGGACGAAGAGCAGATCTTCAAGAAGAACACCGTCATCCTGTCCTTCGAGGGCGGTTACGGCAAACAGTTCAACCTCGAAGGGTTCAACCTCCAGAGCGACATCGAGTTCTTCCTGGGTGGCGTGCGCGCGGGCATCCTGCCGTTCGGTCCCACCGGCTCGGGCGCGCTCCACGGCGCGTTCGAGGTGGGCCTCGAAGCCATCGCGCTCCGCTATACCGAACCGCAAGACGCGACCTATGCCGGACTCGCCATCGCCACCCGGTACCACTTCCTCTGGATCGACGGGCTCGTCCCGTACGTGGAGCTCGGCGCGGCGGCGGGGGGCACGGACCTCGAGGTGCGCGAGATCAACTCGTCCTTCGCGTTCCAGCTCTTCGGCGGCCTGGGCGCGGCGGTGTTCCTCACGGACAGCACGGCCCTGTACGGCGGCTACCGCTACACGCACATCTCCAACGGCAACACCGCCCGGCCCAATCGCGGCTTCGAGGCCAACACCGGCGTGGTGGGGCTCTCCTTCTTCTTCCACTGAGTGGGGGACCCCGACATGGCCCATTTGATTGGAAAGGGGGCCTCGAAAGGACCGATTGTATACATGGGGGCCCCGACATGGCTCCCATACCCCCAACGCTCGGAAGCGCCCCGGCGAAGCCGTGGCGCTCCTCGACTCTGAGGGCACGCACATGAGCCAGAGCATTGCCGAGATCGTCCTGGCCGGGCCCCGCGGATTCTGCGCGGGGGTGGAGCGCGCGATCGACATCGTGGAGCTCGCGCTGTCGGTGTGCGATCCGCCCGTGTACGTCCGCAAGGAGATCGTCCACAACCGCCACGTCGTCGAGCATCTCCGGAACGAGGGCGCGATCTTCGTGGACGAGCTGGACGAGGTGCCCGACGGCGCGACGGTCATCTTCAGCGCCCACGGCATCGCGCCGGCCGTGCGGGACGAGGCGCGCCGCCGCCGCCTGCGCGCCATCGACGCCACCTGCCCGCTGGTGACCAAGGTGCACCTGGAGGCGATCCGGTACGCGCGCGAGGGCTACTCGATCATCCTCATCGGCCATCGGGATCACGACGAGGTGATCGGCACGCTCGGCGAAGCCCCCGACCGCATCTTCGTGGTCGCCAACGTCGACGCCGCCGAGCGGCTCGTCGTCCCGAACCCGAACAAGGTCGCGTACCTGACCCAGACGACGCTGTCGATGGACGACACCCGCGACGTCATCGAGGCCCTGCGCCGCCGGTTCCCGAACATCGTGGGCCCCTCCCGCGACGACATCTGCTACGCGACGCAGAACCGCCAGGCCGCAGTCAAGAAGGTGTCCGACGCCGTGGACGTGCTGCTCGTCATCGGCTCCGCCAACAGCTCCAATGCGATCCGCCTGGTCGAGGTTTCGCAGACCGCGGGCACCCGTGCGTATCTGATCAACGACGTGAACGACATCCGCCCCGAGTGGCTCGGGGGCGCCCGCCGCATCGGCGTGAGCGCGGGCGCCTCCACGCCCGAGGTGCTCGTCACCCAGACGGTGGAATTCCTGCGCCGCCGCGGCGCCGCCGTGCGAGAGGAGCGGGTGGTCGAGGAGGACGTCCGGTTCGCGCTGCCGCCGGAGCTGGAGCGCATCGCCCGCGAGCGGGGCAAGACCCTGCCCGCCCGGGTGGCCATGCGCCAGACTATTTAGGAGCGGGGGGAGCGACCGCCGCTCCCCCCGATGCCCCCCACCGGCGGAACCGGAAACCGGAAGCGGATGGCGCCGGCGAAGCCGGCGCTCGAACGGGTGGGATCGGGGGGAGCGACCGCCGCTTCCGCCGCTCCCCCTACCGGCGGAGCCGGAAGCGGATGGCGCCGGCGAAGCCGGCGCTCGAACGGGT